>JAYYDJ010000065.1:0-16050 GCA_036160955.1 Verrucomicrobiota bacterium | reverse complement strand
AGAAAAGAACTTACTTTTTCTTCTTAGCTACCTTCTTTTTTGCAGGTGCCTTCTTAGCGACCTTCTTTTTAGCTGGTGCTTTCTTAGCTACCTTCTTTTTTGCCGGTGCTTTCTTAGCGACCTTCTTTTTAGCCGGTGCTTTCTTAGCTACCTTCTTTTTTGCCGGTGCTTTCTTAGCGACCTTCTTTTTAGCAGGTGCCTTCTTAGCTACCTTCTTTTTAGCAGGTGCTTTCTTGGCAACTTTTTTAACAGCTTTTTTAGCTGGTGCTTTTTTAGTGGTTTTTTTAGCCACTTTTTTTGTTACTTTTTTCTTAGGCATAATGGTTTCAGTTTTATATGTAGACGGGTTTAAAGGTAGTGCACTCAAAGCTGCTCGTAAGATCACACCAACGCTCACTTTATTCTTCTTGCTAAGCGTCTCCAGGCGCAGACGCAACTCAGGCGATAAGCGAACAGAAATTTGCCGGTGCGCAACATGGTGATACTCTAATTCTTTAGCATCGTAAATACTAATTGCAAATCGTATAAGTTCACTAATTGAACGTGCTCCGACTCGACGCTGAATTTTCTCCAGCTTAAACAAAAGGTTTTGCTGCAAGTCAAAAGTCAACGGGGTAGAGGCTTCAAGACTCATAAATGTATCTCGTGTAAGATAGATACACAGGCTGTGTTAGCAGGTCGATATGTCAACTCGAAATGTCATCACAAAAAAGACACTCATAAATATAAAAAGAAATTATAAATCTTCAAAATAACTACTCTCTAAATTCGGTACCTGAATTTTGGATACGGAATTAAAAATAGAACTGTCTAACGTAATACCAAGAGCTACCGAACTAACTTTAAAAGATGTACAGTCTTTAGTCATAGGATCGGACAAAGATACTTCACGAAGCATCCACTGATTTTGTACCTTTGCAAAACTCCTCGTTTCTAAAACACTTTCTACATCTTCGCCAATTAAAATAATGCTAGCCCTACGCAGAGCAGAGTAAGTATTATCTAAAGCAATACGCACAAACCCTACTCCAGCTAAAGCAGCGGGAGATTCTGGTGGCGGGTACATATTAAATACTTGAACACCACCTGCTCGGCCAATTCGATCGGGACCCACATACATGTAATTTTGCCAATGCACATATGGCATCTGAAGATCAAAAGTGCGAAATAAGATATTAGGCACTAAAGGGTCAAAAGTTTCTGTGCTCTGCATAAGTAAGAATGAATCGTTCTGGTTCCTACGAAACCACGCTGACGGGCTGACGCCGCCATGTATTATTATTTCAGCTTGAATTTCCGTATACGCACTCAGTTTATTATCTAGCTTCCCAGTTGTTTCTATTAAAACACGAATCATGGATTTATTCTCGCTGAATGATCCGTATAAAGCGCCGTTATAATACTGACTGCTACCTCGTCGCGGCTTATGAATTATCTGAAATTTTAAACAATAATCGCCATCTATTCTTTGGTTACGCAACGATTGCAAGTAAGACTTTTGCTCCGATAATCCTAAGCGACTAGGTAAGTTAGATGGCTTAAAATTGCTGGCTCGTTGCGTTTGAGCAACTGCTGGAAGAAACCCAAAAAGTAGGATAACTAAAGCTGTTATGAGAATCTGGGAAACAAGCCCGACAGGAAGCAGAAAAAAAATTAGAGATTGGTATCTCAGCACAAGTATAATTAATTTACAGCTGGCTCAACTGGCGCTGCCTGCGAAGCGGGTAAAGTCTTCGCTTCCTTTTTAGCAGAATCGTTCATTTCTCTCATTGTTCCTAGTAAGTCTTCTGCAGTTGTCATTTCAACTGTAGTTAAATCAGCAGATTCATTAGCGGTAATAGGAAGCTCCTCCTTTACTGTAAGAGCTTCCATTTCTGGAACGATCAGTAGTTCTGTGCTTGCCCCCTCCAACTGTTCTTCAGAGATAGATTGGTACAATAAGTATAGAACAAGCGCCACTAAAAAGAAGGAAATAATTCCGTATATAGTACCTTTTGTTAAGACGTTTGAGGTGTCAGAACCAAAGGCGGATTCTGCAGCTCCACCACCTAATGCCGCGCCCATACCGCCACTTTGACTCGTGCGCTGCATGAGAACAAGCAGCACTACGAATGCAGAGATGAGAAGAAGTGCTAATGTTAAAAGACTAATAAATAAAGTACCCATAAAAACAGCGGACGAATTAGAAATTATTAGAGGATGTGTACTAGCTTAATGAATTCAAGCGATAAAATACCGTAAGTGTAAAAGATGTAATTATTATTTTATATAATTAGACTGAAGATTCGCTTTGACAGCACGGATGCGACGGATTTCATAATACTAACAATGAAAGTAATCGCATATCAAAAATTACTTGGTAAAAAACAAATTGTTTTAGGTGTCATCCTGGCGCTAATTTTTTATGGGTTCATGTGTGTACAACTAGTGCCTTACACCTTTTCTGAAGATCCAACAATTGCGAAATTACAGGCTTGTTTTGCCGCTATTCCGATAGCCACAACTTTTTGGTTCGCTGTCAATATGTTCATGATTGTACTGTCCGACCAGCGAAGACAAAAAAAGAAGCGAAGTAAAATGAGTTTACATAATTGCTAATAACTCAAGATTACAATTTTAGCTAGCTCAGGGCGTGTGCGTAAATAATTAGTCTTGCATCCAATCATCCTCGTCTGCAACCGCATCTACATCGACTATGCCGCGCTTTCTTTCAATACGGACAGCTGTTAGAATAGAGAGCTCGTAGAGGCCATACAAAATACAGGTTGTTAATGGCAGAGATAAAAAATCTCCCCCAGGAGTTAGGAAAGCAGAAAAAATCATCATTCCTACAAAAACAACACGGCGCGAGCGTCTTAATTGCTCGACTCTTAAGATTTGTATAAAAACGAGGATAGCTAGAATTAGCGGAAACTGAAAAATTGCTCCTGTAGCCAGAGAGAACCAAACAACCATATTGTAATATTCAGATGCTGCCAGTAAGACCTGAAAATCCATCAATTGGTTAAACCTAACCGAAACAGATAAAGTTAAAGGTAGGATAATAAAGAATGCCATGCAGACCCCTAAAAGGAATAAAACAAATGCTGCAAAACATGCAGGACGCACCACACGACGCTCGCGATTTGTAAGACCTGGAGCGATGAAACATGCGATAAAATAGAGGAAAAAGGGCATTGATAATACCAAGCCACCTAAGAGCGCGATTTGAACAAAAACCGAAAATACTCCCATCGGCTTATAGGTGATTAACTTTTGCTCGACTGCCTCAACCGATCCATAGGCATGTACCAGTGGCATTTGTAAGAATCCTGAAATTTTAGGTAGTAAAACTACAACAACGACTACACCGAGCACAAATGCAATTAGACTGCGTGCTACGGTCCAGCGAAACTCTTCGAGGTGCTCCAAAAAAGACATGGCTGTAGCGTCTGCATCCGACTCGGAGTCATAGGTATCGAAGCCATTATCACTGTCCTGTGGACTATTCATCAAAGCTTTCTGTAACGACTTAATGCGGGTTAAAGCAATCCTAATACACCTATTGCATGGCTATAATTTTTAATGGGACTGACTGAAAGTGTACCAAATCCATTGACACATAATACGAAATACATTTTCTACACGCTTTTTAATGTGCAATATTAAATAATATGAGCGCATTTACAACATCACCCATAGATTCAATAAGGTCATCCCCATGCCAGCTAAAAAAGCAAAAAAAGTAAAGAAATCTACGAAAAAACAGGTCATAAAATACAGTTATGACTTCGGTAAGAAGACCGATGGAAGTTCGAAGCTTCGCGAATTACTAGGAGGCAAAGGTGCGAACCTTGCTGAAATGGCACGTATTGGCTTACCCGTACCTCCAGGTTTCACATTGACTACAGAGGTCTGCACTTACTTCTATGACCACAAACGCACCTACCCAAAGAGTCTAGAAAAAGAAGTTATTGCTTCGGTTGCTACGATAGAAAAGGAGCTTAGTAAGAAGCTTGGCGCAGCAAAGAATCCTCTATTGTTGTCGGTTCGCTCTGGAGCACGCGAGTCGATGCCTGGGATGATGGATACAATCTTAAATCTAGGCCTCAACGACAAGACTGTTAAGGCGCTAGCGAATGAGTCAGGTAACGAGGCTTTTGCCTATGACTGTTATCGCCGCTTTATTCAAATGTATGGAGATGTAGTTATGGGCGTACAAGCTAGAAGCGAAAACGAGCATTGCCCCTTCGAAGATACTCTTGAAAAGCTTCGTAAAGAAGCTGGTGTTATACTAGACAATCAGCTTACTGCAGATGACTTAAAAGAGCTGATTCAACGTTACAAAGCAGTCATCAAAAAACGCACAGGTAAATCTTTCCCACAAGATGCATACGCGCAGCTTTGGGGCTCTGTTGGAGCAGTGTTTAAATCTTGGCAAAATGAGCGTGCTACTCTCTATCGACAGAAATACGGTATCCCTGCTGCTTGGGGCACTGCTGTTAATGTACAAGCAATGGTATTTGGCAATATGGGTGACGACTGCGCCACCGGCGTAGCTTTCACTCGTGATCCTGCAAACGGCAAAAAAGTATTCTATGGTGAATATCTTATCAACGCTCAGGGTGAAGATGTTGTTGCTGGTATTCGCACACCAAATCCAATTGCACAGCTTAAGGATGAAATGCCACAAGCATATGATGACCTAGAAGCAGTTAGAAAAAAGCTTGAGAAACACTTTAAGGACATGCAGGACTTCGAGTTTACCGTTGAAAACGGCCAACTATACATGCTACAAACTCGTAATGGTAAGCGCACTGGCTTAGCTGCAGTTCGTATTGCAGTGGAACTGAACAAAGAAAGACTAATCGATCAAAAAACAGCTTTGCTCAAGATTCCTGCGGATTCAATCTCCTCACTGCTCGTTGCAGTATTTGATCCAGTTGCCGAAAAGAAAGCAAAAACCCTAGCGACTGGCTTACCTGCTGGTCCAGGTGCTGCTTCTGGTAAGGTTTGCTTCACAGCAGATAAAGCGGAAGCAGTTGCTGCCGCAGGTGGAAGAGCAATATTATGCCGAGTGGAGACTACGCCAGAAGATCTGCGAGGTATGATCGCCGCGGATGGCATTCTTACATCACGCGGAGGTGTCTCTTCCCACGCTGCACTAGTGGCTCGTCAGATGAACAAAGTATGTGTCTGCGGCGCCTCGGATGTAATTATTAATTACGGCGCAGGAACTCTTAAAGTAAGTGGAAAAGTACTTAAAGAGGGTGATGACATCTCTATTAATGGTACAACCGGCGATGTTTATGCAGGCTCGGTTTCAACTGCTCCGTCTGAAGTCAATCAAGTGCTCAATGGTCAGTTAAAGCCAAGTAAGAGCTACACCTATCAGATGTACGAAAAAGTCATGACTTGGGCGGACAAGTCCCGCAAGATGGGCGTGCGTACAAATGCAGACTCTCCCGATCAATCTAAAGCTGCAGTAGCATATGGGGCTGAGGGAATCGGGCTATGCCGTACAGAGCATATGTTCTTTGAAGGTGACCGGATCACTTTCATGCGCCAAATGATTCTCGCTACCGACGAGAAGGAACGACGCGCAGCTCTAAAAAAGCTTCTTCCATTCCAGCGCAAAGACTTTACCGGATTGTTTAAGGCAATGGGTGGCCGTCCTGTAACAGTACGCCTACTCGACCCACCGCTGCATGAATTCTTACCGCACGATGATTCGTCCAAGCGAGATTTAGCGAACTCATTAGGTGTCGATATCGACGTTATCTCCAACCGAGTACATGCTTTGCACGAGGCAAACCCGATGTTAGGTCATCGCGGTTGCCGACTCGGTATCTCCTACCCAGAGATAACAGAGATGCAATCACGCGCTATATTTGAAGCAGCCGCAGCTTGCTACAAGCTCAAGAGTCCTGTCAAAGTGGTACCAGAAGTCATGATCCCACTTGTCGGATTTGCGGATGAGCTAAAGAATCAAGTTGCTGTTGTGCACCGAGTAGCAAAAGAAGTCATGGCCGCTAAAAAAGTTAAGTTTAAATATTTAGTAGGCACCATGATTGAAGTTCCTCGCGGCGCGCTAACTGCCGATGAGATTGCTGAAACTGCAGAATTTTTCAGCTTTGGTACAAATGATCTGACTCAAACCGGACTCGGTATGAGCCGTGATGATGCTGGCTCCTTCCTGGCAAAGTACAAAGAGCTCGATATCTTACCTCAAAACCCATTTGCTTCTATCGATGCAGGTGGCGTTGGTCAGCTTGTTGAAATTGGTGCACAGAAAGGCCGTGCTGCTCGCAAGGGGATAAAGCTTGGCATTTGCGGCGAACATGGCGGTGACCCAGCTTCCATTAAATTCTTCCATAGCGTAGGCCTTAACTATGTATCCTGCTCGCCTCCACGTGTACCAGTTGCACGTCTAGCTGCAGCTCAAGCAGCTATTCAAGGTTAATATTTACCGAATTCTTGTTACTACAAAGCCCCTCCACAACTAATGAGAGGGTAGGTTGTAAGCGCACCTCATACAAGTGCTATTGATGATAAACGATTTATGCCAATCTCTAACGTCGTAGCGTATTAATATTGATGACATCCATGCCTGCGCTTGAAGCTGCTTGTAGTCCTAACTCGGTATCTTCAAATGCATGGCAGCGCTGTGGATCTACGCCAATTAAGCGCGCCGCTTTCACATAGATATCAGGAGCCGGTTTTGGATTTTCTATACAGTCAGCAGTGACGACCGCAGCAAACCAATTTCTCATACCTAAAGCTGTTAAAATCTTCTCAGCTACCCACATCGGACTACCAGTAGCGACAGCCATAGGAAGGAGCTCTCGATAACGCTGAGCTATTGCTTTTACTTCCTTAACCGGTTGCACCTCTCCGAGCAAGAATTCGAATAATTTCTCTTTCTCGATCGCGATTGCTACTGCATCAATCGAATGCCCCTGCTCTTTCGCCAGCATTGTAATAATAGCTTCTGCTGGAACGCCGCCAAGAGCATAAAATCGATCCTCTGAAAAATTGATGTTATATTTTTTAAATGTTTTCGACCATGCAATAAAATGTGTTGGCATTGTGTCAGCTAAAGTTCCATCCATGTCAAAGATAAGGCCTTCGTAATCATTTTGTAGATTTTCCATGCCACTTGACTAAAGAGGAACTTAGGTAGCGCAAGCGCAACTCGCCAAAGGGAACATAAAACAGTTATAATATTATATAAATATTTTAACTATATAATTTATGGCTGCTGAATAATCTCCGTATTATGTTTACAGTAGCAGAATGCACTGTTGATATAAAAAATACACTTTTATTTATTTTACCTTTCTAATGCTTCGCTCCTTACGTAACGCCTTCATAACAGGGGTTTTTGTAATACTCCCACTTGGAGTTACTGTAATCGTTATTAATTTCTTGCTCGACCGAATCGGCACACCAGCAAGTAACTTTTTCTTCTGGTACTTGGATCCGATGTGGAATGATATGCCCATCGCTCAATTCAGCCTCGAAGTCCTATCAGTGCTAGTCGTACTACTGCTCATTACGCTACTTGGCTATGGTTCAAAACTTTTTGTGGGTCGTATCTGTCTACATAGCTTCGAGCGCTTACTAGACAATGTACCATTTATTAATACCGTGTATCGCACGGCAAAACAAATAGTGGATACCTTTAGCCAGCAGAAAAATGCTGTTTTTCAAGAAGTTGTCCTGATTGAATACCCACGTAAAAACTGCTACGTCATTGGTTTTCTTACCAGCGAATCGAAGGGAGAGGCTCAAGCAGTTACTGGGGAGTCCATATTTAATGTTTTCGTACCTACCACACCGAATCCAACCAGCGGATTTCTACTCATGCTCCCGGAAGAAGGCATTACTACTTTAAACATGTCGATTGCAGATGGGATGAAACTGATTATCTCAGGAGGTGCAGTCGTGCCAAATCACGGCGACAAAGCAGTAGTAGTTAATAATCCCAAAGCTGCAGAGGCGGATACATAATTAGTCCCACTTTTTGTATAATAAAAAAGATAGTAAAAAGAGTGCCCTTGAGCGCGATTCAACAAGGCAACGAGTCACTATATTTAGGGTATGATTGATACACATAAAGCCCTAGTATTAAGTCTGGAAAGCTCTGGTGAGTCCTTTCTTAAGCTAACAGTGCTTAGTCCAGAATCGGGCACATTTTATTGTCTAAAGCGAATAGCAAAAAAGAAATCCTCTACTACTGATACCCCCGATCTTTTCGACACGGCCGAGATAGATTTAGAAACTACCAAGCAAGGGAATGCTCTTTTTGTGAGCAACTACCGAACACTCGTCCGACGTAGCGAGATTGGACAAAATTATCAAAAGCTGCTGGCTGCTTCGGAGTTCTCTGCTGTGCTAGCTACGAATAGCCCTCAGATGGGAGACTACGCAAATCTTTATCATCGTGTCGAACGTAGCCTAGATGCTTTTTGTGAGCGCCCGCACCCTACAATTGTGCTGCTCAAGAGCCTATACTTACTCCTTAAAGATGAAGGTTACCCAGTGCGCGAATCTTGGTGGCCGAATTTGCCAAGCACTTTACGCGAGGCCGCAAAAAATATTCTCAATCAACCAACGCCAAATGCTGACTTAGCTATAGCTTCAAACGACTGCCAGCTCTTAACCAAAAATCTCTATATGTGGCTGCAACGAGAAACCGACTTAATCTTGCCTAAATCTCTATCTTAGTAGCTGTATTAGAGGGCTCACAAAAATTACCTTACCCGATTCACTAAATTTTTTAAAAAAATTGAAAATTCTTGTTACAGGCGGCGCTGGATTCATTGGCAGCAATCTTATTAAAAGTCTTCTTAAAAAAAATAGCTATCACATTTTAAATCTAGATGCTCTTACTTACGCAGGTAATCTTTCCACACTAGCAGATGTGGAGGATGATCCACACTACCAGTTTGCACGAATCAATATTTGCGATCAAACAACAGTAAATAAAACAGTGAATGACTTTAAGCCTGATTGGATTTTACATCTTGCTGCTGAAAGCCACGTAGACCGTTCTATTGAAAATTCTGAAGCTTTCTTACAAACCAATGTTATTGGCACGTATAATATGCTCGAAGCAGCTAGACAACACTACGGAGGCTTGTCTGCAGTAGCAAAGGATAGGTTCCGCTTTCTTCACGTCTCGACAGATGAAGTATACGGCTCACTTGGCAAAGCAGGACTGTTCAGCGAAACCACCCCCTACGACCCGCATTCTCCCTATTCGGCAAGTAAAGCTGGTTCTGACCACCTTGTGCGAGCCTGGGCGACAACTTATAAGCTTCCTGTGTTACTAACTAATTGCTCGAATAACTACGGTCCCTATCAGTTCCCAGATAAACTCATGCCATTAGTCATATTAAAAGCACTAAAGGGACAGTGTATTCCTATTTACGGTAATGGGGAGAACGTTCGCGACTGGATATATGTCTCAGATCATGTAGAAGCGCTCCACAAGGTAATTAGTGAAGGCAATGTTGGCGAAACCTATACTATTGGAGCTAATAACGAAAAAAGTAATTTGGAACTGGTTCAATGCGTATGTAAATTGCTAGATAAAATTAAGCCAAATCCAACCGGCAAGCCATATAGCAATCAAATAGAATTTTTTACGGATCGCCCTGGGCACGATCAGCGCTATGCAATCGATTCAACAAAAATCAGAAAGCAATTAGACTGGAGTCCAAAGGAAACTCCTGAATCCGGACTTAAGAAAACTATTCACTGGTATGTAAATAACAATAAATGGATCGAAGAAATCACTCGAAACTAAACTTATATATCATGTCGAAGCGCTATGCTTTAGTACCCCTGAAAATCGTACGAACTTAATCTTACGATTTTGTGACTACTATTCTGCAAAAGAAATAATGGAATTTTTAAGATGATCGAGTTGGCTAATTTATCAAAAATATGACTAAAAACTCCATTTAATCATTAAAATTAAAACGCTCTATCCAAGCCTTGCTCCATACATCATAATCTCCTGCCTCTATATGTGCACGGGCTTGGCTCATAAGATTTAAAAAGAAATGTAAATTGTGAATCGATAGTAGCGTGCCAGCTAGTAATTCTTTTGCCTGCACAAGATGTCTTAAATAAGCACGGCTAAAGTTGCGACAGGTATAATTATCCGCATTCATGATGGGCGTATCATCGTGCTTATAGCGTTCGTTTTTTAGATTGATCAATCCATCTAGGGTAAAAACATTCGCGTGGCGTGCGAGACGAGTAGGCATCACGCAATCAAACATATCCATGCCTAATCCAATCATTTGTAATAATTGTGGCGGTGTACCCACACCCATCACATAGCGAGGTTTTTCTTTTGGCATCATCGGCGCGCATGCCGCTACCTGACGTATCATCTCTTCCTCAGGCTCGCCAACACTAACCCCTCCTACCGCATATCCAGGAAAATTAAAGTCTGCTAACGCGCCCGCGCATTGTATACGCAAATCATCATAGACAGAACCTTGTATAATTCCAAATATATGGTGCCCGCGTTCGATAAAGCCATCATTATCTGCATGAATTTTAAACTCCTGCGCCCATCTAATGGTTCGCTGCACTGCGCTCTCACAAGAGGTGCGCTCAGAAGGAAAAGGAGGGCACTCATCTAACACCATGGCTATATCTGTGCCCAATTGAGCCTGAATGTGATAACATTCTTTAGGACCTAAAAAAATTTTCTTACCGTCCAAGTGTGAACAAAACTCGATACCCTCCTCCTTGACTTTACGAAGTTGTGCGAGGCTGAAAACCTGAAATCCTCCACTGTCTGTTAGTATGGGCTTCTCCCAATTCATGAACTTATGTAGCCCTCCCATAGCCTCTACTAAATTGGATCCAGGGCGAAGGTTCAAATGATAGGTATTACCTAAGATAATTTGTGCGCCGACGTCGTATACTTGTGAGGGCGTCATTGACTTAACAGTCGCCTGAGTCCCAACAGGCATAAAGATAGGCGTTTGGATTTGACCATGACGGGTAGTCAATACACCGCGCCTAGCAGAGCCGCATTCTTTAAGTAACTTAAACATATAACATTAAATTGTACCGCGATTACTAAACTTCCAACTTTGAATTTCATCGTCTATAAATAAATTTCATAAAATTTTAGATTATTGGCCCTTTCCTATTTTCAAATACAATTGCCAGAGCTTACAGGAAGCGTCTTTATCCTACTTTTAATGAGTGATAATAGTCCAATTTACGATCTAGTAGACGGGAGCGATAAGCGCTTTGCAATTGTTGCTGCGCGTTACAACCAATTGCTTGTCGACTCAATGGTCAGTCATGCCACAGATACATTAAAAAAAGCTGGTGCTACAGATCTGACCCTTATACGCGTGCCAGGCTCCAATGAATTACCTTTCGCAGTCTCGGTTTTAGCTAAATCAGGCGCATTTGATGGGATTATTGCCATAGGTCTTGTCATCGCAGGCTCTACTAATCATCACAATGTAATAGGTAATAGTTGTGCCCAAGCTCTTCATTTAATCTCTATCGAAACACAAATACCTATTATTAACGGAATAACCGTGGTTGAAAACAAAAATCAAGCAACAGAGCGCGCTGGAGAAAAATTAAATCGAGGCCGTGAATTTGCTAATGCAGCGCTAGAAATTGTACAATTTAATAGGACATGGATCAACCAACACAAAAAGTAAACAAGCGCTCTCAGCGCCGAGATAATCGCATCTGCGTAATACAGTTCCTCTACCAATGGGAACTGAATAAACCAGAAGAATTAGCCGATGCAGTTTGTGCCTTTCTCGAAGGCCGAGAAAGGCCTAGAGATTATTACTCGTTCGCGGAAGAGCTTATCTATGGAGCGATTGAAAATATGGGTGAAATAGATGAACAGATACGAGCACATGCAAGTAATTGGAAGTTTGAGCGTATTGCAAAAGTTGATCTAGCTATTTTACGCCTCGCAATACACGAACTTCTGCACCGCACTGATATTCCTCCAATCGTTAGTATAAATGAGGCGATCGATTTGAGTAAGGTATTTTCAAATCCAGATTCTAAACGATTCATCAATGGCATACTTGACAAAATGAAAGACCAAATAAATCGACCCTTACGTAAGGCTGCTGATTGATTAATTGCTAAAAACATGCGTAGCTTCTTTCGCAAATTCAAAGACGGTCTAAAGAACCAGACTCCCACCTTTCATAAGGCGTTTGAAAAAATTTTTTCAGGGGCAAAACTCGACCCTGAATCACTCGAAGAACTTGAAGAAATACTATACTCTGCGGATTTTGGAGTCGAAACAGTTGACGAGATTATTGAAGCAATTAAGGCAGCCTATAAATCAGATAAACAAATACGCAGCCAGGCTGCTGCTGAGATTGGAGCAACGGTACTTACTAATGCGCTTATAGGCGCAGAGGGCCGTCTAGAAATTGGAAATAAACAACCAGAAGTCATTGCTTTAATCGGGGTTAACGGCTCAGGAAAGACAACTACATCAGCGAAACTAGGTCACTTATTTCAATCCAATGGATTTAGCGTTTTACTTGGTGCATGTGACACTTTTCGAGCTGCTGCTAATGAACAAATCAAGCATTGGGCAGAGCTACTCGGAATCGATATTGTAGCTAGCCAGCACGGAGCCGATTCTGCAGCGGTTGCCTACGATGCCTGTCAAGCAGCTACAAAACGTGGCAAAGATATACTAATATTAGATACAGCAGGCCGCCTACACACTAAAGATAATCTTATGAAAGAGTTAGAGAAGTTTGGTCGTGTTATTAAAAAACAAGACACTTCTGCACCACACCATAGCTGGCTAGTGGTCGATGGCAGTCTTGGATCTAACTCAATAGAGCAGGCACGCACTTTTCATCAAAGTTTTCCACTTACTGGATTAATTGTTACAAAACTAGACGGTACTAGCCGAGGAGGCGCGCTTGTGGGGATCTATCGTGAGCTCAAAATACCAATTTACTTCGTTGGATTAGGGGAACAACCGGATGACTTACAACCATTTTCAGCTCTACACTATGCGAATGCAATTTTTGGCATTAATAATAATGATGAAAGTTGATTATTGCTCCACCCCCATAAGTTATGACAAAAATTTCCATTAATCATTCATGACTGAATCACTAACAGTTAAGCTAGACTCTCGCTCCTATCCTATTCATTTTAGCGGAGCTCTCACAAAGCTAGCATCGAAAGTCAAGGAGCTACGTGAAGATAACAAAAGTGTCTGCGTGATTGCTGATGCCGGTTCACACGAAGCACACCCAAATTTCTTATTTCAAGCTGGATTCTTGGAAGGCGAAATTCTCGTCATACCCCCAGGCGAAAAAACAAAATCAATCAAGTACCTTAATCAAAGTTTACGATTTCTTGCCGAACATAGTTTGAATCGAGATAGCGCTCTTTTCGCATTTGGAGGTGGAGTAACTGGAGACCTAGCTGGATTTACAGCAGCCAGTTATTTACGTGGTATCGATTTTTACCAAATTCCTACCACCCTACTATCGATGGTGGATAGCTCAGTGGGAGGTAAGACAGGAATCAATCTACCTGAAGGTAAAAATATGGTAGGTGCGTTCTGGCAACCAAAAGCCGTCTACATCGTAACGGATCTACTTCTAACACTATCTGCGCGTGAATTCTCAGCAGGTATGGCTGAGGTGATTAAATATGGTATGCTCGCTGATAAATCTCTGTTTAGTGAGCTTGAAAGTAGTGGATGCATCGATGCAAATACACCCTCGCTTGAATCCATTATTCAACGGTGCTGCGCAATAAAAGCTCAAATCGTAGCCAACGATGAAAAAGAGACGGCGATTTCTGGAGGACGCGCCTTACTCAACTTAGGTCACAGTTTCGCGCACGCGATTGAAAATGCAGCAGGTTATGGAGAGTATCTCCATGGTGAGGCTGTCGCAATTGGCTTAATCCTTGCCACCGAGCTCTCTGTAGAACTCGGGCAAATACAAGTATCAGAAATCTCTCGTGTGCGCACTATTATAGAAAGCAACGCACTTCCTACTACCCTAAAAGACCCGCTACCAATTTCTGATTTAATGCAGGCCATACAAAGAGACAAAAAAAATCGAGGTGGAAAATTGCGCTTTATTAGTTTGCAAGGAATCGGACAAGCGATTGCTTCTGAAAATGTAGACTCAATAATGGCTGAAATGATTTGGATGAGAGCTGGAGCTAAGCAAACAAATGCTTAGTCTTTCAAACGAATCACTAAGTAACGCCAGTTACCAGAATACCATACATACAAGGTATTCACTCCCTCCTTTAATAGCTCCTCGACTGATTCTGGAGAAACAACCCTACTACCGTTGATTTCAGCAATTACCATGCCCTTGGTCAATTCGTTTACATAGGGTGAATCCGCTTCGATATCTTGAACAAATACTCCGTTACTAATATCTGGCAAAGATACTTCACTGTCTGGGTCTAAGTCAGTAATGGATTGGAGGCGAACTCCTTGAAGGCGTCCAGGTTTTGCCATATACATAAGACCACCTAAGCTTCCTAAAGTTACTGGCAAAGCGATTTCTTCGCCCTTGCGAATAAGTGTCACAACAACATCGCTACCCGGCTGCATTTCGGAAACAACAAGCCTCAACTGCGCAGCTGACTCAATTTGAACTGTATCAATTCGAACAATAATGTCGCCATGCTCAATGCCTGCACGATCAGCTGGAGAATTATTTTGTACCTCCGTCACTAAGGCACCCTTCGTCGATTTTAAGCCAAAAGCAGCGGCTAAATCACCTGTTAGATTCTCTGGAAATAATCCTAGCATACCGCGAGGAACCTCGCCACGGTCAATCAAATTACGCGCAATACGCAAAGTCATATTAGAGGGAATTGCAAAACCTATACCGATGCTTCCGCCCGAGCCCGAAACAATAGCAGTGTTAATTCCAACCAATCGACCCCACGCGTCAATTAAGGCACCGCCAGAATTTCCTAAATTAATGGAGGCATCTGTTTGTATAAAGTTTTCATAGCCGCCGCGCCCAAGAATATTTAATGAATTTCGACCGGTTGCAGAGACTATTCCTTGAGTCGCCGTTAGCCCGATTTCTAGTGGGTTACCAATTGCAAATACTATATCGCCAACTTTAAGTAAATCGCTGTTAGCAATCGTAAGCGCTGCCAACTCTTCCTCTGTGTTAATACGCAAAACAGCTACGTCAGTCTTCGCATCTGAACCAATTAATTCAGCAACATATTCACGATCATCTGAAAGTCGTACGCGTATTTCATCCACCGGTTCTCCTCGCCTGCTAGTAACTACATGATGGTTAGTCACGATGTAACCATCACTTGAAATAATTACGCCAGAACCGACGCCAGTACTTTCCTGTCGTGGTGATTTTTCAGTAGAATCATTGTATCCTTGAGATCCACCAGGAATCTGAAAGCCAAATTGGCGAAGGAGATCTTCCATTCCACGCGGAACGCCCGTAGCGGAATTACGACTTGCGACCATGCTAGAAGTATAAACTGCCACCACCGATGGCGTCGCTCTCTCTAATACATTTGCATAAGATACGACCGGTATATCACGATTTGCTTTAATCGCCGTCGCATCGGAGTCGACGATGAGTGCATCATTGCTGGTCGCACTTACGCAGACGCTAAATAAAAAAAAGAATAAAAGTGTACTCAGTCTCATTATCGATAAATTAAATATAAACAACTTACTTTATAGTAAGTTCCAATAAAGATGAATTTTTGCAAACTCACTTAAAAACCTTTAACATCAAAAAGTCCGGTAACACTTTCGTTATCATATATACGGCGAATTCCTTCGCCCAAGAGCTCGGCAACGCTTAGAACTGTAATCGGAACACCCTTACGCTGCTGAACAGGAGTTGTGTTTGTGGTAATCAATTGATCTAAGATGCCAGATGATAATCGTTCATAACCACGCTCATTTAAGACACCGTGACTGACCGCCGCCATTACCCTAGCTGCTCCATTTTTCTTCAATAGCTCAGCAGCCGCACATAAAGTTCCAGCTGTTTCAGTCAT
>JAYYDJ010000064.1:0-16878 GCA_036160955.1 Verrucomicrobiota bacterium | reverse complement strand
GGGAGTGGATCCACATCTATACAAGCCAACTCGCGATGCGCTGTTAAAATTGAGCGCGGCAGATATAGTTTTTTATAATGGCTTGTTGCTCGAAGGAAAAATAACCGATCTTCTTACTGCGGCTGCTTCAGATAAGAAGCCCGTACAGGCTGTCACTGAGCTGATTGGTGAAAATTCTTCTTATCTTTTAGCCGATGGTGATAACGATTCTAATTATGATCCTCATGTGTGGATGGATGTGCAGGGATGGATGCAAATAATTCCAGTGATTTGTAATACCTTATGCGAGTTTGCTCCGCAGCATGCAGAAAAATATGCAAATAACGCCTCCGCTTATCAGCGCGAGCTCGAAGCTTTGGATAATTATGCGAAGAATGTATTATCTACAATACCAGCAAAACAGCGTGTACTCGTCACAGCGCATGATGCATTCAATTATCTTGGGCGCGCATATGGTATAAATGTAAGAGGCATTCAGGGTATCAGCACCGAGTCGGAGGCAGGGTTACGAGACCTTGAAAACTTGGTTGATTTTATTGTAGAAAAGCAAATTCCTGCAGTATTCGTGGAAAGTTCAGTCGCCGATAAAAACGTGCGTGCCTTAGTAGAAGGCGCGCAGGCACGTGGTCATCCGGTCGTCATTGGTGGCAAGCTCTACTCCGATGCGATGGGTGCTCCTGGCACGTATTCGGGCACTTATATTGGTATGGTCGATCACAATATTACTACTATTGCATCTGCTTTGGGAGGTTCTGCAAAGGGCTTTAAAGAAAATTCTCCATACGAATTATGAACGCTGCATCTGAATCTGAAGAAGCAAAAGTAGCGAGCTCTGAACCTAGTGTTACAGATGCACTATCAGTGCGTGATTTGACCGTAGCGTATCATAGTAAGCCTGTGATATGGGATATTGATCTTAGCATTCCAAGAGGCAAATTAGTTGCTATTATCGGACCTAATGGGGCAGGGAAGAGTACTTTAATAAAGGCATGTTTAGACTTAATAGCTCGTAGTTCAGGTGAAGTTAAAGTCTTTGATAGTTTGTATTCGAAGGCACGTAAAAGGGTAGGCTATGTTCCGCAAAGAGAAAGTGTGGATTGGGATTTCCCCGTCAGCGCACTCGATGTTGTAGCGATGGGTATTTATGGCGAGCTTGGTTGGTTTCGTTGGGTCAATAAACGTGCCCGCTCCCTAGCGCTTCAAGCACTTGATCGAGTCGGCTTAGCCGATTATGCGGAGCGTCAAATTAGCCAGCTTTCAGGAGGTCAGCAGCAACGTACTTTTTTGGCCCGTGCTTTGGTTCAGGATGCGGATATCTATTTTATGGACGAGCCCTTCGCCGCTGTCGATGCGGCGACCGAGCGTGCCATTGTAGAACTTCTCAAGGATTTACAAAGTAGAGGGAAAACCTGCTTGGTTGTACACCACGACCTGGCAACTGTTACGGAATACTTTGATTGGTCTGTGTTACTAAACATGCGCGTAGTGGCACAAGGCCCGACCGAAACAGTTTTTACTCAAGAAAATTTACGCAAAACCTATGGGGCAAAGCTCTCTTTGTTGAGCGAAGCTGCTGAAAAATTAATGCTGGGTAGCAGGTAGATTTTAATGGATGGCTACGATATATTAACCGTGCTTTCTTTGCGCGATTACAATACGCGCTTGGTTGTTCTATGTACTTTGTTACTTGGCTGCGCCTGCGGGATGATTGGCAGTTTTTTACTCCTTCGAAAACGCTCACTAATGGGCGATACACTTTCCCATGCAACGCTTCCTGGTGTGGGTATTGCATTTATTATTAGTGTGTTGATCGGAGGCGATGAGAAGTCACTGCCATTATTGTTAGCTGGTGCGACAATTACGGGACTACTCGGTTGTTTTTGCGTTCAGTTTATTCGCTATAATAGTCGTGTAAAAGATGATGCCGCAATGGGTATTGTTTTGAGTGTCTTTTTTGGAGCGGGAGTAGCGTTACTAGGCATCATCCAGACGATGCCCGAAGGCAGTGCTGCTGGTCTGGAATCTTTTATATATGGAAAGACAGCCTCGATGGTACTGCAGGATTTCCGTCTCCTAGCACTAGTGACCAGTTTTGTGATCATTACATCGATCGTATTATTTAAAGAGTTTCGTATTTTGTGTTTCGATCAGGGTTATGCAGCATCTCAGGGTTGGCCAGTCAAGCGCCTCGATCTCATTTTACTTTTTTTAGTTACCTTAGTGACGGTCGCTGGACTTCAAGCAGTCGGTTTAATTTTGGTTATTGCTTTGTTAATTACGCCTGCAGCAGCAGCGCGATTTTGGACGGATCGACTCGATCAAATGATTCTGCTTTCTGGCTTAGTTGGTGCACTAAGTGGGTGGCTTGGGGCGAGTATGAGCGCGCTGGCTCCGCGCTTACCTGCAGGCGCATTGATCGTATTAGTAGCCGCTGGGTTTTTTATTTTTAGTTTACTTTTTGGTTCGAAGCAGGGTTTAGCAGTGCGCTCCATTCGTCAGTATAGGTTGAAGCGTACTGTAGGGCGTCAGCATCTTTTGCGCGCTCTGTATGAAATATTAGAAGCCGATACTAGTAGTGAAGAATCTGTTACAATTCGAGCAGTGCCGTTTCGCCAATTACGTGGGAGGCGTACTTGGAGTGATGCTAATGTGAGAAGCTATTTAAAACATTCTTATCAGCTTGGTCTGATTGAGGCGATTACCAAAAAGGATTTAATTTTGCTTACGGAAGCCGGCTTAGCTGCTGCAGTGCAAGTCACGCGAAATCATCGATTGTGGGAACTCTACCTAATTGAATATGCCGATGTCGCTGCGAGCCGAGTCGATCGTGATGCAGATACTTTAGAACACGTATTGGGTGGCAAGATAGTCGCTGAGCTAGAGCTTAAGTTGCAACGCTTACGCATGGCTGGAACTGCGCTTGTTCCGCCAAGCCCACACCCGATTCAACCTGGAGACTAAATTAATAAATGGATTGGTTTCTAATAGATACTTGGATTGTAATTGTTGGCATATTAGCCGCAGTGTCCTGTGCTTTGTTAGGAAATTTTCTTGTACTTCGCCAGATGAGTATGATGGGTGATGCAATCAGCCATGCTGTATTACCTGGCTTGGCGATTGCATTCTTAATCACGCAGGCACGAGCAAGTTGGATGATGTTCGTTGGCGCCGCCATAGTTGGAGTGCTAACCGTGTTATTTACCCAATGGATTAGCCGTCTTGGCAAAGTAGATCGCGGTGCATCTATGGGCATTGTTTTTACGACCCTTTTTGCGCTTGGTTTACTATTGATCGTGCAGGCTGCAGATTATGTCGACTTAGATCCTAGTTGCGTGCTCTATGGAGCAGTAGAGTGGACGCCGCTCGATATCGCTTTGCGGTTGACCTTATTCGATACGCTGATCGAAGTGCCGCGAGCTGTACTTGTTCTCTCAGCAGTACTACTAATTAACACAGCATTTGTTGTACTTTTTTTCAAAGAGCTACGTATCGTCTCATTTGACCCAGAACTGGCGACGACGCTTGGGATCTCAGCAAATAAGATGCATTATTTATTAATGACTTTAGTAGCTGTGACCACTGTCGCAGCCTTTGAGGTGGTGGGTAGTATTATAGTTATTGCCATGTTAATTGTACCCGGAGCATCCGCTCATTTACTGACTGATAAATTAACCACGATGGTGATATTAAGCGTTTTTATAGCAATATTATGTGCATTATTTGGACATATAGGTGCATTGATACTACCCCATTGGTTTGGCTTCGAGTCCACCTCGACCTCTGGAATGATAGCAGTAGTCGCAGGATTAATTTTTACTTGCGCGCTATTTTTTGCGCCAAGTCATGGGATTATTTCACGTCGATACTTTGTTACTAAATCCGTATATAGAGTGCAGGAAATTCAAGACTAGCGCTCCAATAACTTTAGAAACTCTTCGTTATTCTTTGTTTGGCTAAAACGATCAATCATAGTCTCCGCGGCATCTTCAATCTTTTGGCCCGCTAAAGCGCGGCGCAAGAATTGAGCCCCAGTTAAAAATTTTCCAGAAAGTAATAGTTCTTCTTTTCTAGTTCCCGATGCATTTAGATTAATAGCCGGCCATAGTCGTAGTTCTGCTGCTTTACGATCGAGCACCATTTCCATATTTCCTGTACCCTTAAATTCTTGGAATATTAAATCGTCCATTTTACTGCCTGTTTCAATTAAAGCAGTCGCAATAATTGTTAGACTACCGCCATCTTCACAGTTACGCGCGGCTGAAAAAATTTGTCGTGGTTTTTCTAAGGCTCGAACATCTAGTCCACCAGTCATGGTGCGTCCACCTTTACCTGAAGATGCATTATAGGCACGCGCGAGTCGGGTGATAGAATCGAGGAGTAAAACTACATCTTTACCTGCCTCGACCATGCGTTTGGCTCGTTCGACTGCGATCTCGGCCATACGTAAATGGTTAGAAAGTTCTTCATCATTTGAGGATGCATAGATTTCCGCATCTACACTGCGCTTAAAGTCAGTCACTTCTTCTGGGCGCTCATCAACTAATAGTACGATAACATGGCATTCTGAATGATTTTGGAGGACCCCAGCCGCTATATCATGAAGCAGAGTAGTTTTTCCTGTGCGAGGTGGAGCGACAATTAGTCCGCGCGTACCTTTTCCAAGCGGGCAGAATAAGTCCATACTTCTGGTAGTTATACGCCCATCTTCATGCTCAAGGTGTATTTGTTCTTCTGGGGCTATTGAGACCATTTGTTGGAAACTAAATCGCCGTTTGCGCTCTTCAATTGTTGCCCCATCGATGGTTTCAATAAAGCGCACTTTAGGATTCGGATGTCTGGGATTGTGCAATGCTTTAGCAACAATAAAATTACCTTGTTTGAGTTTAAAGCGCTTAATTAATTCTCTAGGTACAAAGGGATCACTGGGGGTAGTTTTGCCGTTTCTTTTTGGGTCAATGAGCTGCCCTGATTTATTTTGTAATACTTCAAGAATACCAGAAACCTCGACCTCATTATCTTGAGGTTTTGAAGTAGTGGATGCGTCTATTTGATTGGGAGTGCTCATTTAGCAATGAAGTACACAGCAGTTGTCATGATGCGCTTCTAATGCGCAGCTATATTGTCATTTACACGGATCTTTCCGATGCGAGTTGAGGCATTGTTTATTTAGATCGTTGAACCACAGGTTCAGTAATTGCTAAGTTTGTTTGCACAATCTAATAACAACATATTTACACAGACGCATGTAGTTGAGACTGTCAATGCATTAGTTCTAACTCTATACTAATAAACTGGGAAACCCTATAAATTTTTTAGTTCGCTAAAGACTTCAAGCATCGCTTTCTCACGATATCCAAATATATAATTGAGTTGTCTTTTTACATACACACAATGTGCTATTGAACCTAGTAGACCCAATGGTAATGAGTAATGTACCATATCTACAAATCGCACACCATTAGTATGTTCGCTTATTTCGTGGTAGTGATACCACAAGCTGTAGGGGCCAATCCGCTGCTCATCTACGAAAGAATGGTGATCTTTAACGTGTTTGATCTCACTAAGCCATGGCTGCTTTCCAATAAAAGGGATGCCGATTCGATATTCTATGATAAGACCATTGTACATCTCTTCAGGAACGTCCGAGATGATCTCAAAAGTCATATCATCAGGAGTGATACGATTGAGATTTTGTGGCCGGCGAATAAACTCCCAAGCCGTGTTTAGATCAGTTGCAATTATCTGCTCGCGTTGCAGTTTATGAATAGCTGTCATAATTATCTAACGAATGCAGTAATTTTACCTTACAAGCATAGACAAATTGATAAGTTGGTTGTATAGTACATTTTTATGAATCTTCTCAAAATTCTTAGGCACTGCGCTGCGGATGAAGACAATCGTTTACTCCTCACGTCCTCTCCTTTAGTATTCATGCATCTCGCTTGTATTGGTGTCTTTTTTACTGGCTTTAGCTGGGTCGCACTTATTGCTCTTGCAGTCACTTATTTTGCGCGTGTTTTCGCTTTAACTGCTGGATTCCACCGGTATTTTTCGCACCGAGCGTTTAAAACCAGCCGCACATTTCAATTTTTATTAGCTTGGGTGGGTACTTCGTCTGCTCAGTTAGGCCCAATGTGGTGGGCAGCTAATCATCGTCATCACCACCAGCACTCCGATAAAGAAGAAGACATACACTCGCCAGTCATCCGAGATGCTTTCTGGGCTCATATTGGATGGATACTTTGTAATGCGCACAGCGAAATTAAGTATGATCGCATCAAAGATTTGACTAAATTTCCTGAGCTTAAGTTTATCGATCGTTTCCATGTTCTGCCAGTACTTAGTTTAATATTATCATTATATGTAATCGGGTGGGCCTTAAATAGCATGTACCCAGCCCTAGGAACAAGTGGTCTTCAGCTAGTGATGTGGGGCTTTTTTCTAAGCACAGTTTTTGTCTATCACGTCACATTTTGTGTTAATTCTGTGACCCATATAATTGGCACGAAGCGATTTGCTACTAATGATGAAAGTCGTAACAATTGGTGGGTAGCATTGCTGACCTTTGGAGAAGGTTGGCATAACAATCATCATCGTTATCCATCATCGGCTCGCCAAGGTATGTATTGGTGGGAGATTGACCTGTCTTACTATATTTTGCGATTGTTTGAGCTATGTGGATTGGTTTGGGACCTGCGTAAATATCCTGAGAAAGTCTATATTGAAGCTACTGAAAATTCAGTTAAGCCTCAAACTCAATGAGTAGTTATTGGATCGCATTTTTCCTCATTGGTTTCATAGCTGCCAGCCTCACATACAGTGTAGCGCTACGACTGGGCACTATGGCAGTTGTAGATTTAGTATGGTCTGTAGGTATGGGCTTCGCGGCTATTGCATATTTGATCAACTATGATTTATATCACGTGCGAGCTTTTCTGGTAGTAGGGGTACTGTTTTTGTGGTCCTCACGATTGAGTTATTATCTTCTCAAAAATCGTGTTATTAGTGGTCATGAAGATCCGCGTTATGCATACTTAGCAACATACTGGGGACCTGCATCTAGGAGAAACTTTTTGGGTCTTTTCTTAGTACAAATATTATTTGTAGCATTATTTTTACTGCCAGTAACTGTGGCAATGCGTAACACGCAGTCCTTGAACTGGTTGGATACTCTTGCGCTCATTATTGCTGTTATCGCTTTAACGGGTGAAACAATTGCGGATCGCCAATTAGCAGCCTTTCGCAAAAGTGCAATTCACTCAAATAAAGTATGCCAGAATGGTCTGTGGCGATACTCACGCCATCCGAATTACTTTTTTGAGTGGGTCCACTGGTGGGCTTATGTTGCCTTTGCTTGGAATTGCACGATTTCATGGCTAACTTGGATTGGTCCAGTCGCAATGTATCTATTTTTGCGTTATTTAACTGGAATCCCTCACGCTGAGCGCTCTTCACTAATAACTCGTGGCGATGCGTATCGACAGTATCAACAGACTACGTCAGCTTTCTTTTTATGGTTTCCTCGCATACCCAAAAACTAGCTAAATCAAGTAAGCCTCTCCCCGTGCCCATGCACTTATTTGAGCGTCTATTTGTTCGATTGTTACGCCGTCTACATTCAGGTAGCTTACGTATAGAATTTCCCTCTGGAGCAGTCTGCGTGGTTGGAGAGTCTGCTCTTGCTCAAGTTGACATAAAGATCTTAAAAGCTCGATTCTTTAGTAAGGTTTTATGTGGTGGTAGTGTTGGATTGGGCGAGTCTTATGTGCAAGGGCTATGGACTACACCTGATCTGAGTGCGGTCTTGAAATTATTCGCCTGCAATCAGAAAAATGTTGGAGGATTACGAAAAGGGTTCTCTGCTTTTAATCAGGTAATAAACCGTTTTGGACATTTAGCGCGGCGCAATACTCGTTCAAAAAGCCGGCAAAATATTCAAGAGCACTATGATTTAAGTAATTCCTTCTACCAGCTATTTTTGGACTCAAGTATGACGTATTCGAGTGCTTTGTTTAGTCATTATCATGAGGACTTAGAGAAGGCTCAGTTAAATAAGATCGATCGCATGCTGGATTTATCTGGGATCCAAGAAGGAGAGCATCTTCTTGAAATTGGTACCGGTTGGGGAGCGTTGGCTCTAAGAGCTGCTCAGCGAGGTTGCAAAGTGACCACGATTACTTTGTCCAAGGAGCAGTTTGTGTTTGCGCAGGAGCGTTTTGAAAAAGCTGGGTTCAGCGATATGATTGAACTACGTTTGCAAGATTACAGAGATCTAGAGGGCCAGTTTGATGGGATTGTTTCTTGTGAGATGATTGAGGCAGTAGGTAAAGAGTACTTACCCAGCTATTTTAACACAATTCGTAACTGCTTAAGGCAAGGTGCAAATGCTGTGCTTCAAGCGATCACAATTAATGATGATCGTTATGATCACTACTGCCGCAGTTGCGATTGGATACAAAAACATATTTTTCCCGGTGGCCACTTACCATCACTAGGTGCTGTAACGGATCACGTACTAGCTGCTGGTGATACAAGTGTGGTATATGTCTACAGTTTTGGTCACCACTATGCCGAGACCCTAAGACGCTGGTTCAGCTCGTTTAATAATCGTTTGGCGCAGCTTAAATCCCTCGGCTTTGATGAGAAATTCCAAAGAAAGTGGAACTACTACCTTAGTTATTGTGAAGCTGGCTTTGACGCTGATTTAATCGATGTCAAACATATCGTAATAAACCGCAGTTAAGATTTAGGCATTCTACGGTCATTGATAAACTTACCAATCCGTTTAGAGCGCTACTTATGCGCATCTGAAAGCAGATTTTTAAGAGCTTCTTTTTTATTATCAGGCATGGGGGGCCGAAGCGCTTGTAAATTGTCTTCCTGCTCTTTATAGCAGCGACACATATCTTGGCTTTCCATTACCTGTTTATTATATTTGCCACAGAATACACATATTTTTACGTGAAACTTAAGAAAGAAACGACGTAGGGGAGATAGATTTTCATAATCTTCTCGATTCAGCGCGTTGGAAACTTGTTTGCAGGTAAACATAATAATTACGGGGCATCTTTGCCAGTCCACTTCGCTTCGAGAGCAACTTTGAGTTGTTCTCTAGCTCGGTGCAATAATACCCATAGATAGTTCGGGGTTACATCCATTACCTTACAAACTTCTTCAGTACTTTGGTCTTCTAAAACTCTTAATATAAATGCTTCGCGAGCTGGGTTCTTAACTGTTTCTATACAGTCCTCGAATACTGCCCAAAATTCAGTATTATCATAGTATTTTCGGGGATTAAACTGCCAAGGGTCGGGGTTAGTCGTCGCAATACCACTATATTTAAACCAGAAACTTTCCAGTAGGGTCTCATCTTCGGAATCAATGTCTACTTTATGCTCACGTACAGATTTTCGAATTTGATCAACAATCTTATTGCGCATAATTCCCCGCAACCAAAACTTTATATCCCGACTGCCATCAAATCGATTCAGTGCCTTAATACCTGCAAGAAATGTGTCTTGGACACAGTCTTGAGCGAGTTCTGCATTCCGCAGACGCGACATGGCGAACCCATATAAGTAGTCTCCGTACTGGTCCACCCATTTTTCGGGTGGAGTGACTGGCACATTGGGGTTATTGGGTGCTGGCATGTTTTCATAACCTTATTGCTTGCTAGAACGGCGTCAATAAAAGTCACTCGGCCTGTCACAGATTAGAACCATTTTTGGGCTTATCTCTATCAATCAAAGTATTTTCTGAATTAGGTGATGGGCGCTTGTAGACCTTTAAGTGTTTTCTGTACTTTAAAATAGCCGCTTGCCAAATTATTCGAGGCATACTGTTGAGAGCTGTATCGAATGGATGAAAGAGCGCGTAGCGGCGAATAGAGCGATTGCTTATGTTATGACCACTACCTTGTATCCATGTGCGCATCACTCGTTCACCTTTGCGATGCAGATCGACTCCAAGGTGCAATTTGTCCTCTTTTACTTTAAAGCTGAATGCATACTCCCCGGTGAGATCATTAAAAGGAGAGACATGAAAATCTTTGGCACAGCTAGCAGTCCAAATACCTTCTTCAGTTTGGCTTAGTTTGGTGAGTGGGTAAATGTGACGGTCTCCGAAGGTATTGTTCACTTCCGCAACCGCGCTAAGAAGTCTAGTATTGTGCAGGCGCAAGTAGAAATTAACTGGATTAAATGCGTAGCCAAAATAGCGAGGAGAACTTACCAGCAAGGTCCGCTCTCCTGCTTGCAAAGGCGGTAAAAAATTCTCTAACTGCTGCTCGATTGGCTTTGTATCACCACGTAGATAGTCTGAGTCTTTTAAACTTATGAGTGCGCGTTTATTGTGAGCAAATAGGTTAGTTAGCCCAGCAATCAAATCTAGCTCTTTAAGATCGAATGCGAAGAAAGTCATTGGGTATGTAAAAGCGTGCTGCGCAGGACTACATCGTTGATGCGTGACTGATCCGCGATAGATCTTGGAGCGCAGATTCATAGCTCAATTCCAAATTCTTGTGCAACTTCAGCAGCTGCTTGCACCGCATCTTCGTGGAAGCCATAGCCAAAGTAGCTACCGCAATACCATGTATTACGCGCACCATTCATCGAGCGCAGGCGGTCTTGCGTAGCCAATGATTCAAAACAATAGAGCGGGTGCGTTAGGCATGTCTGATTAATGATTGCGGAGGGATTTATGCGGCGTGTTGTATTGAGCGTCACAATATAGTCCTGCTCGGTTTGCAAATTCTGCAGGCGGTTCATGTAGTAACTGACCGACACTGGGCGACTGTCTTCGTGGCCGCTTTCACGAGCGAAGTTCCAAGATGCCCATAGTTTGCGGTTTTTCGGTAATTGAGTGCTGTCGGTATGCAGTGTCACTGTGTTTTGCTGATACTTCCACGGGCATAGATTTACAGTTTCCTCGTCGCTTGGGTCCTGAAGTAATTGGTAAGCTTGATCTGCATGAGTGCCAATTACGACTTGATCAAATTCCAGTGAATCAGCTCCATCAAAATCCAGCTGAACTTTGCCTTTGTTACGGCGAATACCTTGCGGAGCACAATTTAGCTGCGGAGGATTAGAAAAGGTCTTGAGCATGGCTCTTACATACGTTCTCGAACCGCCCTGGATGTATTTCCATTGCGGGCGATTTTTTAGACGCAGCAGCCCATGGTTTTCGAGAAAGTGTAAATAGGGTCTTGCGGGGAACGCTTGCATGCTCTGGATCGGAGAAGACCAGATCGCAGCGCCCATTGGGTAGAGGTAGTGATGTAGGAAGGATTGGCTAAAGCCGCGCTTCGAACAGTATTCGCCAAGGGTAAGATTATCGAGGTAACCGCTGCTAAGATCTGCGTAACCGATCTGTCCAAAGCGCCACAACTCCTTCACCAAACTCAAATGATGCGGCTTGAGCCAGTAACCAAGCGAGGGGAAGAGCGTTGTTAAGCTTTTACCTGCATAGCCATAGCTTGTTTGTGTATCGTGGAAACTAAAGGTCATCGAGCTATCTGCGAGGTCGACATCTAACTGTTCTAGAACTTTTTTGAACTTTGGATAGTTCCGGTGATTCATTACAATGAATCCTGTATCTACGCATACACCTTTATCCAGTCCTGTATCGATTGTTAAGGTTCGAGTATGCCCTCCAGCGTAGTTGTTTTTTTCAAACAAGTGTACTTCATGGCGCCGACTTAGGAGCCAAGCAGCCGTCAATCCTGCGACGCCACATCCGACCACAGCTATACGCTGCCTGGGCTGATTTATTTGCATAGCTTATGTACTTGGGCTGAAGCGGTAGTGTGTGACGCACCATTCATGACCATCGTTATAAGCAAATAGCTCTGAGCATGCCATGTAAAAAATTCGCCATCTTTGCAGCCAAAGTCTTGCATGTTTTCCATAGCAAGGCTCTAAAGAGCGTAGTACCTCATCACTTTGAAGATCTTGTTTTTGCAACCACGCCTCTAGAGTGCGACTGTAGTGTTGTCCATTTACAGACCAGCGAGCCTCTTCGTCAAAACCGAGAGCTGCACTTGGGAGTAAATCTGCTGATGGCATAATTCCTCCTGTAAAAAAATAGCGAGACATCCAATCTTTAGAGTTTTTGTCTTCAAACAAATACGTTTGTGAGCGGTGCGTAAAAATATGCACAAAAATTTTACCGCTCGGGTGTAACCAGTTTTTTAATTGTGAGAATAATTCTTTGTGGTTACGCACGTGCTCCATCATTTCTACCGAAACGATGCGGTCATAGACTTTTTTTGGTACAAAGTTATTAATGTCGCAAGTCATGACTTCTAGATTTGTAAGCCCACGCTCTTGCGCTTGACCTTCAATATAAACACGTTGTGAATTTGAATTACTCACTGCTGTTATGGTGCTATTAGGATAAGTTGCAGCCATCCAGAGGCTGAGCGACCCCCAGCCACATCCAAGCTCAAGAATGGCTTGGCCTGCTGAAAGCTCGGCGCGTTCACAGCTTAAGCGCAGCATGGTTATTTCCGCCTCTTCGAGAGTGGTTTTTGAATTCTCCCAATACCCGCTACTATATTTTAAATGTGGCCCAAGAACTGTACAAAAATAATCTGCAGGAACTTCATAATGCTGGGAATTAGCAGCTTCTGTTTCTTCAGCGACAGGACAGTTGCTCAGATATTCGATCCACTCTTGTGTCGAGCGTTTAAGGTCGAAAGCTTTTCGTAGACGCTGCGCGAGTAGGCAGCGTATACCTTTTCGGATGATAGCATCGTTTAATAGACCGCGTTCAGCAAAATAGATCGGTAGATTCATAGTGTATAACTAATAGGAAGCTTTCTCCAGGAGAGTGTTTAATTTAGAGTAGGGAATTGTAAGTTTTTACTCCTTACAACGCTTCCTTGTTATGTTCTCGTTTGATATAAAACAACTCCTTATTCCTTCGCTCGTATATTTAATCATCAACTTTAGTTGCGGGTGTAATTCTTCTGATACTATGCACACTCAAACTGTACCTGATTTCGATTATAGATCCGCTCTCGAGTGGACGGATCCAGCTAATTTTAATTTACCACCCGTTGACTCTCCTGAAGAGGCGAACATGATTGCTAGTGTCGAAGCGTTATTCACTAATTACACGCACGATTACCTCGATCATAATATCCCGTTGGTTTATGCTGAGAAAGTTTATTTTCGCGACGCCTTTAAATTGTTTCACTCATCTGGAGAGATCCGTGAATATTTCCTCGAGGGCTTGGGTGTCTTGGAAGGTGCTAATTTTAGTTTTAACAAAGTTGTTCGTAGTGGCGGTGATTTTTATATCGATTGGACTATGCGCCTTGATTTTAAGAAAACTCCGCCTGGTACATGGGAAGAGTCAATCGGTATGACTCGTATGCGTTTTAACAGCGATGGGCAGATTATATTTCATCAAGATTATTGGGATCCTACTGATATTGTGTACAAGCGCATCCCGATTGCAAAGCAGTTAATTGCCTTTGTTAAGTCGAAGATGTAGTGGTTACTATTTGGCAAAGCTTGCCTTTTTTTATCGGATTGGTTACGACCCGTTACGCTTTTTGGAGAAGTGACAGAGTGGCTTATTGTGCCTGATTCGAAATCAGGTGTGCCAGAAATGGTACCGGGGGTTCAAATCCCTCCTTCTCCGCCATTATAATTGTGATGAATAAGGCTATTTGCTAATTTTAGTATATTTGTGTGTCACTTTTGTGACACTTAATGTATATTCATCAGCAATAGAGCAGTTTAGTGAACCCCTGTCCCAGCAGCATCCCTTAAGATACCGCGTCATTGCACAAGGATATTGAACTAGGAGTCCCTACAAGCTCTTTGCGTTACATTATAACAGACTTGGATTATCCCCTAGCATCCTTGTTTTACTTCCTTTTTTGCCAGAAAGCGTAGCCAAGGACGCATACACCAAACAGAAATACATAAGTGGACGGTTCAGGCACAGTGCTGACCTCAAAATCGTCAAACCGAGCCGTGTGAAAGGAGTAATTCGAGTACAAGTTGATGTAATTTTGGTTCGTACCAGACCAAGAGAAAACCCCTGTTTTGACAATACTATCATTAATTGAGGCCTCGTAGTTCACATTGGTGCCTGCATTGAAATTGGAAAAATTATAGAATTTTACCGAGAGGTTTGCTCCCGAACCCAAGTCAATAGTCTGCTGATAATCCTGCGTTCCACCGAGAAAAATTTTAACTTCAGTTGTGCCAGTAGGGTCATAGCCAATAAAAAAATCTGATGTGAAAACGCTGGGATTGTTAGCAGACCAATTGGTAAGATCATTAATTGCATTTCCGACCGCAAAGCCACTGAAGCGTGTGCCCCCCGTGCTTCCTAAATTGATTACATCCACCGAGACGGTAAATTCACCTGAATTGTAGATATCACTATCCGTGAAATTGTGGTTCATCCAAGCTACTGACCATCCACCAGCAGCACTCAGCTCACCAAGTTGTAATAGATTGCTTACTACTTCTGGCGAACTTTTATAAGAAATTTCACTCCAGTTAACAGTACCTAAACTTCCAGATTTGCCAGCAGCATCAGCATTCAAATCTGTATTATTTGCTCGATTAAAACTGTCAGCTACCAACACATTTACAGCCCCCTGAGCAATACTAACTAAAGCAAAGCATAATAAAGATGCGCTAAAAATTTTTGAATTTTTCACAATGAGCTATGAAAATACCGTAGTGTGTTAATTGAGTGGTCTTACAAGAAAATTTTGAAAAATGTATATAATGTAATCAGTTAAATCATTACCAGCAAAGTATAATGCAGATATATTTTGACGAAAATTTTCATTTTTTACTTTAGCTAAGCTGTAAAATATTAACGTTAATAAACGAATGTAATAATTTGATGTAGGATGTAAACTGAATACCAATTAGCAAAAATGTGCTTTTAGAAGCAAGCGGTAGTATACTTCATTTTGATAGATTAGGTAAGCTTTAGAAGGCTAATATACTCAACAATTTATTTCTAGTTGATCGTAGTTTAAAAATCTGTCTAATTCTAGCTATGAAAAGGTCATTCCTAATATTATTACTTGCCGCTAAAACCTTTTTGAATGCAGATAATAGTGTTACCTTTGGCAACTTCACTTTTACTTTTCCTGTAGATTGGGGAGACGGTAATCTTAACTACGACATTGGAGGTCCAACGCCACATAGTTTATTTACCGATGCTAGCGCTGTTCGAATTGATTGCGAGGAAGGTTTGTATTCACGTCTTGATGAGCTAATAGGGTCACAATTTTCTGATCCTCAAATTTCACCAACACACACCCTAGGTGGAGAAGAATTAACAGCATACTTGGACAATATTATTGAGATAATCTCTAATCGTTTCTCGGGCTATTACGACTTTGGTCAATACACTACTTTAATTAATAATAATGGGATTATTGTAAGAAAATTTGATGGTTACTTCGATAGTTATACTTCAGTAGGTGCCCGTATTCCAAGTAGAATACTTATTTATATATTCTTAGATGACAATAGTGCTGTCACTTGGGCTGTTGATGTCGATGCATATAGGGCTAGTGAATATACATTGTTAGATATCCAACATTTAGATCAAGTAGCCCAAAACGCATCAACAACCCGACCCAAAAAAGTGTACAGACCTGTCGTTACATACACTGAGGAAGAATACAACGCAGTTGTTGCCACTCAAACTACCGCAGAAACAGCTAGAGATACTGCAATCGCCGCTCTAGCTATTGCAGAAGCAGAAAGAGATGCACGTCCTACGCAAGCAGCCTTCAATACAGTTGTAGCAGAAAGGGATGCACGCTTAACCGAAACAGAAGTACGTGACTTAAGATTAGGCAGCAGGATGCTTAAAGTAGTAGACGGCAATGCTTCTATAAACATTGAGTTAGAGTCTACTGATAATCTTGGTATCACAAACCCGACTTGGACACCCGTTCCTGAGAGCAAGGTTATTATCCATCCTAATTATCTCAACGATAATATCAGAGTTGATGTACAAGCTGACGATGAATCTAATTCAGGGGTAAAATTCTTTAGATTTAAGATGGATGGTTCAAATTCTTCTATAGACGATATCAAACTTTCTATTGGGGAAACCGAGTATGACAGAAATGCCATTATAGAAGCTTTAGCAGAACATTATGGAGCCCCAGCTAGTGAGCTTATGCTATCTTTGCCGGTTACTGGTGGCTAAGCGTTCTAAATATTTTTAGAAGGCACTTGATGTATAAACATCATCAAGAGGGCAGCCAAGCGAACCCCGCCCCAGCATCCCTTAAGATACCCCGTTCTTGCACAAGGATATTGATGTAGGAGTCCCTACAAGCCCTTTGTGTATCTATTTAAGGGGAGAGGAAAGGGAACAGTTTGGTAAGCGTACAGGGGATAATTAGTCCGATTCTTTGTTTCTAGTTGATCGTAGTGTATAATTTCCTATAATGCGTGAGTGAGATTTTATTTATCAGTATTTTTTTTAATTACCACTATTTTTGATAACTTTGTGCTATTCGCTGAAGATTCTCAAGTCACCATCAGCATTGATGACTTTGCTGGATTAAATACGGTATCGAATACAAATAATTTAGCGATAAGTGTAACTGATAACGGTCTTAGTCTTGTCTTGGGTCCAGGCTCATCAGTTTCTGGTTGGGATGCTTTTGGTACCGGCACTTCCAAATTTGGGCAAACAAGTGAATGGTTTGATGGAAGTTACGTAAAATTTGGTAATGTCTTGAATCAGCAGAAACTCGACTTTCGCATTATAAACAATACGGGGGCTGATGTTAAACTCAAAAATATATCTTTCGATCTACGCCGGCCCCCAAATAATAGATTTTACGCGACCGATTTTGAGCTATTGTACCTGGCA
>JAYYDJ010000063.1:0-13396 GCA_036160955.1 Verrucomicrobiota bacterium | reverse complement strand
ATTATCATACCACTTTAGGAAACCGAAAGTTGGCGACCCTTTTGTGTTTCGTACAGATGATATTCTAGAGTCAGTCGGAAGGGCTACCGGAGATTATACGCCAAAATATTACATCAAAAGAATCGGTGGTGCCGAATATGAAGAAATTGAAATCATAGATGGTACATTGCATGCTAATAATATACCGCGAACAGAGGTAGAGGCATTTGTTAGTAATTCAAAGCAAATTGGTGAGTACAATGGATACATTAATGAGCGCTTAATGGCAAAGGGTCGAAGTATGCGAGTTCCCAAAAATAGTTATGTAGCATTAGGCGACAATTCTGCAAATTCTGCGGATAGTCGTTATTGGGGCTTCGTGCCGGACCAAGCCTTAATAGGCAAAGCTATCTTTATTTATTATCCTTTTACAAAACGCTGGGGTTTAGCTGATTAAAAATCCTTATTAATATACGTACAATATATATTATGTCTAGTTTTTATTCTAGCTTCAGTATTTAATTATATTGTTATACTCTATTGTTATACTCTTAAGGTGTTAACGAAATGGCTGAAGAAGCTTTATATAATTGGCTACAATCAAGGTCTACAGGTGTACAGTTACCGATTTCATCCTTACCTTCTGTGTCTGGCATCGGTAATTTTGGTTCTAGCGCTTATCGTTTCGTAGATTTTTTAAAAGCTAGCGGTATGCGCGTTTGGCAGATATGTCCGCTTGGTCCAACAGGTTATGGCGACTCACCTTATCAGTGTTTTTCAGCATTTGCAGGCAATCCATATTTTATTGATCTAGATCCACTCGAATCTGAAGGTTTACTTTTTAGTGATGAAATAAAAAAACTCCTAGAATTATCCAATGAGTTTGTTGATTATGGTTCTTTGTACAGTTCTTTTTGGCCAATTTTAACAATCGCACATAAACGTTTTTTGGCTTCCAGAAAAGACAGTTTAAGCACTTATGGAAGCATACGCGAATTTCGTGAGCAGCAATCTTATTGGTTAGAAGATTATGCCCTATTTATGGCTCTAAAGAGTCAACATAATGGTAGTTGTTGGTTGGAATGGCCGACTAATTATCGTAACTATAATATTGCTCATAATTTAGAGCGTACACAAGAGATCGAAGATGCAATCGATTCTCAAGTGTTTTATCAGTACCTGTTTTATGCACAATTTCAACGCCTGCATTCATATTGTGAATTAAACGGTATTAAAATCATGGGAGACACACCTATTTTTGTATCTCTTGATAGTTCTGATGTTTGGTCCAATCGTGAACTCTTTCAGGTTAATAAAAATGGTGAGCCTATGTCAGTTGCAGGAGTACCACCTGATTACTTTTCAGTAGATGGTCAACTATGGGGTAATCCGTTGTATAATTGGCCTGCGCACATTAACAGTGATTTTTCTTGGTGGTTGGAGCGTATTGGTAATAATTTAAACTTTTATGATATTCTACGCCTCGACCATTTCCGTGGTTTTGAGTCTTATTGGTCAGTGTCAGCTAATGAGTCTACCGCGCGGAATGGAAGTTGGGAAAAAAGCCCAGGTATAGAATTATTTAAAGCGATCCATTCGAAGTTTCCTGAAGCTCAAATCGTTGCAGAAAATCTAGGTATTATCACAGAGGCTGTCCAATCACTACATTTTGCAACTGGATTTCCTGGTATGGCAGTCTTGCAATTTGCATTCGATGAGGATTCGTCTAATGCATATTTACCACACAATCACACAGTTAATAGCGTAGTGTATACAGGTACACATGATAACGATACAACAGTTGGATGGTTTTCTAGTCTACATGAATCAGCTAAAAACCAAGTACGTACCTACTTAAAAGTTAGTGGAGAGGCAATCGCAGCTGACCTCGTCCGCTGTGCCCTCTTCTCGATAGGTCGATTGGCAATAGTACCTGTACAGGATATTATGAGTCTTGGCTCAGAGGCGCGATTAAATAAACCTGGTGCAGCTAGTGGAAACTGGCAATGGCGCATGACCTATTCTCAATTAGAAGCGCTGCAACAAGAAAGTGCGCAATATTTACGGGAGCTAAATATGCTCAGTGGTCGTATTTAAGCACTGCTCTATTCTAGTGAACCCACCCTATAGCGAACAGGACAGACCAGCAGATAGTGCGGTACCAGTTTGTATTTACTAATTTGTTAAGTTCTACTAAACTGCCTCCATCTTCACTGATCGTCCGGTGCAAGGGAATGGAAACAAAATAGGTAAGTATCCATGTAACTCCGACGATAATTCCGGATAATATATTTATAATACTTATTTCTAGGACGATCTGGATACTAATAATTGTTGTTTGAAATAGAATTAATGGTCCGGCTATCCACGCCATGCGTTCTGTGTATTTAGCATGCCACTGTATTAGCTGTTCAGCAGACATAAATTGAAAAGATGGATAAATAGTCAGTTGTACTATCCAAATTAGAATAAATAGACTGCAGTCCGATAGATGACGAGCTAGTTCAAGCATCGAGAAGTTAACTTTATTTTACCAATTCCTTAGTATGTAACAATTCTGCAATCTGTATGGCATTGAGTGCTGCACCCTTCCATAATTGATCCCCTGTTACCCATAATGCTAATCCATTATCAAAAACACCGTCTTTTCGAATGCGCCCTACTGCACACGGGACTATTTCGGAATAGTCCAATGGCATCGGGTATTTTAGATGTCTTGGGTCATCAACCAACTCTACTCCCTGGAAAGATTGAATACTTAAATGTGCGGATTGAACGCTAACTGGTCGCTCAAATTCTGCACTTATTGAAATGCAATGCGCTCGAAGTACCGGTACACGCACACAGGTGCAAGTCACTCGTAAGTCATCAATTCCCATGATTTTTTTACCTTCATGAAGCATTTTCATCTCTTCACGAGTGTAACCATCTTCTTTGAAACTATCCACGTGTGGAATCAGATTGAAGGCGATTTGGTGAGGATAGACTTCACGCTTCAATGGCTCCCCGTTGCACCAAGCCTTTGTCTGCATTTCTAATTCTGCTAAGCCAGCAGCGCCACTGCCAGACACAGCTTGATAGGTAGATGCTATGAAGCGCTTTAAGCCAAATGCTTGGTGCAAGGGATACAGACCCATTAGAGTGATTGCCGTTGAGCAATTAGGATTAGCAATGATACCCTTGTGATCATCAATAGCATCCGGATTTACCTCAGGTACAATGAGCGGAACTGTTGGATCCATTCGAAATGCTGAAGAATTATCGATAACAATACATCCGCTCTTTGATGCGGCTTCTGCGAACTGCAAGGATTGACTAGTTCCTGCACTAAAAATGCATATATCTAAGCCTGAAAAACTATCTTCGTTAGCCTCGTGAATGGTCCATGTCTTACTTATATACTTGTATATTTTGCCTGCCGAACGAGCAGAAGCAAGTAGTTGTAACTCACTGAACGGAAAATTACGTTCATGGAGTAAACGAATGATTTCTTGACCGACCGCCCCAGTCGCTCCGAGTATACCTACCTTATATGCCATTTAATTTAAAAGTGGAATACGAGCGTGTAAAACAAAGCTGCATGGCATTGTCAATCTCGCCGACTGATCAACTACTAATCGTTTCGATCAAATCGCAACGTCTCTTTTACCTTATTGATGGAAAACTTGCACAAAAATATATAGTTTCTACTTCGAAAAATCCTAGTAGCTGTGCCGTTAATTCATTTGGTACGCCGACTGGATTACATACAATTGCTACTATGATTGGTTCAGAGCAACCAAGTGGTATGGTTTTTAAAGGACGAGTGCCCACCCAGCACTTAACAAAATTTACGTCAGAACAGCAGGAAAGTAATCTGATCACTAGTCGCATCATTCGTTTACGTGGCCTGGAACACGGTGTTAATGCAGGCGATGGATGCGATACCTATAATCGTTATATATACATACATGGTACGAATCACGAAACTCGTATTGGTAAGCCATTTAGCAGTGGATGCATAGAGATGAAAAATGTTGATATTATTGCGTTATTTAAACAAATAAGTGAAAATAATTTAGTTTGGATAACGACTAATTAATGACTAAAAAGTGTTATATAATAATTTAGCTATAACATGAAACTTCCAACACATTCCATATTAGTAATTGTTTGGTCAGCAACTGTACTTGTAGCCTTCGCTATTGGCAGAGGATTGCAACTTTCTGTAGATAATGTTATAACTACTGGTTTAATTAATGAGTCTGATGACGAAAAATATGAAGCATCTAGACAGTACAGTACTGTAGAATTAGAAAACACTGATGGGTTAGCCTCGAATTCAGAAGATAGCCAAGCCATTTACTATCCAGCAGTCTCATTGCAAGAATCATTGCAAGGAGCATTTGCCCTACCGTTTACGGATCCAAAGCGTGCTACTATTATTAAAGATTTATTAGTGCGTATGGCTACGGATCAACCAGAATTTGCTCTTTTAGAAGCAACCAAGATTGCATCTGTTCGTGATCAAGAACGTGCTATAAACAGTATCCTGGAGGTTTGGGGGGCAACTAACCCTAATGCAGCTCTATCTTGGGCGGATGCCCATTCCGATCAAATACCGAAACAGGTCATGAATCGAAAATTAATGGCTATATTTCGCGGTTATGCGCAATCCGAACCGACGGCGGCATTTGCGCAGGCATTCGGAATGAAAGAAGCTAACAGTGTAGAAAAGCGATTAAAAAATAATATTCTTAGCGAAGTTATTGAGATGCAGGTACGACAGGGCGGACTAGAGGTTGCTCGCTTAACAGTCGAGGCAATGCAGGAAGGTGATACGAAAAATCGGCTACTTGCAGAAATGGTTGACGAATGGGCGCAATATGACCCTACTGCAGCGGCTTCTTATGTAAATTCATTGGGCGAATCAGCGACCACATGGATTAAGACCTCTTTAATTAGTGAATGGGCAGAAAGTGATCCGATCGCAGCAGCAGACTGGCTTTCTAATCTAGATGCGGAAGATCCAGCGTTTGGTCGAGGTACCGCTAGCATTATTCGAGAATGGTCACAGTATGATTTATCTGCATCAGCAGAGTGGCTCAATACACTGCCCGCTTCTCCAGAACTGGACCGTGCCGTTGCAAGTTATACCTTTCGGGCAGCGCAAGAAGATCCTGCTAATGCGATGAGCTGGGCAGAGTCTATTTCCAATGAAAGAATGCAAGGGTATCTAATGGAGAGAGTGGCAGCAAATTGGAAAGACCAAGACCCATCTGCATTTGCAGGATACTTAGAGTCCGCCAAATATAGTGAAGAAGTTAGAGAGCGTTTAGAAAATGCAACCTATCGTGGTGGTCCGGGTCGTCGTGGTCCATTTCGCTAATACTAATTAGATTGCGAATTCGAAATAGAAATAAATACCTCTTCGAAAGTAGTAATTGCCTTATTCATGAGCTCTAAATCAAAGCTCTCATCGGGCGCGTGCAGATTGTCGAGTGGTGTGAAAAGCCCAACCATTATGGCGTCTAAACCAGCGCGTTGTTTAAAGTCTGCTATGACTGGAATACTTCCACCTTCACGCAAGTAAATCGGCACCTTGCCGAAGTTATTAGAAATTGCAGCTTCAACACAACGGAAGGCATTTGCCAGAGCAACAGGTTGCTCTTTTGGAGTATTCGATCTGTCCGGTGGTATAACTAAATATGCTGGTGCGACTGCGCCGCGGCGCACCGTTAATTCGACCTGTTTAGGGCATCGCTCCTTTATTGTGGCGATAACCATATCTTGAATGACAGCAGGATCTTGACCGTCTACTAAGCGGCAGGTTATCTTTGCGAATGCTTCGCTTGGGATGACGGTCTTGCTACCCTCACCTTGATATCCGCCGCCCATACCATTAAATTCTAAAGTTGGTCCAAAACGCACCGCTTCTAATGGATTTAGATTTCCACAAGGTGCAAATGCGGATACGCCTAGCATATCTTTGTAGCTTTCCAGGGATTCTGGATAGCGCTCTAACTGTGCCCTTTCCCAGTCTTCTAGAGGATCGATACCATCATAAAAACCAGGTACGTTGACTGTTCCGTCCTCATTGTGTAGTGATGCGCATATTTCACTAATGGCTTGGAGCGGGTTGTAAACTGCGCCGCCATGAATGCCAGAATGCAAATCTACTTTCGCTCCAGTCACTTTGATTTCTAAATCTATGAGACCCCTCAATGCAGTAGTGATTACAATTTGCTTGGTATTAGGACTACCCGTATCAGATACTAACATAAAATCTGCTTGGCTTAGTCGCTCCGCATAATCATCAAAAAATTTTGGCATACTTGGGCTACCGATCTCCTCTTCACCCTCGATGACGTAAGTAACATTGAGGGGTAAATTAGGATACTTTTTAAGTACTCTTTGCAGTGCAGTCATGTGCACTATGGTAGGGCCCTTGTTGTCAGCAGCGCCGCGTGCATAGATACGGCCATCTCGCACTTCTGGATTAAACGGGTCGCTACTCCATAGTTCAAAAGGATCTGCAGGTTGCACGTCATAATGACCATACAGTAATAGATGTGGCCAATCATGATTGCCATGACGCTCCGCAAGTAATATTGGGTGTAAATTCGTCTTTATATTTTCTACAGAAAACCCAAGCACTTCTAATTGCCCACTTATATAATCGCGAGCACCCTTCATACCATCCAAATAATTTGAATCAGTCGATACTGATGGAAAACATAAATATTGTAATAAATTAGTAACCGCATCCATGACGAAATGTTGTACTCTTAACAGATAAGATAATCAAAAAAATAAAAACTACTCCACAGGTATTATTAAAGTTTACTGTTATAGTATTCTTGTAGAGCTCGGGGCATCACATGGGAGAGTTGATGTTGCCGCTTAGCATCTGCTGGATGTGTTGATAAAAATTCAGGTGGTCTACCCTTATTTGCGGCATCCATACGCTTCCAGAAATCTACAGCGACGCGAGGATCATAGCCAGCTCGAGCTGAAAAAATAAGTCCGATTTCATCTGCTTCTGTTTCGTGCAAACGGCTATATGGAAGTAACGCGCCGAGCGTTGTTGTGGCTCCATAGCCAATCATAATTAGCTGGCGTTCCGCACTATCCATTTCATCGGTGCCGTAGTTAAGAGCAAGTGCACCACCCGCAGCTAATAATTGTTGAGTGACTCGCTCTGCGCCATGTCCTGCTATAACGTGTGCAATTTCATGGCCGACAACAATAGCCAAATCTGCGTCACTTTGGACGACATCAAAGAGACCAGTATACACCGCTACCTTACCTCCTGGCATCGCAAATGCATTGATTTGATCGGGGTCTTCGAATACAACAAACTCCCAATTTGCATTTGGTGACTCTAAAGCACTTGTACCGACTACGTTTGCCATACGTGTACCTACGCGCTCCAACATTGCTGTATATTCAGGATTATTGGAAACACTTAATTGTTTTTTAAGTTCTTCGAATTGAGCGGCTGCCAATGTTGTTAACTGCTCCGAGGAAATTAAATGAAGAGCAGAGCGTCCAGTGATTGGAACCGTAGTACAACTTGTTAAGTAAAAACCACAAATGATTAACAAGGTGACAAAGAAATGAAACAGCTTCATTAATACAAAATAACTCATAAAATGAGTATTTCCCAGAGAAAAATTATCTATTCTATTGCACCTAGTGTTTGAAGTGCCGCTTACCAGTAAAAATCATAGTCATGTCACGCTCATTGGCAGCCTGAATGACCGCATCGTCACGCATAGATCCACCTGGTTGAATCGCAGCTACTGCGCCTGCATCAGCTGCAGCAATCAGTCCATCTGCAAACGGAAAAAATGCATCCGAACATACTACTGAGCCTGTTAGTGAAATATTTGCTTCGCCCGCTTTCCAAACAGCTATTTTAGAACTATCGACGCGTGACATTTGCCCTGCCCCTACTCCGAGAGTTCGTTCACAACCTGCATATACAATAGCATTGGATTTAACGTGTTTGACGACGCTCCAACCAAAGGTCATGGCACGCATCTCTTCAGCGGTTGGTTGGCGCGAAGTTACCACCTTCCAGTCACTTGGTCGATCTGGCATGCCATCACGATCTTGTAGAAGTACTCCACCGGCTACAGAGCGAACCTCTCGAATTGATTCCTTAGGCAGTGAGCTCTTAGTTGTCATCAGACGTAGATTCTTCTTTTTTGAAAATATATCTCTTGCTGCTAGTGTAAATTCTGGAGCGATAATTACCTCACAAAAAATTTGACTAATGATCGTCGCTAGGTCGGCATCCATTGTCTGATTAACAATTATGATGCCCCCAAAGGGTGCCTGTTTATCAGTATCGTAAGCTTGTTCCCATGCAGTTATAAGATTATCTGCAGATGCCACACCGCATGGATTTGTATGCTTAAGTATTGCAACTGTTGGCTTTTGAAACTCACCAATCAAGTACGTAGCTGCAGTAATATCTATAATGTTGTTGAAACTTAATTCCTTGCCTTGATGCTGCTCAAAGCAATCGAAGAAACTACCATAAAGCGCGGCATGCTGATGCGGATTTTCCCCGTATCTAAGTGTCTGAGCTTTTGGTAAATCGATGGATAGATCGTGGGGAATGCCAGATATGGATCCTAGGTCTGGGCCCTCTACTATTTGATCCTCTAGATAACTAGCAATTGCGCTATCGTAGAATGCTGTACGCTTGAAGACTTTCAGCGCTAATTCACGCCTTAACTTAGCTAGTGAGTTAGGTTGATCTATAACCTCTAAAACTCGGTCATAATCAGTGCTATCAACTATAACGGTTACAGATGCATGATTTTTTGCTGCAGATCTTAATATAGAAGGACCGCCAATATCTATGTTTTCTATCGCTGTATCGAAGCGTACATCTGGCTTTGCCACAGTACTTTCAAATGGATATAAATTCACGACAACTAAATCAATGATATCGATACCATGCTCAGCAGCTGCGGACATATGATCGGACTTATCGCGCCTAGCAAGCAAGCCACCATATATCTTAGGGTGTAACGTTTTTACTCGCCCTTCCATCATCTCAGGATAGCCAGTATATTCACTAACTTCTGTCACCGCAATTTGCTCTTTTTGTAACAATTTTGCAGTGCCACCTGTAGACAATAAACGGTAACCGTGTTCTAGCACCAAAGCCCTTGCGAAAGGTACTAATCCGGATTTGTCACTGACTGATAGAAGTGCTGTTTTTTGCATGATTAGTAGGCTCTACCGCCTTTGTTTTCAAAATAATTAATATATGCACGATTCAGAGTCGCATACCCTCCAGCAGTAGGATAGTTACCAGTAAAGTACCAGTCACCATTGTGTTTAGGAATCGCCTCTCTCATTTTATCGACCGGTAAGAAAACAATTTCCAAGTCACCGCTCCACGCCATTTTCTTAGGGTAAACTAGTTGCGCTATCTTGGCAGATATCTTTTCATCTGTATACCTGTCGTAAATCCGTCGCACGTTATTTTTTATTTCAGAAGCTGGCTTATTTACTTGTTGAATACAGTCTTCATACACTTCCCTAAGTAATTCACTTTGTCCCTCCTCTTTTACAAGTGCAACAGCCGCTTTGAATGCGATAAATTTTCCTAATTCGGACATATCAATACCATAACAGTCTGGATAACGAATCTGGGGAGCAGTAGAAGCAATGACTATTTTACGAGGTTTGGTTCTGCTTAAAATATTTATTATTGATTCTTTGAGTGTAGTGCCTCGTACAATCGAATCATCGATACATACCAGAGTGTCGGTGGGTTGTACGACCCCATAAGTAATGTCATAGACGTGAGATACAAGTTGCGCCCTACCTTTTTCCTGAGAAATAAAAGTTCTTAGCTTGATATCCTTATGAGCTATTTTCTCACCACGCGGCCAATTACCCATAATGAGTGAGTCGAGTAAGCTCTCATCTAAATTACCATCTTTTTGAGCTTTTAAGATAGCTAATTTTACCTCCTTACGCCGGTGCACACGTACTGCCTCGAGCAGTCCATGGTAGGCAACTTCAGCTGTATTTGGTACAAAGCTAAATAAACTGTTAGTGAAGTTATTATCGATACTTTTGATGACTTGACCTAACAGCGCGGCACCCAGTGCTTTTCTTTCTGAGTAAATATCAGCATCATTACCGCGCGAGAAATAGATTCGCTCAAAGGAACATGGCGTGATTGTCTTTTTTTCAGTGAATGGCTCGCAGTAGACACGTCCGTTACTCTTTATAACTTTTGCTGTGCCTGGTTGTAACTCACAAACGTTCTCAATGGGCTGATTAAATATTGTCATCAACGCCACGCGCTCTGAAGCAAATGCGATTACTTCTTCATCTTGAAAATAAAAGCATGGGCGTATGCCATGTGGGTCGCGCACAACAAAAGCATCTCCGTTACCGATCAAGCCAGCTATAGCATATCCGCCATCCCAGTCGGAAGCGGCTTTTTTAATAATTCTAACAGGATCAAGCTCGTCACTTATAATTTTTGGAATCTGAGCACCCTCAATGTCTTGGTCACGCATGCGATGATAAATGGCATCGTGAGCCTCATCTAAGTGGAATCCAATGCCCTCTAATACAGCTTGAGTATCCGTACCAAATACTGGGTGCTGGCCTAGATCGATCAACGATTCATTTAACTCCTTCTCGTTTGTAATAGTAAAATTACCTGCGAGCATTAAGTTTTTAGTCGGCCAATTGGACTGGCGTACATACGGATGACAGCTATGATTCGAATAGACTCCTGAAGTTCCATAACGTAGATGCCCTAGGAGGGCTTCACCTCCAAATGCAAAGTTCTCTTTAACGGTGGTAACAAATTCTGGGTGAATAGTCCCACACTCTAATTTATTCGCATAATCTTTCAATTGTTCCTGAAAAATTCGTGATAATGAGTTAGATTGTATACTGCGCTCACGCGCCATATAAGACTGCCCTGCTGGCATGTTTAATTTCACGCAACCAATTCCTGCTCCATCTTGACCACGGTTGTGCTGTTTTTCCATTAGCAAGAACAATTGATTGAAGCCATATATAGGTGTACCGTACTTCTCCTGATAATAACTCAGGGGTTTTAAGAGGCGGACCATAGCAATGCCGCATTCATGCTTCAATAAGTCACTCATTGTTAAATACAAACGCAGGTAAAAACGCTTTTTATAGACATGGCGATGCTAACTTACAAAAATGTGAACATTATACACAAAATTTGCTATCATCTATTAATTTTCCAATATACCCAATTAATCATACCAGATTAGATAATATGAACATAAATTTAATTAAAATTGGCTGATTTAAGTACAGAACTTACCGGTTTACGGGTTATGATTGATCGTATTGTATATGTACATGACTCAGACAAACTACCCTTAAATGCCCCGCATGCTTTTATTTACTTTATTACAATAATAAATCTATCTAAAATTGGGATTATTCTAAAGGGTCGACGGTGGGTCATATGTAACGAAGATGGCAGCCAGAAAGTTATAGAAGGACAAGGTATTGTTGGCAAAGAGCCGCATCTAAAACCAGGAGAAAAGTTTAGCTATAATAGTTACCATATGAGTCATTGCAATACTAGCGCGGAAGGTTCTTTTCATGGTATTGATGATAATGGAAAACCAATTTATGTGCGTATTCCTGGCTTTGATATGAATATACCAAATACATTACCAAAGACTAGTGAACCTACAGAATGATAATCACGGATTTAAATGCGAGTGGTGGTATAGGGGCAAATTCACATTTTGTAAAAATCGGCACTTTTAACATTTTAGTCGATTGTGGATTGCATCCTAAAAAGATAGGCAAACATGCACTACCTAATTATAATTTATTAAGAAGAGATAACATAGACTTAATAATTTTAACTCACTGCCATCTAGACCATTTAGGCTCTTTGCCAGTTATTGCAGCCTTTCATCCACATGCACCAATAATAACGAGTATTCCTAACATAACATTAGCTCCTAGAATGCTACGTAATTCGATAAATGTTATGAAACGACAGCGTGAGGAGCATGGTATAACTGACTACCCGCTCTTCCTTCATCGAGATATATCTCATGTTAATAAACAGCTTGTAGCGCAGAGGTATAGTAGTGGGGAAATTTATCGTAAGGATGGAGACAAAATTGAAGTAATTTTGCATCCTGCTGGCCATGTAGTCGGTGCTGCAGCAGTTGAACTAGTATACAAACACAGGAGAATAGTGTTTTCAGGAGATATTATGTTCGATAATCAGTTAACGTTTGCAGGTGCTATATTGCCAAAGCCTCCTATTGACACGTTGATACTAGAAACAACTAGAGGTGCTCATTCACGGGCAGAAGGTACATCCAGAGGTACTGAAGTTGAACGTCTTGTACTTAAGATAAATGAGATTTTAGCACGTGATGGCAGTTGCTTGATTCCCGTATTTGCATTAGGTAGAATGCAAGAGATTTTGAAGATAGTATACAATGCGCGAAACGCAGGAAAACTAGCTCGCTGCCCTATATTCGCTGCTGGACTAGGTATGGACCTGTGTAATTATTTTGATAAAATTAGTAAAAAATCAAATTCAATAGATTTTGATATTCGTATTCTCGACTACATGGGAGTTAAAAACCTAGAGTACAATTTACGCCCAGGTCGTGATCTATCTATTAAAGGAATTTATATTGTTAGTAGTGGAATGATGGTGCAACATACGCCATCGTATAAACTAGCAGCAGCAATGCTGGCACATAAAAACAATGGTATTTGTTTTGTAGGATATTGTGATCCAGACACTCCTGGCGGTGCATTACTCAAAAGTGAGAACATGGATTACTTTTATTTTGATGCGCTTGATTATCGCTCAAAAATTCAAGCTTCTGTAGATCAATTTGATTTAAGTGGACACGCAGACCGCGATGAAATTGCTAACTACGCAATAAAATCTTCAGCACGTGTTATTGTGTTAAATCATGGTGAGGAATTGGCGAGACAATGGTTTCAAGAATACTTGGAAAAGGAGCTACCTGAAACTAAAATATTGAATTTAGTCCCGGGCAAAGAGTACGATATCTAACTATTTATTCATTGTTGGTTCTTATACAATCACTATACAATCATAACGATTGACTTCGATGACTTGTAAAGGCGTTATCGCGCGCTGATTAATTTTATCATAAACGATGAATGCTAAACAAATACGTAACATTGCTATTATAGCTCATGTGGACCACGGTAAAACCACGCTAGTTGATTGCTTATTAGATCAAGCAGGTACTTTTCGCGAGAATCAAAAAATTCAAGAGCGCGCTATGGACTCCATGGACTTGGAGCGTGAAAAGGGAATTACAATAAAAGCCAAAAATACAGCAGTGAAATGGGTTCACCCTGATGATGGTGTCGAATATACTATTAACATAGT
>JAYYDJ010000062.1:0-27127 GCA_036160955.1 Verrucomicrobiota bacterium | reverse complement strand
ACTGCAATGATTGATCGTAATACGACAATACCGACTAAAAAGAGTCAGACCTTTTCTACTTATGCAGACAATCAAACAGCCGTGGATATTAAGGTACTTCAAGGAGAGCGCCCCATGGCAAATGATAATAAGATTTTAGGTACTTTCCGTTTGGATGGTATTCCAGCAGCAGCTCGAGGAGTACCGCAGGTTGAGGTTACCTTTGATATCGATGCCAACGGTATACTGAACGTAAGTGCTAAGGACAAAGGTACTGGTAAAGAACAAAAAATTACTATCAGTGGATCCTCTGGTTTAGATAACGAGGAGGTTGAGAAATTAAAGCGTGAAGCTGAGGAGCATGCTGCCGAAGATGCCAAGATCAAAGAAGGGGTCGAAGCGCGAAATGAATTAGACAATATTATTTATCAATCTGAAAAACAGATTAGTGAATTAGGCGATAAAATTCCAGCGGACAAAAAAGCAGGGCTAGAAGAAGCTATAGCCGAGGCTAAAGTGGTACTTGAAAACCAAGATGCTGATGCGGATTCTTTAAGAGCGCCCGTAGAAAAGATCTCAGGAATTATGCAATCTTTCGCTCAAGATCTCTATGGTCAACCAGGGGCAGATGCAGCTACTGGTGCAGACATTAATTCTGCTGACGGTGCGACCGAGCCAAAGCAAGCTGATGCTGAAACAGTCGATGCTGATTTTGAGGTCGTCGATGAGGAGAAGAAGGACAAATCATAACCATTTTACGTTTAGGGCATTTCTCTAAGCGCTTAAACTTACAAACTACAATTATTCATAAACAAACATATAAACTATGAAAATAAAACCACTCGGTGAACGCGTATTATTAAAGCGCATTGAAGAAGATGAACAAATTCGTGGCGGAATCATTATTCCAGATTCTGCTAAGGAAAAATCACAGGAAGCTGAAGTCATTGCTGTCGGCACAGGGAAGGCTGACGATAAGCCATTCTTTGTAAAGAAGGGTGACCGGGTTCTTATGCCTCAGTATGGTGGCACTGCCGTCAAACTTGATGGAGTAGAATATACAATCATTGAAGAAGACAACCTACTCGGTGTTGTCGGCTAAATTAATAACTAACTTTCAAAAAAAAATATAAATACTATGGCTAAGCAAATTTTATTCGACGAAGCAGCACGAAAAAAAGTTCTAACAGGCGTGGAAACTCTTTCCAATGCTGTTAAAGTGACACTTGGACCTAAAGGTCGCAATGTACTACTAGACAAAAAATTTGGTGCTCCGACTGTTACCAAGGACGGTGTTACTGTTGCTAAGGAAATCGATTTATCCGACTCATTCGAAAATATGGGTGCTCAAATGGTACGTGAAGTTGCCTCCAAGACGGCGGATTCAGCAGGTGATGGTACGACAACAGCAACCGTTTTAGCAGAATCGGTCTACAGAGAAGGCATCAAGAATGTAGCTGCTGGCGCTAACCCTATCTACTTAAAACGCGGCATTGATCGTGCAGTAGCTGCTGCTACCGAGGCCTTTGCTAAACAAAGTAAAAAAGTAAAGGATCGTGAAGAAATTCGTCAAGTTGCGACGGTCTCTGCTAATTGGGATACTGAGATTGGTGATATTATAGCGGAGGCAATGGATCGTGTCGGAAAGGACGGCACTATCACTGTTGAGGAGGCGAAGTCTATTGAAACATCTCTAGAGGTAGTTGAAGGTATGCAGTTTGATAAGGGATATTTATCTCCTTATTTCTGTACTGACGCTGACGCTCAAGAAGTGAATTTTGAAGATGCCCATATCTTAATTCATGAGAAAAAGATTTCAAACCTTAATGAAATTTTACCGCTACTACAAAATGTAGCAAAAACTAATAAACCCTTATTAATTATAGCAGAAGACGTTGAAGGTGAAGCTTTAGCTGCACTCGTAGTTAATAAGTTACGTGGTACTTTAAATGTTGCCGCGGTCAAAGCTCCTGGATTTGGCGATCGTCGCAAGGCTATGCTCGAGGACATTGCAATACTCACAGGAGGGCGCTGTATTACTGAAGATTTAGGAATTAAACTTGAAAATGTTCAAGTAAGTGATCTTGGAAAAGCTAAGCGTATTACAGTTGACAAAGAAAACACTGTTATTGTTGAAGGAGCGGGTAAAAGCTCGGACATTCAAGGTCGTGTTAAGTTGATACGTCGTCAAATAGAAGACACTACTTCAGACTATGACCGTGAAAAGCTTCAAGAGCGTCTTGCGAAAATTGCTGGAGGTGTAGCAGTCATAAACGTAGGTGCTCAAACTGAGCCAGAAATGAAGGAAAAAAAAGACCGTGTAGATGATGCTCTTCATGCGACTCGTGCTGCAGTTGAAGAAGGTATTCTTCCGGGTGGAGGAGTTGCACTTCTTCGTGCTTCAAAAGCGATTGAAAAAGCTGCTACTGAGCTAGATGGTGACGAAGAGTTAGGGGCACTAATAGTACGTCGTGCAATTGAAGCACCTCTTCGTCAATTGTGTACTAATGCAGGTGTTGAAGGTTCTCTAGTTGTCTCAGAAGTTCTGAAGGCTAAGGGACCTATGGGGTATAATGTAGCCACTGGAGAATATGTTGATTTACTTCAAGCTGGTATCGTAGATCCTGCTATGGTGACGAGAACAGCTTTGCAAAATGCAGGTTCAGTAGCGGGTCTTCTACTTACTACTGAGTGCATGATTACAGACGAGCCAGAAGAAAAATCTGCTGCTCCAGCAATGCCTGACATGGGTGGCATGGGTGGTATGGGCGGCATGATGTAATTATTTGAAGCTCTTCTTAATTGACCGAATTAATTATCAAAAGCCCCCTGGTAACGGGGGGCTTTTTTATACTCATAAGGTAGCTTAATTTGGATTGCCAAAGAATATACAGTGTGCATATTTTAGTAAACTCTGCGGTGTTCGAGCCATTTCGGAGTTCTGTCCTTTACTCTTTTAAAATTGGGAGCTTCAACCTAATTAGTCACTGTCCAGCCGTCAACCGGAAGACAAAAGCTAATTATAGAGCACCCACCTTGGAAAACAAAGGCCAAGGACTCCCCCTATACGGCACAGGCGGGGTTACTATTTTATAAATGGCACTAGAATAAATAGCGCCTAACTCGAATCTTTGCAATTGAGCTGTTGGTTTATTTAAACCGAAAATTCTGATAAGGACTTTTTTATTAGTGGGTAATAATACATCGATGAATTTAGATTCATGAGCTTTGCGCATTTATCGAACTAAATTTAATTGCCGGTGATTATATATGTGCAGTAGGAGAGTTTTATTCTTCCGATAGCTCAATGGATCGCTTTTTAGCTGCACTAATTACTTGATCGATTAAGTCACGAAAACCAGACTTACTAAGCACTTCTAAAGCTGCTGCGGTTGTTCCTGCTGGAGATGAAACAGCCTCACGTAGTTGTTCGGGGCTTTCATTACTCGAGGCGAGTAGCATACTTGCACCTAATAAGGTATCATTGGTTAGTGCTGACGCGAGGTCTGGATGAAGGCCATTGTTAATTGCAGCTTCATTTAGCGCTGCAGCAAATTCAAATAAGTAAGCCGGACCGCTTCCACTTAGTGCAGTAACTGTATCTAGATCCGTTTCCTTTACTTCGTGGAAGTTGCCAAGTGATCCGAGTATATTATCGACTACTTTTTGATCTTCGAAGGATAGTTTACTCTGTGGGCAATATGCAGTGACGCCAGCACCAATCTGCCCTGGCGTGTTCGGCATAGTTCGAATAGTATTACGAGCTAATTTAAATTTTTCGCTTAGATTATTTAATCGGATACCGGCTAAAATAGAGAGCACGAGTTTACCATTAGTTGCATCTATAATATTTTTTTTGATCTGATTAAATTGCTGCGGTTTGCATGCTAAAACAATAGTATCGGCCGAGTGGATTTCATTTGTTATCTCCTCTAAATACTGAATTTTTGTTTCCTTTGCTAGTCGTGCTCCGGTACTGTCGTTTCCGCAAGTGCAGGCGATTTCCATTGGCTTGTAATACTCCTTTTCTAGTAGTCCTCGGATAATGGCTGATGCCATACGTCCGGCACCAATAAAAACTATCTTTATATCATTCTTAATCATGGGTATAGGTTTTTAATTTACCGTGTGTTTTAAATTGGATGAGTTAATGTCGCAGATACACCACCACCTTTATTTTCGGTTAAATATACATCACCACCTAAATTTCTAATTGTATGGCGAGCTATAGTTAGTCCCATGCCACGACCGACGGCAGTTTTTGTTGTTACAAATGGCTCAAATATTTTTTCTGTAATTTCTAAATCTATACCTTTTCCGTTGTCTGTAACAGTAATTTCAATATTGGATTTAGATCCACCGTCTCGTTGGGCAATATCTAACTGTATGATACGTTTCGTATCGTCGACGTTTTCTAAGTAGCTTTCATAAGCATTAGAAAGCAATTTACATAGTATAACTTCAAAAATTTCTGCATTAGTAGTAATCTGCATGTCATTCTTTAAATTGGTGCGAACTGTAATATTTGCTTCACATTGGTGTTCGTGCTTAAAACGAGCAATGCTACTTTCCGTAAGCGAGTTTATTGATATTGCTTTCATTTCAAAGGTCTCGTTACTGGCGATGGAGGATAGCTGACGAACAATCTCTACCATGCGAGATACTGCACTGTCCATTGACCCTAAGCACCTTTCGATCATGTCTGGATTCTTTGAGCTATTTTTTATTAGGTCGAGATAACCGACGACTACTCCAAGCAAGTTATTTAAGTTATGCGCTATGCCTTGAGTTATTGAGCCTACTGCGGCTGTTTTACGAGCATCTCCTAGTCGTGCTTGAAGAAATATATTGTCTCGATAAATAGACTGTAAGCGTAATTGAGTGCGAACGCGCGCAATAGTTTCTTCTAAGTCAATAGGTTTCGTGATATAATCTACCGCACCAGCTTCAAGACCTTTAATCTTCTTATTCTTTGTTACGTCTGCAGTTATAAAAATAATAGGAATCGAATTAGTTTTTGGGTCTGCTTTTATAAGGCGACATGTTTCGATGCCATCCATTTCAGGCATCATTATGTCAAGTAGGATTATATCTGGATTAACAGAAGCAATTCTTTCTAAACATTCACGACCATTGAATGCAATGGATACTTCCATTGATTGCCGCTCAAGCATGCTTTGCAACAATTTTACGTTGATTGGCTGGTCATCAACGACTAAAATCTTAGGTTTTGTTTGTTTACTCAAAAGAGTGTGTTCTGCGAGGCTGTTCTGGGTGAAATTTCTAAAAACTTACTAGTGTATAAGAACCACACAATCTATAAATACATGGTGGTGTTGTAAGTATAAGCACAATTTAGACACTTTTTATGTTCATATTTGATAGCATTTTTTCGTCTATGATTATGGTTCTAGACAGTAAATCATGACCCATTTGTCTGCGTTTATTAAATAGTAGTACGCTTATTGAAACGATTAATCCAACTGGTGGAATAAAAAAGAATGCTGCTGTTTTAAGGCCGCCTCGTATCACTCCCGTTAAAAATGGCGGAGGACTTAATGTAATTGTACTGATAGTTCGTAAGCGGCACGCCTTTTTGCCTAATGAGACTGCAAATAAGGCTTCGCTCAATGCAAAATATAACCAAAAGATAAGCAAATGCAGTTCATTAGCAAAATTTAATGCGATGCTTAAATTATGATTGGGTTTCGGTAGCGCTATATCGCTTCTTTCGTTTGAATTGATCCAATTAGTTAATTGTTCGCCCCACAGTATAAATTCATGGAAAGTTCCGGGATGGGTTTGTGGTAATATTATCTTCCATATTATTATTGTAGCAACCGAGCTAACTAGAATTAAATCAAGTAGGAAAGCTAGAGAACGAATACCGATTCTTGCTGGAGGCAGTGAGCCATCGTCTTTGAATACTGAATCTAATAGATTTATACTATCACTTGTCAGTGCGCTTGAATCTGCCGCTTTATTTTTTTGTTGTGAGTCACTCATTTAGAATGGACTTCTTTATATGCTCGCAGCGTATTTTGCATAAGCATGGCTACTGTCATAGGACCAACTCCACCAGGCACTGGCGTAATTAGTGAAGCCTTTTTACTAACTTGAGCGAAATCGACATCACCAACTAAGCGATAACCGCGAGTGTGACTAGTGTCTTCTACTCGGTTGATTCCAACATCAATCACAGCGACACCTTCTTTGACCATATCGGCAGTAACAAAATTTGCTCTTCCAATAGCTGCGATTAAAATATCTGCCTGTCGCGTAATATTTTCCAGATTAGTCGTACGAGAATGACAAATTGTTACGGTAGCATTACCTGGAACTGCTTTACGAAGCATCAGTAAAGCTGCAGGTTTTCCGACAATAAGGCTACGTCCAAGAACAACTACATGTTTGCCTTCAGTATTTAAATTACTGCGTAGGATTAATTCAATAATTCCAGCAGGCGTACATGCTACAAATCCATTAGCATCCTCTTGGCATAATTTTCCAATATTAACAGTATTGAATCCGTCTACGTCTTTATGAGGGACAACTCGATTGAATGTTTCTGTTTCATCAATGTGCTTAGGCAAGGGGGATTGAATGAGTATACCATTTACTGAGGGGTCACAATTTAAGACATCGATTTGCTCAAATAGTGCCGCCTTGTTAACGTCTTCAGGGAGTAGGAAAAGTCGACTTTCAATGCCTATTTGCTCAGCTGTTTTTTGTTTCTTGCGCACGTATGAAACCGAAGCAGGATCTTCACCTACTCGAATAAATGCGACGACAGGTCTGCCATTTTTGAGATGGCTAACCTCGGTGGTAAGTTCTTTAATTATAGATTCTGCTATAGCGTTACCGTCTATGAGTTTCATTGATATATTAAGTTATTCTGCAAGTTTAAGGCTGCGCGCTTGAATAACAAGCTCTGTGCTACCGGGTACTAAGGGACGAACTTCACCGCTTATACTTACTTGTTGATCTAAGTAGGGGCGAAGGTCACTGAAAAAAAGTTTAGACATGTCGACATATGCAATTCGTTTATTTGCAGCGCGCAAGCGAAGAGGATAGCGCGGACCGTAATTGCGCAGACGTCTTACAAGTTTTCCGCTTAATGTGCATGTGGGAGCTTTATTTGCCCACTGAGGTCGATTGGGAGATTGGCGTATGGGTGTTTTGTTGGAGGTATCAACTATGATCTCTCTAGCTTCAACTTGTTCATCTTCTTGTAATAGATGAGTATAATCTAAAAAGTTAGATGCGGTATCATCCAAGCTTTTTAATCCTAATTGAGCCACTTCAGTAAAATAATCCGTAGTCTTTTTTTCGATTACTGCTAAAGTCCAATTCTCATCATGTGAATTTAATAAAGTGTATTGGTCGTTTTTTTGAGTCATGGCTACTATTTCAGCACTATTCATTGGTTTCTCTCTTATCGGCATACTTTGCGTCGTTGAGTCTATCTGTAAAAGTTAGTTTTTTGTACGGTATCCCTGTATTAAAACTGGAGAATTTGTCTGCTTCCAAGTACTTGCAGAAAGAAGCTCACAAGATATATAAGAAGCACTTAGTATAGCATCATTACTAGCATTTACTCCTGCAATGATGGCTGCATTGGTAGCAGGCTTATCAAGTAATAATACTTTTTGAGCAGCAGCTGCGCTTAAAACAATAAAGGATTTAATAGCAATTAAACTGTATTGGTAGAGTGAATTCATCTTATTATTTTTACTAGAGCGTTGAATACGTGGCAATTTTAAGCGAAGAGCAGATCAATTTCTTTTTTACTGAGAATTTTAATTCCTCCCTTTGGAATATTCTTTAAGATTATACCTCCGATTTGAACACGTACTAATTTTTTAACAAAATAACCGTTAGCTTCAAAAAGTCTTCGGATTTCACGCTTTTTTCCATGGTGAAGGTGTACTTCAAGGCGCCGAGCACTTCCATCTCTTAGCGTGGGCGCTGGGATTACTTTTTCTGCTTTAAGAAAATCGCCTCCATAATCAACTCCTTTTAGTATCTTTTGAATGTCAGATTTGTCAAAATCGCGATGTAACACTACTCGATATCGCTTGGTAACACATGTACTAGGGTGGCTAATACGATGTGCAAGCTCTCCATTATTAGTTATAATTAATAATCCTTCACTGTCTCTGTCTAAACGCCCTGCACAGAACATTTTTTGGAGCTTTAAATTAGCTGGAAGTAGTTCGAAGACGGTACGATTTGCAAATGGATCTGAATTTGTGCAGAGGTATCCTTTCGGCTTATTCATGACCAATGTAATTGCTTGCTCTTTTTTTACACTGATTGGTTTGTTATTCACAAAAATATCTGTATTAATGCAAGCTTTGTCGCCTAGTTCTGAAACCTTACCATTAACTCGAACGCAGCCATCGCTAATGAGGCGCTCTGCCTGTCGTCTAGAGCAATAGCCAGAGTTAGCGATAAGCTTTTGTATACGTTGTAGTTCTAAATTTGGCATTTGTTCACTCCAGCTCATATACAGGTGGTGTCAATGTTGCTTGAATTTTACATTCATGCTTGCGAACTTTAGATTTAACCTAAAAATTTTACCAATATTAAATTCTAATCAAAAAGCTAATATTTGTATGACTGTAGTATCTGAAACGAGGGTGGCGCTGGTAACAGGTGCAGGGCGCGGCATTGGAAAGAGTATAGCTGAAGTGTTAGCTAATAGCGGTCATCATGTTATATGCGTGAGCCGATCTGCAGGATCTTGTGGGCCGGTTGCTGAAGCAATTCAAGCCTCAGGTGGATCCGCCCAGTCTTTTGCGGTCGATGTAGCTGATAGAAATGCGGTTCAGGCGGCAAGCGAGCAGTTTTTGGAGCAGCATGGTGCTATTGATATTTTAGTTAATTGCGCAGGAATCACTAGAGACGGTTTGTTATTTCGTATGAGCGATTCAGATTGGGATGATGTTATTGCAACTAACTTAAGTAGCTGTTTTGCTTGGATTAAGTATCTTGCTCGCCCAATGACTCGCAAGCGTTGGGGTCGTATCATCAATATATCCTCAGTTATTGGGCTCATGGGTAATGCTGGACAGGCTAATTATGCTGCTGCGAAGTCTGGAATTCATGGGTTAACGAAAAGTCTCGCTAAGGAATTTGCAGCAAGAAATGTGACTGTTAATGCGGTTGCTCCGGGATTTATAACTACAGACATGACTGCCGAACTTAACGAGGCACAGCAAACTGCTATTTTAGGAATGATACCCATGAAGCGGATGGGGCTGGCATCAGACATTGCTTCAACAACTGATTTTCTCGCTTCTGAGGGTGCAGGATACATCACTGGTCAAATTTTTACAGTTGACGGTGGTATGGTCATGTGATGCTCAAACTATAACAATAAAAACTAATAAATTATGGCCGATCAAACTATCGAACAACGCGTTAATACAATTATCGTAGACCAACTCAACGTCAATGAGGAGCAGGTAACTGCAGGAGCATCATTTCTTGATGATCTTGGTGCTGATTCACTCGATCTAGTCGAGTTAATAATGGCATTTGAAGAAGAGTTTAAAGATGAAATTGATGGAGAAATTCCAGAGACTGACGCTGAAAAACTTCTAACCGTTGGTGATGTAATTACATACATCACCGAGAAAGCTGGATAACACATCGTATTAATATTTTCAGAGCCGAGTCGTTACACTGCGGCTTAGTTTTTGTTACTCCATATGGAAGCAGCCAACAAACGTAACCGAGTTGTTATTACTGGCATCGGTACAGTAACTAGTTACGGCGATGGTGTTGAAAATTTCTGGGATAGTCTTCTAGCTGGAAAAAGCGGTATCGATACGGTACAATCTTTTGATATTACTGATTATCCTTCCAAAGTAGGAGCGGAGGCGTTGCATTTCAATGCGTCTGATTACATGGATCCTAAAGAAGCACGAAGAAATGATCGTTACACGCAGCTTGCTGTCGCTGGTTCTAAGTTAGCCCTTAAGGATGCTGCCTTAGACTCGACTACTTTGGATCCTGATCGTTTTGGTGTATTAATTGGCTCAGGAATTGGAGGAATGCTGACTATCCAAACTCAAAGTCGACGCCTGTATGAAGGTGGGCCACGCAAGGTCTCACCCTTTATGATCCCTTCACTGATTGCAAACATTGCTAGTGGTGTAGTTGCTATTGAAGTGGGTGCGCGTGGTCCAAATTATGGAATCGTAAGTGCTTGTGCATCTGGAACTCACAGTATTGGTGAAGCGTTCCATGTGCTTCGTGATGGAGATGCTGACGTAATGCTTGCTGGAGGAAGTGAAGCAGCCATCACCGAATTAGGTTATGCTGGTTTTTGTTCCATGAAGGCAATGAGTACTAGTTACAATGATGCCCCACAAACCGCAAGTCGTCCTTTTGATTCAGGTCGGGATGGATTTATAATGGGCGAGGGCGCGGGTGTATTAGTCGTCGAGACTCTGGAACATGCACAAGCTCGGGGAGCTACTATATATTGTGAGCTAGCTGGATACGGAGCTACCTGTGACGCCTACCATATCACTTCTCCTGATCCAGAAGGTAAGGCATTGGGTGCTGCTATAGGCCATGTGATTAAGGAAGCCGGCATCAGTGTTGAGGATGTAAGTTATATCAACGCACATGGCACTTCGACTCCCTACAACGACAAGTTTGAAACCTTAGCGATTAAAAAAGCTTTAGGGGAGCATGCCTATAAGATAACGGCTTCCTCTACTAAGGGTATGACAGGTCATTTATTAGGGGCAGCAGGCGGCATCGAGTCAGCAGTATGTGCTTTGGCGATACGTGATGGCAAGGTGCCACCAACTATTAATTATAAGGATCCAGATCCTGATTGTGATTTGGACTATGTTCCTAATGTGATGCGCAAATCTACTGTTAATGTGGCAATTTGTAATAATCTTGGATTTGGTGGTCACAACGCGACCTTACTTTTTAAAAAATTTCAATAGTGCTATAAAGAGTAATGCTTCGCTCTCTAGTTTACTAAATTGTGTTTGTTATTGGAGTAATACCTTATAAAAATTAGCACAATAAGACAGCTTTTATTAGGGAAAATTTTACTTATGCCTTGTAAATGCGTAACAGTGCTTTAGCGATTTCTGATGGATTTCGAGCAATTGAAACACCTGCTTCTTGCATAGCAGCGAATTTAGCTTCAGCCGTACCAGCTCCGCTTGAAGATACTATTGCACCAGCATGTCCCATGGTGCGACCTTTTGGTGCGGACGCGCCAGCGATGAAACCAGCTACTGGTTTTTTTACGTGTTCTTTAATATAGGCACATGCATCTTCTTCTGCGCTACCGCCAATCTCACCAATCATTATAATAGCATCAGTGTCTGGATCCTCGTTAAACATACGTATAGCATCTGTTTGGCTGGTGCCGTTGATGGGGTCTCCTCCTATGCCTATACAAGTAGATTGCCCGTGCCCACTTTGAGTGAGTTGCCAAACAGCTTCGTAAGTTAATGTACCTGAGCGAGAAACAACACCAACTCTTCCAGGTTTGTGTATGTAGCCAGGCATGATGCCAATCTTACATTCTTCTGGTGTAATAATCCCCGGGCAGTTCGGTCCAATAAGGCGTGTTTTACAGTTAGATATATTTAAGCGCTGTTTTATTTCCGCCATATCTTTGACAGGTACTCCCTCAGTAATACAAATTACTAATGGAATTTCTGCCTCAATTGATTCTAGTATGGAATCTCCTGCAAAGGCGGGGGGTACATAAATTACGGATGCATTAGCTCCATACTCTTTAACCGCTTCAGCTACGGTATTACACACTGGAACGGTATCTTCCCACAATATTCCGCCCTTGTTAGGAGTAACTCCAGCCACCACTTGAGTGCCGTAGTCAACGCATTGTTTTGTATGGAATGTCCCAGTTTTACCAGTTATGCCTTGCACGATTAGGCGCGTGTCTTTGTTGACCAGTATACTCATATGAAAGTGTTTGTTCCTGTTAAAATTTCAGTGATTTATTTTTGTTTTTCAGCAACTTTTTTGGTTATTATCTGCGCTGCCTCGGCAAGACTGTCTGCTGGTGTAAGCGCTACTGTGCTAGTACGTAAAATATTTTTGCCGGCATCTACATTAGTACCTTCTAATCGCACGACTAATGGAACAGTTAATTCTACATTTTCAGCAGCTGCTACAATCCCACGAGCAATAATATCACATTTCATTATGCCACCAAAGATATTCACTAAGATTCCTTCAACTTGAGGATCAGAAAGAATAATTTTAAAAGCAGCAGTAACTTGCTCTTCATTGGCGCCCCCACCTACATCAAGGAAATTAGCCGGTTCACCACCAAAACTTTTTATAATATCCATTGTCGCCATCGCGAGCCCTGCGCCGTTGACCAGACAGGCTATGTTGCCATCGAGTGCTATGTAGCTAAGATTATATCTAGAAGCCTCAACCTCTTTTGTGTCTTCTTCATTTAAATCACGAAGTTCCATGATATCTGGATGCATGAAGGTTGCGTTTGCATCGAAAGAAACTTTCGCATCTAAAGCAATAACGGCACCATCTGGGGTAGTTATAAGTGGATTTATTTCTACCAACATAGCATTCTTTTCCCAGAATAACTTGTATAATCCAGATAAAAGGTTTGCACATTGTTTTATCTGAGTGCCCTCAAAACCTAATTCAAAAGAGATTCTCCTACAGTGGTGTGGGCGTAATCCTGTAGCAGGTGAAATTGGTATGCGAATAATTTTATCAGGAGTTTCCTCAGCTACAGCTTCAATATCCATACCCCCTTCAGTCGATGCAATAATTACGGATTGAGCAGTTTCGCGGTCGAGCACAATAGCGAGATAATACTCATGGCTGATATCGTAAGCTTCAGTCAGATAAAGGGTCTGTACTTTGCGTCCACTTGGACCAGTTTGTGCAGTTATTAGATTATTACCTAGCATATTTTGTGATGCTTTCAGAGCAGCTGGATGATTGTCCACTACCTTAACTCCACCTTCGTATCCTGTGCAAAAGCTGCCTTTACCACGTCCTCCAGCATGGATCTGGGCTTTAACCACGATCTTATCGCTTTCATTTAGTTTTGTGAGCGCTGATTTAACCTCTTCGGTCGTTTTTGCGGTGTAACCTTTTGGAACCGGTACTCCGTGCTGAGCTAAAAGAGCCTTCGCTTGATATTCGTGAATATTCATTGCTGACTGCGTGTATTATTTTTTATGAAAAAGTTATGTGACTACGAAGAGATATATGTGCAATCCTATATGCTGAAAATTATAAATTAAGTAGTTTATAATGCACATCCAGTTGGGGTTTCGCAGTTGGGTCTTGAGACAAGTCCCTTAATTGGTTCGTCTGGAAAATATTGATTGGCGCGGTTATTGTCTATTAGATGTCGATTACAAACTTTATTGAGCTCCTCTTTAGACTTTACGCGTCGCATATCATGTAAGAACTTACCATCGCGATCAACGCCAAGACCTACGAAGTTGAGAAACTTTTTTAGATGATTGATTTGATGGATGCTTTTTCTATCTGAAAGTGTCGTTGCCTCATAGAGATCATCAATGTATCTACGGACATCGGCTAATGTAGGTCTAAATATAGGTTCTTGATTAAAATGTTCGTGATGCTGGCGGAAAATCCATGGATTTCGTATACACGATCGTCCAATCATGAGTCCATTTGCACCAGTTTGTTGGATAACTATCTGACCTTTTTTTACCGATGTTATGTTTCCATTGGCGAATACAGGACAATGGAGTGCTTCCCGAGCGCGACGAACATACTCATAATGTACCTCACTGCGGTAAGCTTCTTTGACAGTGCGAGCATGCAAGCTAACTAAGTCGACAGAGTGTTTTTCGATTAAGCGGAGTATTGTTTCAAAGTTTCTATCGTCCTCAAATCCAATTCTCATTTTAACAGTGAAACGTCCCTTTATAGAATCACGTAAGCATCCAAGAACTTTATCGATTTTGTTAGGGTCGCGTAATAATCCGCCACCTACATTTTTCTTATATACTTTTGGCGCTGGGCAACCCATATTTAAGTCAATCCCAGCAATCGGTAATTGTTGCTCGTCAATTTCACTGACAGTTCGCTTTAAGTCATCTATATTCTCGCCGATCAATTGGGCAAATATAGGTCTTCCTGTATTATTTTCACATATTGAAGCGACGATGTGTGGACTAAGAGTTGAGTGAGCATGCACCCTAAAATATTCAGTGAAGAGTAGGTCTGGTGCGCCGTATTTACCTAATAATTGAATAAATTTTAACGTAGTGACATCCTGCATAGGCGCGAGTGCAGTCCAAGGTTGATTGGGCACCACAGGATCTGGTAATGGCATCATCATAGTTGACTCTGTAAGAGCATATTTAAAACTTACTGGTACATGTCTCTATCTTCGCACAAGTGCTTTAGTTGTTACTGCTTGTCGCCTTGATTGAGTATTTTTGTAAGAATTTCCGTCATATCTTCAACTGAGTCCATAACCGTGCGTGCTACATATATAGGCTTTCCAGTATTTAGAGCGAGGACTAGTGAATCACTAGGCCTTGCGTCAATTTCAATAATCTTATGTCCTAATTCGTTATCCATTGATAGGATGAGTCGCGCATAAAAGGTACTTTCCTCAACATTATTTATGACGATTCGTTCAATTTCTGCACCGAGACCATCTAATGCAGTAATCATCAGGTTATGAGTCTGCGGACGCTCAAAATGAGTATCATTTATAGCATGTTCAATGGCATCTCCAATTCCTTGATCGACATAAATTACAAATGTTTTTGTATCATTTCCTAAAAATACAGCACAACCACTAGTTGTAGGCATTACCCCTTTTACGCTGACTTGTAGTACTACTTTTTCCACTTTGGTTTTAAATCTGTCAGTACAAACTAATCCGTTCAAGCGTTTAGATACATCGAAAATCATTTAAAATTTATATCGCCCCAAGTACCGCCCTTGTAACAGGATTAATTCGTGAATGATATGAAACATATTGAATTACCAAATTTATATCTAGTTGGGTTTATGGGAGTCGGTAAATCTGCTTTGGGTCGAAGGGTTGCCAAGGAACTCAATTATCAATTTATAGACTCTGACCGAAGTATAGAAAAAGAACGCGGACGCCCAATATCAGAAATATTTAAAAACGAGGGAGAAGCCAGTTTTAGACAATACGAACTTGAATTTATTCAGTCCGGTCACCCCTCTAGTAGGTGTGTGGTTTCATGCGGAGGCGGCCTAGTGATACAAGATGGTATGCAAGAGCGCCTAAAGGATAATGGAGTTGTTATTTGCTTATTTGCTTCTCTGGAAACTATAATCGATCGCATCAGTCGTAATAATGATCGACCCTTAATCAATGTTAGCAATCGCGAGAAGCAAATTCGTGAACTCTATGCAGAGCGCGAATCTGTTTATATGAAATCTGGACCTTGTATTAGTACCGAGGGCAGAACGATTGCTGAAGTTGTACGGCACATACTGCGCACTTATAAAGACTGTATTAAATAGTTTTTAGGCATTTTTATCCCAAGCAGCATTAATTTTTTGTATAAAATCATTGGGTGGACGCATTCCTTTGCCGTTTTTATCCATGAAGCCATGCGTCGTGCTTCCCTCTACCAGTAACTCTTTAGATCGCTTAACTTCATATTCAAAATAAAATCTCACCAGTGGTTTCTTACGCATATATATGTGAACATCAAGCCGATCGTCGAACCGTGCAGGAGACAGGTAGCTCGCTTTTGCCTCGAGGACTGGAATAAAGTGTCCGTTTGTTTCTATTGCCTTATATGGTGATCCTATTTGATCTAGCATCATGATGCGCGCAGTTTCAAACCATACGAAGTAATTACTATGATAAACGACATCCATTCGATCCGTCTCTGCGTATCGTACTCTAATTTTTGAAACCGTATGAATCATAATACTATCACAGTATGATTATTAAAATACCAAAACATAATTCTGCTCAATATTGCACGCTGTTCTGAGTAAGGGGTAGTTATGAACAATCAAAAAATAGTAGAATTAATGAGTTGGCTAGTCACTTGGCTTTATTTTGTGAGTATTATTTGTTTTTTAGGTACACTTATAGGAGTTATCACTCATTTATTATTTGCATTATTATTTATTACAAATGCAGACATTGTTTATTATGTAGCACTTGGTTGTGTGCATGGTATTAAGTATAGTAGCTTATGGGCCGGGGGCTTCGCTATCGTTCTTTGCTTTATGCGTGGCTATAAAAAATTTACCACTAAAAAATATCTGGATAAGGAGTAAATGAAAAATAGTGCAAGATTTGTCGTTTATTCGCTAGGCTCTATTCTAGGAATGTTATTAGTCTCCGCAATTTTCATGCGGCGCTCGGCATTTAGGGATACTTCCTCCGATTCTATTCAAGATCCTGTGTATTTAGCAACAGATGCAAGAATTGAAGCTCTACCACAAGATGTAGAATCAGTAATTTTGAAGGGCCAAATTTTAGACTTTGGTTATTTACCGAGCGATCTTGATCGTCAGCAAAGAGTTTGGTTACTCAAATTTAAGAAGAGTTATCCGCACGTAAGGGTTGTGCAAAGCCTAGAGAGTGGGGCATTAACGTATAGCGCAGCTGACCAAATAAAACTAACTCTCAGACCAGATATAGATGTGACTGATTTATCTCCGATGTTAAAGGCGCTAGAATTACGCTTAAGGAATTTTAGTAGAAAACATAATATCGCCATTATTGGAGTTTTAGACACTAAGATTGACGCTGTCCCAAGAACAATCGAGGCGATACGTAAATGGAGTCATTTATACCAAAGTGCAGATCCTGATTTTATAATCTTTCGTAAAAATTGATTCCTAGCAGATGAATTCTAGACTCGATTGTGAAATAATTACTTTCTTAAGTTTTCTCTTCGTAATAATGACATTGACCCAAAAATAGCTTTTGCCTTTTGTGATCAGCTTTTTCATTCAACAGGTGCATTTCATTTAATACATTAAGTCATGAGTCCCACAAATACAGAAATCCAAGAAATTGGTCCTACACGTAAACTAATAACGGTTAAATTTACTAACCAAGAGGTGGCAGATTATGAACAAAAACTTGTAAAGGATTTTCAAAAGCAAGCAAAAATACCGGGTTTTCGAAATGGCAAGGCACCCGAAAATATGGTGCGCACACGCTTTGCTAAAGATATTGCCAGTGAGCTAAAAAGTAGGGTTGTCGCCAGTGCCCATCAACAGGGTGTTTCTGGATCTGATATGAATGTTTATGGTGTAGTGGACCTAGACGAAGGAGAAATCGATAGCAAAAAAGGTGCAACAATTAGTTTCACTGTAGATATTATACCTGATTTTGAATTGCCTACTTATGAGGGACTGGAGATTAAAAGTGCCACAACAGATGCTTCAGAGGAAGAAATAACCACTATGCTTAATCAAATATTAGGCCAGCGAGCTGAGTACAACGTAGTTGAAAAATCAGCTAAAAAAGGTGATTATGTTCGTTGCAGTTATGAAGGTAAGATTGGAGATGATTTGATAGCTCAGTTAGCTCCAGATGCTTCTATTTTTGGCACACAGGCCTCGACGTGGGAAGAAGCTGGTTCAACTGATTCACCAGGCGTAAGTGCTGTAGTGGAAGCTTTAGTTGGACTCAGCGCAGGTGATGAAAAAGAAGTTACTTTCGACTTTGCCGATGATTTTGAAGTTAAAGCACTGTCTGGTAAAAGCGCGACATACTCGATTAAAGTCGAGGAGGTGCGTGAGAAGGTGCTTCCTGAGTTAAATGATGATTTCTTTAAGAGTATACAGGTCAAAGATGAAGCTGAATTACGCGATCAACTTTCACAAAATATTGTAAGTCAGAAAAAACAGCAGAATTTTCAAGCAGAACGCCAACAAATCACAGATCAATTAAATAAAGCCGTTGATTTAGCTCTTCCGCAAAGTGGTATTGAAGGGGAAACGGAAAATATTCTCCGGGATTTTATGCAACGAAATATTAAGCAAGGAGCAAAATCACAAGATTTGGATGTACAAAAAGAGGCTCTTCACGCTACCGCATCTAAGGCGGCTGAGGATCGGTTAAAATCTCGTATTATATTAAGTAAAATTGCAGAAAAAGAAAATATTAAGGTCGAAAATGATGACTTTAGCCGAGTGATCATGAATGAAGCTATGCAAACAGGACAAAAACCAGAGAAACTGGTTAAAGAATTGCGTAAAGATCAAGACCGCATAAACAAGATGAGATCGGATATACTACTCAGCAAGGCGATGGATTTATTAATAGAAAAATCTATTCAAGCTAATAAAGATTCTGACTCTGCGAATTAATTTTTTACTTAATTCTAAAAGCATTTGCTTCTTAGCATGTATTTCATTTCATATATATAAGTTTATTTTAAAAATTGTGAGTTACGTTCCACTTCCTACTGTCTATGAACGCGAGGGTCGCACTGAGCGAGCATGGGATATTTATAGTCGTTTATTAAGAGACCGAATTATTTTTATAGGTACGCCTATTAATGATTTTGTCGCGAATGCTGTAATTGCTCAGATGCTTTTTTTACAGATGGAGGATCCCAAAAAAGATATTAGCCTCTACATAAATTCGCCTGGTGGAAGCGTGACCGACGGGATGGCTATCTATGATACTATGAATTTTTTGCAATGTGACATTGTCACTTACTGCGTTGGTCAAGCAGCAAGCATGGCAACATTACTACTTGCCGCTGGTACTAAGGGAAAACGTTATGCACTTCCAAACAGTCGTGTTATGATGCATCAACCTACTGGAGGCGCTACTGGACAAACCTCAGACATATCGATAGCGGCTCGTGAAATTTTGCGATGGCGTGCTAGAATGAACCAATTGATAGCTTCGCATACCAACAAGTCTGCCGAAGAAGTTTCTTCTGATTCAGACCGCGATTTTTATTTAACTGCTGAGGATGCTCGAGAATACGGTATAGTTGATAAAGTTATTGAAGCTAAGCCAGTTGCTTGATCGCTCCTATTCGAAGTCAATTCTTGCACCCGGCCAGTTATTTTAGCATATTACCGCAATCTATTCCTATGTCCAATTTTTTAAGCTAGTGTAAAAATGGCTAAATCCACACGAATGACATTTTGCTCATTTTGCGGTAAAGCGCAAAATGAGGTCCGCAAAATGATTGCTGGACCTGCTAGTGTTCATATCTGTGATTCTTGTGTTTCTGTCTGTAAGACAATTATTGACCGTGAATTATCTGAAACATCGGTTGACGAAACTAGTGCAGATGTAAATAAGGATGCTAATGCTAAAAATGTTCCAGACGAACAGTTTAATTTACTAAAGCCTGCACAAATAAAGGCCCATTTAGATGATCATATTATAAGTCAAGACTATGCAAAGCGTACTTTATCAGTGGCTGTATACAATCATTATAAGCGGTTAAGGTCGGAGCAGCGTATTGATGCTGCAGCTGATTTTGCAGAAATTGATACGAAGCTCAGCGATGTCGAAATTGAAAAGAGTAATATTCTTTTACTTGGACCAACTGGGAGTGGAAAAACACTGCTCGCTCGTACTTTAGCTAATGTTTTGGGCGTTCCCTTTGCAATTGCTGATGCGACGACACTGACGGAGGCAGGATACGTTGGTGAAGATGTAGAGAATATTGTCCTTCGCCTGCTACAATCTGCTAATTACGATGTAAAACGTGCCGAATGCGGTATCATCTATGTAGATGAAATAGATAAAATTGGTCGTAAAACTGATAATGTGTCGATTACTCGAGATGTATCTGGTGAGGGAGTACAGCAGGCGCTGCTAAAAATTTTAGAAGGCACTGTTTGCAACGTGCCACCTCAAGGTGGGCGTAAGCATCCGAATCAAGAATATATACAACTGAATACCGCAAATATTTTATTTATCTGTGGTGGTGCCTTTGTGGGGCTTGATAAAATTGTTCAAAATCGTGTCGCCTCCAAGGCGATGGGTTTTGATATATCGCAAAGCACTACCCCACAAGAAGTACTTTTAAGCGCACTACTAAGAGACACTCAACCTGAGGATCTTGTCCATTTTGGAATGATACCAGAATTTATTGGACGCCTACCAATGGTGGCTGTACTAGACGAATTATCCCAGTCAGATTTAGAGCATATTTTGCAGAATACTAAAAATTCTTTAACAAAACAATATGCGAAATTATTTTCAATGGATGGCGCCAAGTTGCGTTTTACTCGGGATGGAATCTGTGCTATATCTGAAAAAGCACTTATTTTAAAGACTGGTGCACGTGCCTTACGCTCTATTATGGAGCGCGTAATGCTTGATGTAATGTATGATCTTCCACAGCTTACAAATATTGCAGAAATAGTCGTAAATCGTGCAGTTGTTGAAGGACGTGCACAGCCAAAGTTGAAGAAGATAAGTAAGAATTTAATTAAGAAAAAACCATCTAAAATAATGGATTCCTCAAGTTCTAGCAAAACAAATCCTGCTGATGCTGCCTAATTATAAGATTTAGTCGTTTATCAGATCTATTTAACTAGTATTTTGTATTTGTAATTATAGTGTTACCTAATGATACACCCCTTATCATTTTTAATTATAACCGGATACTTAATCACTGCAAAATTGTTTGCTGTGGTTAATGTTAATTTGCCATCTGGTAATACGAGCGCTCCTACCGGACTAAGCGGTCAACCGAGTGATCCAGGATTTGCCAATGTTGGTCAAGTCAATGGTTCAACAGGAGTTTATTTAAGCGATGGTTGGGTACTAACCGCGAACCATGTTGGCGCTGGTGCCTTTGTTTCTAATGGGCAATCTTACGGATACAATGGAGTGGACTCGTATCAAATTAATGGTACGGACTTACGCTTATTTAAACTAAGCACGTTTCCTGTATTACCTAGTTTAAACTTAGCAACAAGTAGTCCCTCAGTTGGTAGTGTGGTAGTAATGATAGGTGCAGGTCGTACTGCTCAAGATAGTTTGACTAATTGGTATGTAGATGCGGACACCTCTACATGGACATGGTCTGAAGATCAATTTGTTGGCGCTGATTATATTTTTTCGGGCTTTGTGACCGATTCAAGTAAATCGGTGCGCTGGGGAACAAATACGATTAATGGCTTCACTACATTTTATAATTCTCCTGCTTTTTATACATATTTTTCCAACACTAATCCAACTAGCTATGAGGCCCAAGCGGTCAGGCATGACTCGGGGGGAGCTATCTTCACACAAAATGGTACGAATTGGGAGTTGGCCGGTACAATAGTAGCGGTACAACCTTTTAATGGTCAGCCAGGTGGTGTGAATAATGCCATATTTGGTAATTACACAATAGCCATTGATCTTTCAGCGCATGCTACTGATATTAATGAATACTTATTAACTACTATACCAGAAAGTAGAGTTAGCGGCACTCTCGCAGCTATTTGTGCTTTGTGCGCTGTGTTAGGCCGTCGTTATGAAAAGAGTTTAAAAGCGTTTGATAATTGAGCATTGTCAAGAATAGCTAAGGCTTCCTGCTCTGCAGTTCTCATTTTTACTCTTTCCGATTCACTTTGATCATCGTATCCAGCTAGACGTAACCATCCATGCAAAAGGTAGAGGCAAAGTTCACGACTAAAGCAAACATTTAGCTCCTTTGCTCTAGATAGTGCGTGATCGACAGATACAATAATTTCACCAGCTGACTGCATTTGAATATCTGCTTGAAAAGTAATGACATCAGTAGGAGTTTCGATATCAAGAAACTTGGCATGTATTTCAGATATTTGCTCATCACTAACAAAGACTACAGACAAATCGCCTGGTTCAATTGGGAATTTTTCTGATCTTTCAATCGCTTCGAAGAGCGCGCGTGTCATATGTTCTGGCGAATTTAGACGATTATACTGATTATTGACCTCTAGCTGTATATTTGTCATCGGTTTTAGGTGCTAGTAGGCTAGCTTCAGCATCAAGAGTTTTTTCTTTTGGATATTCTACCCTAGAGTGGAGCATATTAAGTAAAGTGTAGACAAAGCTGCCGCGTATTTTCTGTAATTCTTGAAAGGTCAGTGGACAGTCGTCTAATTGACCATCTTTAATACGGTCCTTGAATATTGAATCTATCAACTCTTCAACAGCTGGCTGAGTTACTTTTTTCAAACTACGACTTGCAGCTTCAACTCCATCAGCAAAAAAGATAATAGCACTTTCTTTGAACGCCGGTCGTGGCCCATCATAGCGATAAGTGCTTTCATCAACTAAATTAATTTCTTGATTTCGTGAAGTATTTGATTCTTGCGATTGATTATTGGCTTTATTCTTTTTTTCCTGCTTTGCTTGATGGTAGAAATACTGGATCAAATTTGTGCCATGGTGCTGACGAATGACGTCAATTATAACTCGTGGTAGCTTATGCTGTCTGGCTAACTCAACTCCTTCTTTAACATGAGCTTTGATTACTAATGCACTCATAGAAGGGATTTGTGCATCGTGAGGATTTATCGTACCTCGTTGATTTTCTGCAAAGTAATCTGGCTTTACAAGCTTGCCGATGTCATGAAAAATACAACATGCTCTACACATAAGTGGACTAGCACCAATTGAAGCAGCCGCATTCTCCGATAAATTAGCTACCATTAAACTATGGTGATAGGTACCAGGTGCTTCCATCTGCATTCGACGCAGTAGTGGGTGATTAAAGTCAGTTAATTCTAAAAGAGTGATCTCTGTAGTAATTTTAAATAATTGCTCTAGTACTGGCAATAAACCAGCTGCTATAATGCCTGTTAATAGACCAATAACGAGAGCCATTAAGAATTGTTGACCAATTAATCCTATGGGGTATCCGCTCATTATTCCAATGAATACACCAGTCACAGATGCTGCTAGTCCAGCGTATAGACCTGCCCGAACTAATTTAGATCGCTTACGAATATTTGCTGCAAAAGAACCACCGACTGCTCCAGATAAAAATGCTAAAAGCATGAACTCTATAGAATTATCCTGAATGATTCCGAATAAGACTGAGATAATAAGTGCTGATAGAATAGCCGGCGAAGTACCCACTAACACCGAGACTGTGATTGGAGCGAGCGCGTAGGGAGCAATAAAAGGTAACATACTCGATAGCGAACGGTTTGTATCTGAAGCCAATTCACCGACCTCCATAAGTAAACGAATTATTAGTAAATTTATAAGCACACTAACAGCTGTTATGGCAATAGCGCGGTTTCTTTTGTACACTTCTCTTAAACCTTTTTTTATATAAACTAGTAGCGCTAAAAATAGTAAAAATGTTAGTAGTGTACGTTCTAAAAAGAGGGAGTTTATGAGTACAGAGTCACTGCCGATTGCCATTTCACGATCGCTGTATGCTTTGATTCTTTCTAAATCAATTTCCTTAACCACTGCTCCTGGTTCGATTAGCGTGTCTCCCTCTAAATAGCTCTGAATAGGTGGAGCTATCTCCGCTACAGCAAGAGCGATTGCACGATTTGTACTATCTTCGCTGTATACTAAGTTTGTTTGAAGGCCCTCTCTTAAGATCTCGAATAATATTCGAGCCGTTGTTTGATTTCTCGCGAGTGAATCTATTTCTCGGCGCAGTGAAACTGTTGCTTTTGTAATGGACCGAGCCTTTGGAAGTTGGCTGCGACCGTCTTTATCGAGGAGCTGTATGACTGTAATCTGAGACGATTTTTCATTACTCTGTCCGGTCATATAGATGCCGTCTTCGTAAAGCTGCTTGAGGCATGAAAGGCCTTTTTCAAATAATTCAGCACGTTCTTTAGGGGATGTTTTATTGTTCAGATCTATTATATCCTGTGCTTCTATTTGAGTGTCGTGACTTTCCAGTAAATCTGTTAGAGTTTTTTCATACTCTTGCTTAAGGAGTGCTTCACTTTCACCTTCAAAATCGATTTGATTTTTCGCGAAACCATCTTGTAAGTCGCTAATAAGCTGCTTAAATTTATTTAGATTTTCGTAGCTACGTTGAAATACAGGAGGCACTCGGGCACGAGTTGCAGCCTCTGCTCTTTCTAGTAGAATTTTGCTCGTATATTCAAAATCAAACTCTGCAACTATTCGCGCTGATGCAGGCTGATTGATAATTAATTGAGGACCCTTAGGTTTTTGCCCAAGAAAACTTATTACGATGACAAGAGCTGCAAAAATCAGTAACAGGCTACCTTCTATGAGCTGACTGGTCTCTAAGAAATGTCTCGCACGTGCTCCTTTATTTGTACGTGTTTTTCTTTTTTTTCGCATTAGTATTTTGCCGAAGCGTCTGTAAGAATTTTTTAAAAATAATGCCATGACTATATACTGTTTAGTTTAACTTTCTCCATATGCATTTATAATACTTTGTACTAATGGATGGCGTACGACATCTGCTGCATCGAAATAGAACAACTCGATACCTTTAATTTTATTAAGTTTTTCAGACGCTTCTTTTAAACCGGATTGTTTAGATTTGGGTAAATCAATTTGAGTGATATCTCCTGTTATAACCATACGACTCTGATCGCCTAAACGAGTAAGAAACATCATCATTTGTTCATGGGTAGTATTTTGAGCTTCATCGAGTACTACAAACGCATTCGACAAAGTGCGACCACGCATGTAAGCGAGAGGCGCAATTTCAATCGTACCTTTTTCTATTAGTTGATTTGCACTTTCTCGGCTGATCATATGAGACATAGCATCATAAATTGGAGTTAAGAATGGTAAAATCTTTTCTTGTAACTCTCCTGGTAGAAATCCAAGTGCTTCGCCAGCTTCGACTGCTGGTCGAGTAATAATCACGCGCTCTACTGAACCGTTTAGTAATTGTTTGAGTGCCATAGCCATGGCAAGGTAAGTTTTTCCTGTGCCGGCAGGTCCTATTGCGAAAGTGATAGGGTTCTTTTCTATATTTTGTAAGTAGCGCTTTTGGTTGAGGGTTTTTGGAATGATACTTTTACGCTTTAGCTTAATAACTAATGGATTTGTAAATACCTGACGAATCTCATCTGCTCTTCCACCGTGAACTGCCCTTAAAACATAATGAAAATCAGAGGTACGTATTATTATTCCCTGGTTTTTTGCTGTTTCGAGTAAAGATAAGACTTCTCTACCTTTATCAACAGAATCTGTATTTCCTTCTAAAGCTATCCAGTCATCTCGGGTAGTTATATTTAGATTTAGTAACCTCTCTAATTCTTCAATATTATGCAAGTCGTGATTATACAATTCGCTTAGTAGTCTTGCGCTTGAAAAGTATATTGTTTCGATAGACATAACTTTGGATTATAAGCAATAACGTAGTGTAATTTGATTTATTTTTCCAAATATAAGCGTAAACGCTCCCACATCGCATTCATTGATTCAGGAAGGACTCGAGTGTTACCGATAACAGGCATGAAATTAGTATCTCCATTCCAGCGCGGTACAACATGGCAATGCAAGTGTGACGGTATACCTGCTCCTGCTGCTTGGCCAAAATTAAAACCAGTGTTAAAACCATCTGGTTGTAGTGCATGAGTCAGAATTTCCTGTGCTTTAACAATTAAATCCATTAATTCATAGCGTTCTTTTACACTCATTTCATCTAGACGAGGCACTTCCCTGTAGGGAACAACAAGTAAATGACCTGCGTTGTAGGGATAACGGTTCATTACAATATAATTAAACTCGCCCCGCAATAAAATGTATTGTGAACGATCGTCTCCACTTTTGTGAATTTCAGTGAATGGATTGCCAGACTCATCTTGGTTCTTAGGCTCTAGTATATATGGCATGCGCCAGTAGGCATGTAGGCGTCGCATAGATTCACCGATGAACTGAGAATCTTTATTTTCAGAAGAATCACCCATGCAATATCGAGTTTAATGGACGCTTTACACTATATGTGTTCGGACGTTGATAATTATATACATAAATTAGTATTTGGTTATCTAACATATTATAAATTATGTTTCATGTTGCTTTTAGTTAGCTCTTTAGCAAGCGTGAAGACATCGTCATATGATGGGATTATTCTACCGTGAGTGATAGTAAGCAGCTTAAAAAAATTTTTAATTTTCCACGAGACTATGTTTTTTTCTGTGGGATGTTGCTTGGATTTGTATTATTCATGATAGGTGATCAGTTCTATTGGTGGACTAATAGGGAGGATTATAGTTTTGGATTTTTAGTACCATTTTTTGCTATTTATGTTATCTATGATCGCTGGTCTTTAATTTCTAGTTACATTTTTTCCAACAATTCTCAAGTAGCCGCTAAGGCTGAATATTCATCTCAAAATACAGTTATAAATAATAAGTATGAAGCCTTTATAAAGTGCTTAGAGTATCTTGCATTAATTGGTTTTATTGTCGGATTATTATTATTTGGAGTTGGAACGTTATTGCGAACTGTGACTGGGCCTCAAAATCCTGCATCTCTTGCGATCGCAGTAAGCTTTGCGAGTTTAACACTTTTTGGTATCTTCATCGTGTCTAGGGAAAAAGTTGATGGTGAACCAATGGCATTAAAAGACCGGATAGCTCTTACTTCCTTATTCTTATTTCCCGCACTTATTTGGCTGCTTTCTGCTCCTTTAGTTAGTGTCTTAGAGACACAAATACGTGTCTTCTTACTTACTAAAGTAACCGTTGTTGTTTTCACGGTTTTTGATTTACTTGGATATGAATTAGAGCGCGAAGGTAACGTTTTACTTTTGCCTGAAGGTCAAGTTGGAGTAGAAGAGGCTTGTTCCGGCATAAGATCTTTGACTGCTTGCCTGTTTGCTGGGTCATTTTTAGCAGCCATTTTTTTAAAGCAACTTTGGAAGAAATTTTTGCTTGTATTTGCTGCAATGTTACTTGCTGTACTTACTAATTTATTAAGAAGTATGTTCCTAACTTTATGGGCCTACCACAATGGCTCACAGGCGATTGATGCACATTGGCATTTACCAGTTATAGGTGACATTGGCAGCGTCCACGACGTAACTGGAATGGGTATTCTTTTCCTCACTTGCTTAGGCTTACTTTTGCTACTGCCAATTTTCAATTTTAAGCTACCTGGATTTGAAGAGGACGATTCTATTAATCCCGAAATAAAATCAACGTAAGTACTAAATTATTAGTAGTATAATTACTTTGAGTCTAT
>JAYYDJ010000061.1:0-3031 GCA_036160955.1 Verrucomicrobiota bacterium | reverse complement strand
TAAATTCGATGATAATTGTATAGATGGCGCAATCTGCTGTTCTGCTGAAAAAATTCTCGAAGAAGGCCTGGATCATTTTAGTACAACTAAAATATTACTAATATGCGACGAAGGAACCATTAGTGCGTTGTTAGCAAATGCTATGAATCAGCATTCTAAAGATGTTTTTTACTTAGAAGGTGGCATGCGGGCTTGGACACATAAACAAACCTTAGATTGCTAGAGTCCTATTAGAAAAACTCCTGCAGTATTCTTAGTATCACTGCCTTTATGGACGGTTAATATTTTTCAATTCTCGTAAGAATAGGGTGGAAACATAACCCACGTTCACGTGCATATTTGAAAAAATTCGTGCTTAGTTTTTTTAAAACTGACTCAGACCATGAGCTAACTGCTTTAACTAAATTAATCCTTACAACTCAGGGACATTTTACAAGTCGTGAGAAGTCACTTCTCTTGCTCAAGACATTCCATTTTTGGTTCGCTAGTTTGGTATTATTCGTTTGTGTCTGTGTATGCTTAGAGCATCCGAATTATTTGAATTTCCTGAGTCTTTGCCCTTTGGCGCGATTTTTTGTCCAGAACTAGCTCCATGGGAATGGCTGCCGCTAATTAAAGAAGCTTTAGGAGAATATGTTTATAAAGGTTACCAAACGGAGAAACCCTGCGGACTTCATATAGAAGGCGATGTTTACATTCACCCGACAGTTAAATTACCGCCATTCGGCTTGATACAAGGGCCTGCTTATATTGGCGAAGGCTGTGAGTTACGCCCTGGAATTTTCATTCGTGGTAATTTGATCACAGGAAAAGACTGCGTGCTAGGGAACTCTTGCGAATTTAAGAACAGCTTACTTCTAAACGGCGTTCAAGTGCCGCATTTTAGTTATGTTGGTGACAGTATATTGGGCAACGGAGCCCACCTCGGAGCAGGCGTTATCTGCTCAAACCTGCGCCTTGATCAAGCTGATGTAACTGTAGCTTTAGAGAACGGCATAAAGCATACTACAAAACTTAGAAAACTCGGTGCCTTGGTCGGGGATCAAGCCGAGGTCGGCTGTAATGCCGTGCTTAATCCAGGATCCATACTCGGCAAGCGCGCACTGGTCATGCCATCGATCGCTGTTAGCGGGACAATTGCGGCGAACTCCATTACCTACCAAAAAGAACCGACCCTAAGCGCGCCTCGCAAGGACTAACTAAGGACCGTTTGCCTTTTGAGGCCATTACCGAAGGCCTAAGGGTCTAACTAAGTTGAGGATATCATAAAAGAAATAGGCGGCTCTAAATAGAGATTTAGCTAGCAAACGAACATGGCATTGTATCTGTATTAGTTGTGAGTGTTTCAAAACAGAAAAAAGTAGCTAGAGAACTTCTACAGTCCGCACAGAAGGTTTATCATTACCGAAGGGATTTAACCTCGGAAGGGCGCTTGGCCGAACTGGACAAGGCTGTCGGTGAAGTCGACGGGCTAATCCGCGATAAAACGACTAAAGAGGCACCACTTGTGGCGGCAATAGATCGGCTAGATGCCTTATTGCGCAGGATAGGCGGCAAAATTTACCCAAAGACCTTTTGGAATGATAATCTCGAGGTCGCGCTGGTAGCGGCGATTATCGTGATAGGGGTTCGCACCTTCTTTTTCCAACCATTTATTATCCCCACTAACTCCATGTTTCCTACTTATAGCGGCATGAAAACTGTCGTCTATGAGGACAAAAATGATGCGCCGTCCGTCATCATGCGCACTTTCCGCTTCCTAACTCTGGGAGCGAAACATAAGTCTTTGATCGCGAAAAATGATGGCACAGTGCAATTACCTATGGAGCAAACTGCTAATGGAACCCGACTTTATTTTAGGCAAGTTAAAGGCAAGAAATGGATCGTCTTTCCCACAGTTTTAGCAGAATACACTCTACTAGTCGGCGGTGTGCCACACACGATTCGTGTGCCTGCAGATTTTGACATGCAAAACGCATTGTTTGAAAGCTTTCCAGATTCAGACCCTCGATTAATTCGAGTCGCTGGCGGCACAGGATATGCACTTGATTTTAACCATCAAGTGTCTGCTGGCGATGCGGTCCTGCGGTTCGATATTACTCTGGGCGATGCTTTGTTCGTGGATCGTATAAGTTACCATTTTAAGCGACCGGAGGCGGGCGATCCATTCGTATTCCGTACTGGTGAAATACCCGGAATCGAAGGAGGAGCTAAAAACATCGTCGATAAATATTATATTAAACGGATAGGTGGTGTCGGTGGCGAAAAGCTTGAGATCAAAAACGGCGCATTACTTGCTAATGGAGAACCCAGATCTGAGGTAGAGGCTTTTGGTAGAAATGAGCGAAAAGAAGGTAAATACAAGGGCTACGTCTATCCAACACAGAACGATCCCAGTAATCCGCCACAATTACTAACCGCGCCAGGTGTCACCGCAGATATACCAGCTGGCACATTCGTCGCCTTAGGTGATAATTCTGCAAATAGTCTGGATAGTCGTTACTGGGGATTCGTACCCGAAAAGTCTGTCATAGGTAAGGCGATTTTCATCTATTATCCATTCACAAAGCGCTGGGGATTGGCAGAGTGATAATCGTATGATCTGGAATCTCACAACGAACGACGAGCATACTATAATAAACGCACAATATATATTATGTCTAATTTATACTTCGTAAACGTAATACTGCTTTCCTTCTAAGTATGCTTAGAAGTCTATGACATGGGTCAGCTTCCACTCTATAATTGGTTAAATAATCGTGCAGCAGGCGTCATGCTACACGTAAGCTCACTTCCATCCGATACAGGTGTAGGAAATCTTGGTGCAGACGCATACCGCTACATAGATTTCCTCAATGCTTCTGGCGTGTCCATATGGCAGATTTGTCCTTTAGGTCCAACTGGATATGGCGATTCTCCCTACCAGTGTTTTTCAGCCTTTGCAGGGAATCCTTATTTCATCGATTTACAGCCACTCCTAAAAGAAGGCTTAATCACCGAGGAGGAATGTGTTAGCCTCAAAGACCTACCT
>JAYYDJ010000060.1:0-13256 GCA_036160955.1 Verrucomicrobiota bacterium | reverse complement strand
ACGACCCTCCAATGTGGTCTGATGATTTCCGCTACGACAGTTTTGATCAATTCATGGAAATGTATGATCATTTTTGTGCCTCCGCTTTTGTATCAGCTGAGGTTTATCACAAATGCGCAAAGATTGTTTTACAAAAATGCGCAGATCAAAATGTAAAATACGTAGAGACTAGCTTCCATGTAGGCACCTTAATTGGTGGAGATATTAATGGAGAGGAAATAGTCGATGCTGTATTAAGTGCCGCTCCAGAAGGCATGGAGGTGCGGGTATTTATGGGCATGTGTCACAATGACTACGTCGGATTAGGAAAAAAGATTATTGATGATTGTATCTACTGGGATAAACTAACTGGTATAGATTTACATGGTCCCGAATATTGGCCATTAGAACCATGGACCGCTAAGGTTTGGAAATCCGCTGCAGATGCGGGAAAATTCTTAAAAGCTCACGCTGGAGAATTTATGCCAGCATCGTTTGTTAGACGTTGCATAGAGGAACTCGGTGTCAGACGCATTCAACACGGAGTGCGATGTATTGAAGATCCAGAGGTCGTCGCGCTCATAAAAGATTTGGATGTTACTCTGGATGTTTGCCCAATTAGTAATGTTAAGTTACAAGTTGAAGGAATAACAAAAATGTCAGAACACCCGATTAGAGAATTATTTGATGCTGGAGTTCGTTGCACCATAAATTCTGATGATCCTTTTATGTTTGGTAACTCATTAAGTGAGGAATACTATGCTCTAGCAACAGACCTGCATTTTACTGAAAAGGAATTGAAAAAAATTGCTCAAAATGGATTCGATATTGCTATCAATTAATTAGGCTAGTCAGTTAATCGACCACTAATAGTTTCCTGATTATGAATTCTTAGATTTCATGTATACCCTAATCATTTAGATCCCCACTTGCCAGATAAAATACCCGCTAAGATTAGTTGGGCGGGATGGTAGCACATCAGGGGAATTATAATAGAAGCAGTATCTATTATACTAGGCGCAAATGCTAATATAGATGTAGTTAGGGGTAGCCCCGTCGCTATGGATTTTTGGCTTGAGCAGAAAAATGCAGATATACGTTGTTCTTTTGATACATTTAAGAAAACCGAAGACCACCAAACTAAAACGCTAACGAAAATTAAAATAAGGACGGTTAGCAATATAACTTTAAAGATAGTGATGAAACCTAGTTGGATTAAAAAACCTGAACTAACGCTCTGAGCAAAAGCGCAATGCACAATAAAAACAATGATCCAATTACCAAAGCCCTTAGTTCTATTTGTCATAAGAGCAGAAACTTCAGGGAGCTTTTGCCTAATAAGTTGGCCGAATAATAGTGGCGCAATAATCAGAATAAAGAGTTTTGAAAATAACGGGTTTAATGGAATACTCACGTTAGATTCTACAGATAAATATGTTATAGCAACCGTTGGTACGAAAAGAACTGACAGCAAATTAGAAAAAACCGTCGAAAAAATTGCATTAGGCGTATTCCCTTTTGAGACAGTTGAAAAAACAACGGCTGATGACACCGTTGTAGGCAAAATTGCAAGCATCCAGAATCCAATTTTTAATTCCTCATTTATAAAATGCGATACAGGTAGAATCAGTGCCCCAACTACAATCGGAAAAATTATATAGTTCCAAAATAGGACGAAGGCGTGTAGACGCTTAGGGTTATAACCTTTGGTTAATTCACTAGTTGGTAGAGCGATTCCTTGTAGGAAGAAAATTAGCCAAACACCAATATTTGTAGTCAGTCCAGGGCATAAAAGCCCACCCTTGCTACCATACGAGGGAAACAATATCGCAAGAACGACCCCGAGTAGAAGCCATAAAGTAAAGGAATGCTTCTTTAAATGTTTTTGCATAGCTCAACTACTGCTAAGGGTATAGTAGGTTCTACTTTTTTAAAGATAAACTGAAGACCAATGGAACGCTTTTCATCAAGCCAAACAGGAACGGTTAAAGCGGGTAGGCCAGATAAACTTGCTGGTGTTGTTAATTGAAGCGTCATCTCACGCAGATTAGGATTAGCATCTTTTAATGGAACAGATGCAGTAGGGCAAATAGGCATAACCAAAAAATCATACGTTTGAAAAAAATCATTAAACCAATTAGTAATTTTAGTTTTATATAGATCGGCCTTGGAAATATCTTCTGGTGTCCATTTTCTAGCGCGCAAAATACGACTCACTACTTGAGGATCATAAGTATCCATTCTCTTATTAATGAATTTTTCATGTATCGCATATGCTTCAACACTTTGCAGTACGTTGAAAGCAAAATGGCACTTAGACAAAAGGGCTTCAAAGGAATCGCTATTAGTGAGTTGATTAATTTCTAAGTGAGATATTACCTTGCTTAGATGATCAAAAGATTCGATTTCAAGCAGATGTTTAGGTAGAATTGAACGGCCATTTAATTCACTGATAGTATTAGTGCTATCGTGGTTGAACCAAGCCAGTAATGTGCGAGTCATATCTTTAGCGGAAGCAGTAAACCAGCCCATAGTGTCAAAACTGGGTGCCAAAGGGAAAGCGCCTTCCAGAAAATAGCCTGGGACCCACCGAATACCATATACACCGCACCATGCAGCAGGAAGCCGTATGGAACCACCAGTATCAGTTCCGAAACTCAATGGTAAGTAATCAGCCGCAACTAAATACGCTGATCCGCTACTTGAACCTCCACTTAGGCAATTTCTCAACAAAGGATGTTTGCAATTGCCAAAGTGCGGATTCTCTCCTGTGAGCCCGTAAGCAAATTCATTCATTTGAGTTTTAGCGACACAAGTAGCACCTAATTGACTCATTCGCTCAATAATAGCAGAATTTTTAGTGGCACATGCGCTGAACTCTGGAAGTACTGAAGAATTTTTACTCGGGAACCCGCTAACATCAAATAGGTCCTTAACGGCATAAGGTACACCCTCCAAGGGCCCTGTTATATTATTCTTATTAAATTGTATTAATTGGCTAATTACAGATGTACTAGTCTTGCCGACACATTCTTTGAGAGATTTATCAATTAAGCGAGCCCACTGATTATAATCTTTGATATGACACTTTTGAGTATTCTCAATAGAACTATTATTCATTAGTTAGAATACGGAATAAATTTACCACGAGGTGAATTTTCTAGAAGCTTTCCATTAGAGCTTACTAAATAACCCCGAAGCCAAGAAGCAGCTAATTTTATCTTAATCTTGGCACCTATGTAAGCAGAACGCTGATGCTTAGTAAGCAAGGAGCTCTCCTCAATCACTGAAGTAGAATCTGACTCTTTAATTAGCGTAAAATCAGCATCTTTGTTTAAATCTAATGTGCCCTTTGACTTTAAATTGATTACCTTTGCAGGATTTTCACAACAGAGTTTCTGTATTGTTTTTACGCGAGGCAAAATATTCATTCCATAACGGCTTAAGAGTAGAGGATAGCCGTGCTGGATACCTGCAATACCTCCCCAAGCATCAAAAAAAGATTGATCCTTCTTCATATCGGGGGGACTTGGAGAATGATCCGACCCTATAGTGTCGATTAAATTGTCAAAAACTGCCTCTTCTAAAGCTCTCATTCGAGACTTTGAACGTAATGGCGGCGCACATTTAGCATCTGCACCAATACTGTCTGCATCCACCCTAGAAAGTAACAAATAATGTGGGCAGGTCTCACATATAATATCTACTCCCTGACGTTTCGCATTCTGTATTACACTCAAAACTTCAGCTGAGCTAACATGGACAATAGTTATTGGACATCCAGTTTCTAAGGACAATTCGATTGCATCCTTAGTAGCACTAATTTCAGCTTCAACAGGTCTAGAAGCATCCCAATCAAATGCACTTATAGTTCTTTTTAAACGCTCTGATGCACGATCTAATACTATAGGATCTTCTGCATGTAACGCTAGACGTAGACCTGTTTGCGCAATCCGATACATTGCTTCACGCAGCGTCGATCTATCAGAATTTACAAAATCGGCATTACCACTTGGTGCCATAAAAGCTTTAAAGCCGACAACGCCTGCTTTAGCGAGAGGCTCAATATCGTTAATATTTCCAGGCACAATTCCACCCCAAAGTCCAAAATCCACATAGGATTTATTATTTATGGCTGCAAGCTTGGTGTTCAAAGCGTCTACACTGGTTGTTGACGGTATACTGTTGAGAGGCATTTCGGCTAAATATGATATCCCCGCTGCGCTAGCGGCAGCACTACCTGTAGTAAAACCTTCCCAATGCGTACGGCCTGGTTCATTAAAATGAACGTGAAGATCTACCGATCCAGGAAGACAATACGCACTATCGCCATCTACTTCATTTCTTGAATTTCCAGTAATGTTCGGAGAAATCTCAGCAAAACTTTCATCAATTATCCCCAAATCTACGAAATGCCAGGCATCATCTTTGATGACACGAACATTCCTTATAATAGTATCAAACATTACACTAAAAAATTTTATCAATTTTGAGCACAGCACGAAGCATCGCTTTGAAAGCTAGAATACAATCTGCATTTGATGCAAATTCGTCTGGGTGATGGCTAAGTCCATCTTTGCAGCGTACAGCAAGCATACTTGCAGGACATACTTGCGCTAATTTCATACTATCATGACCAGCTCCACTAAACATGCGTGGAGAACTACCCTGCATGACTTCACAACTTTCAGCTAAAATATCTGTAAGTCTTTGATCCAATTGGGCGTCACTAGCTTCATGAACTAACTTATATTCAAACTTCAGATCCGATCGCTTAGCTATAGATTTAATCTCCTGACTTAATTTATTATGCACACGTCTCAAACCTTTCAAATCAGGATAACGCATATCAATTGAAAACTTTACTGTTCCCGGTATAACGTTGCTAGCATTTGGAATTACCTCAAGGTGACCAACAGTTGATCTTATGAGCTCATCGCTTTTACACATTTGATTAACAGCCAGAATCATTTCACTCGCCACAGGCAAAGGATCATTTCGTAAACTTGCTGGGATAGTACCTGCGTGACCTGCGCAACCAGTTAAAATAATCTCAGAGCGAAGCTGAGCAGCAATTTTTGTAAACACACCCAATGCATGATTAGATTTTTCTAAGATTGGGCCCTGTTCTATATGAGATTCCAAAAATACATCCTGCGGACGTATGTATGGCGTCTTGTATGCATTAACAATCATATCAATTGACTCTGCACGATCTACTAACCACTCCCCAAGTGTCTTTCCATATTCATCTTCTTTGTGAAGCCATTCTTCTTCAAACTGACCACTTAAATATGCACTTCCCAAAAATGTAGTGTTAAAGCGCACGCCCTCCTCGTCACAAAATGCTAAAACTGATAAATTATGATTAAAGGGATGTTTTGATTCAACAATAGCTTCAACTACAGCAATTCCTATTAAAACACCTAGAATACCATCAAATGCTCCAGCATTAACAACTGTATCATAGTGCGAGCCTAAATGTATACGGGGAGCTTCTGCGCCTTCTTTTGAAAATAATTTTTGACCATACACATTGGTTAATGGGTCATTAAACGTCTCCATTCCTGCAGCATCCATCCAACCCTTTAACTTATACGCCGCCTCTTCAGAAGCAGGAGAAAATATAATGCGCTCAATCCAATCACTTCTCTGAGAAATCCTACGCATAATAGCGAGGCGTTCTGTCAAGCGTGCACCTGCTGATTGTGTAGCACTTTCGAGTGAATTCATTCCATTAACTCCCGCGATAAGTTGAATAGCTCCACGGCGAACATAGCAATGGCACGTGATAACCCTCACCTTCAACTAAGTTTACTTGGAGCACTACTTTTCCCAAAAAAGGAGGGTCAGATAGCTGCACACCCATTCTCGAGTAGTAGCAAGCTATATCGAAGGTAAGACGATAAGTACCTGTTATCATAGCCTCACCTGAAATAATAGCTTCACTAGATCTACCATCCTCATTGGTTAAACCCGCAGATATCTTATACCAACTCCCAACCGGTTCTTCAAGCTCTAGAGTCCAACTAACTCCAGAAGCGGGTTTACCATGGTATGTATCTAAAACGTGTGTCGTAAGTTTTGCAGTCACAATAGAAGTTATAAATGATTAGAATCGATTATTGAGCAGAGACGATGCCACCCAATACGAGAGATCTGAAAGAGACAAGCTGCCCTTTCAGTGATTGAGTCAGACTTCATACGCTCTTTCACGATCGGTAGAACATCAATTGCAGAATTTTCAGCAAGACATAGTATGAAAGGATGTCCGAATAGTTGTCTATAACGGACAAGTTCATTCCTTAGTTGATCGATTATAACTGATGGGAGCGACGAAAAATCTGCTTTTGACTGCTCTTTCTGAGAAAATCTTGTCAAATTTGGTAACTGCTCTAACTTTGCTGCTAAATCAGGATGCGCTCTTATAAGTGACAATTGGGTGTCATGGGAGGCACCATTAATTAAGGTCACGCACGCGTCATGCAATTCCTCAACCGTATTAAATGGGCGATCATTGAATGTTTTTTGAATGATCCAAGGAGAGTGCTCATAAACGCCTTCAAGGGCACTACAATATTTTACATTATCTAATTTATTTAGTTGATGTAAACTAACTATATTCATCCGTAATTTAATTAACTTGTGGATAGCGACCCACATTAAATCTATCAGCAAGATTGTAAATTATTATTCCTGTAAGGACTAATAAAACTCCTATTAATTTAAATAATGTAAGTGACTCTCCAAGTAGAATGAATGCACTGATAACAGCAATAGGTAGCTCTATAGATGCTACGACACCTCCTAGGCTACTTCCTGTTAAAGGTAGGCCTTTCATCAAAAAAATGACTGGCATTGTTTGACCTACTATTCCCAATAAAATAGCGAAAATATAAAACCTTAAACTATTATCTCCAAGATCATACCATAAAGTTGGTTCAAAAAATAAAATAATTATACAGCCTAAGAAACCTATCCCAGAGACTGTAAATGATCGAAATTCAGCAGAAGTATATTTGCCTATATCAGGGGTTAGGATAAATACGACAGCATAACATATAGACGCGCATGTAGCGGTAATTACTGACGCTAAAATGTTTGTTTCATCAAAAGTAGTAAGAATTTGAGTGGTCAGAGTAGCACCAAAAAGCACAAATGCTATAGAAGTAGTCTTAATAAAAGATAAATGCTCATCTTTCTTCAACAAAGAGAGGCCATATACGACTGGTAGATAAAGAAACATTAGCGTAGCAGGAATAGCAACAGGACCTAAACTGTAAGATAGAAAAAGGAAATAACCAACGCCCACTGTTGCTAAGCCAATTAATAGCAATCTGAACCACTGAGAAAAGCCAGATGGCCGTATTTGTTTAAAAAACCTGGACCAGAATAAAGAAAAAAAGATGCAAGCAAACAATACCTCCACTAAGAAAATTTGCATAAATGAAGCGCCAAGTCCCAGTGCATACTTAATCATCACACCATGGAAACCCCAGCAGATACCACTAATAGCCACGTAAGCAATACCTTTGCTGATACTGGTTAAGCTACTCAAAAATTTGATCCTCCATCGTCCATGGTGGCGAACAAGTTACACACATTACTAGGTCTAAATTAGTATCATTACATATAGAGTGCCACTGGCCAGGCTTAATAGCTACTGCTTGCCCAGCCGATATCAATTTTTCTTCACCATCTATGTGCATGATACCTGAGCCCTTGGTAATTTGATAGCTTTCCTCACTTAATATATGGTAATGTTTTTTAACAGATACTCCGGCTGGTATTGTAATATTCGCCACACTAAAATTTTTTAAATTACAGTTACGAGGACCTACAAATTCGATTGCCACAGACTTATCCTCGGCAACATAAGGTTCACAATTGGATATCGTTACTATATTCATAGTGTATTTTAAAAATAACAATTTATGCTGCTAGCAGAACTGCGTGCAAAACCAGAGTGTGTAGATGTTAGTGTCGTTTACCGTAGAATTTAAATTACATGCCCTAGGACATCAAGAATACAAACCATCGCAACGTGTTTATGAACTTATTAAGGAAATGTTATACTCAATACTTTATAATATATTATGGTAAATTAAACAATCTAGAACTTAAGCTTAGTTGTTTAGAGCTGTAAATTTATAATTTGTGCATTAACGGTCTACTTATTGCTGTAAACAATACATGAAATTAACATACACATCTTTTATATTTTTTGTTGCTTACACTGTAGGATTCATACTTCCATCCAGCGCAGAGGAGGAAAAAATATTTATTGCTGTTGTTGGCGGGACTTCGTTTGGAGCACCCGAGAAGTTTGGTTTGGATTTAGTCGAAAGCGATGGTTTTATTCAAATTGATACACCTGTCGGATTGGGTCCTAAACTTTACAAAATGCGATACAAGGGAGTTCCGTTTTACTATGTAAGGATGTATGGCTACGAAACCAAAATTCCTGGTGAAAATGATGGAAACGTCCATGTAAGAACATGGTATTCACTCTTTAAAGCAGGTGTTACCCATGCGCTGGGAGGAGCGAGTTCTGGCGCAATTCGTACAGACTGGGACTATGACGACTTAGTCGTTATAGATGACTTTATGGTTATGGAGAGTCATCGAACACAAAATATTTTGGATTATACAGGCATTGAGAGACCTGGGATATTTGCCAACTACGCGGAACCATTTAGCCCTTCATTACGTAATCTGTTGATTGATGAAGCGCGTAAGGCTCAGCCAGGTTACACTGGTAAGCTATGGGAGCATGGTGTGTTCGCTCAACATAATCCGGGTCGGTTTGAAACAGCCGCTGAAATTAGAGCAATGAGAATACTCGGTGCTGATTTAACCAGTGAAAACATTGGCACTTGTACGGTATATGCCCGTCAACTTGGTATACGTTGGGCGACTTTGTGCTCGATTGCTAATCCTGCAGTTGGGGTACGCAATTTTAATTTTAAGGATATGCAAGATAGCGTCCAAAGAATTGCTGCCCAAGCGATACCAATAGTGCTAAAGGCCATCGTGCGCATCCCACTTGAGGCTGTTGCTCCTGAGCCTACAAGCACTGGAGAAGTTTTTAGTGGCTCTTACACAGACCCCGATTCTGAATCTTCTAATATTATTGAGTCCATAGGAGAAGAGTAGTGCTTTACCTCTTACAGGATTAATCTGGCAATATTTTAACTATCAGCAAATAACTGTATTATTTAATCAGTCATTGTTGAATAAAAATGAACGACGATCAAGCATGCGAAGCATTACGCACAGTGAATTTGCTTGCGGCGAGAGCAAAAAGTAACGGAAAACATCCCTTTGCTGCAGTTTTAATCGCAGAAGATGCAGAGACCGTGCTATTATCTGCTAGTAATATAAGCACTGTCAGGCATGCCGAGATTGAATTAGCACGTGAAGCAGCAGAAATGTATGACGCTGATTTTTTATGGCGCTGTACTTTAGTAACCAACTTTGAGCCGTGCGCTATGTGTACAGGGGCTATTTACTGGGCAAACATCGGTCGTATCGTTTACGGTGTATCGGAAACAGAGCTTATCAAATTGACTGGCTCACACAAAGAAAACCCTACACTCAAATTGCCCTGTCGAGATGTGATTAAAGCTGGTTTTAAGCAGATTGAAATACTTGGACCTTTCAAATCTGTAGAAGACGAGATTCTAGAGTTACATCGTAACTTTTGGTTATAACTATCCAAACTAGGTCTGGGAAATTACTTCGAAAGACTGGACGATTTTTTATTTCTATTTCCCTTTATCCAGTATACGACCAAGTATACAATTGGTGTGTCAAAAAGAGCTACAAGTAGCTTTAATAAATACGACCCAATGATTACTTTTGATAATACTGAGTTTGGAATAACTCCATAAAACCCAATTGAGTAAAAAATTATAGTATCAAAAAATTGTGAGCCCCATGTAGAAATATTATTTCGTAGCCAAAGCATCTTTCCTCCAGTTTTTTTCTTAACCCATTCAAAGACATAAATGTCCCAAAGCTGAGCGGAAAGTGTCGCTACAATTGAACCTGCAACAATTCGTGGAGCTGCGCTAAAAAGAGTAACATATTCGTCATTATGTGGCCAACCCTCTGCAGCAGGAAGCAGTGTCGCTATGTAAATGAGAAAGGTGGCGATTATATACACAGTCGCGCCAAGGTAGACCATCAGACGTGCACGTTTTGGTCCCCAAACTTCAGCTACCGCATCAGTACATGGGAAAGTGAAGGCATGAGCAAAAGACCCATAGCTGAAGGCAAGCATTCCAAGCCCTAAGTAAGATAGATCAAGCGGCACAAGCTTTACTGTAATGGACTGAAGTATGCCCCAAAAGCCTACATACAATCCTAGTAAGATATAGTATTTATACTCGGATGGAGCTGTAATTAATGTGTTCGAATTATTCACAAGCCATAAATTTCACTCGGATATACTAAATTGGGTTAAGTGCTCTTGTAAGTATAGCCTAGCAATGCACTAGGAAATTAATCACAGGGCGTCCAACCGTATTCGCACCTTCTACAGATTAAATTTTTTACACTTCGCAAGTTATTAACTCTTCGCTTGAGATGCCATAATCCTCCGCTGGATATGCTCTCCTGCAGTTATAGGACTGTATTTTATTGGTTTTTCTGGCGTTATACAATTTGGAAATGTCTCAATAATAACTTCTGGATCTGGATCACTAAAAAAAGCGATTGAGAGACGACCGTTTTTCATTGCTGCAGGTCGTGGGACGACGCGGTGCGGTGTTGATTTAAAAAAGTCGTTACTCCAGCGTGAGATTAAATCGCCAGTGTTAATGACAACGGTTCCTGGAATCGGCGGGGCGTCTATCCATTTTCCGTCTGTACCTTGCACTTGTAAACCTCCTGCTGCATCTTGAAATAGAACAGTGAGAGTACCGTAGTCTGTATGCGCACCTGCTCCGAGTTGACCTTCGCTGACATATTTGACTGGTGGATAATGCAAAAGGCGCAAAGTTTGCGTAAGTCCAGTGTGTCTTTCGTCAAAAAATCCCTTTGGTAAATCTAGTGCAATTGCAAATGCTGCCATTACATCAGAAGCAATTTGGGAAACACTTTTGAAAAAGCTGCGCATAAAGGCTTCAAACTCTGAGTTTGGCCAATATGCAGAACCACTGGGAATGTTAGCGAGGTTGCGTGAAGTAAATGATTCTTTTAAATCTGCAGGTTTACTAGGGTCGAGAGCCTCACCTTTCATTGCCGTGTAACCATGGTTGAGAATTGCACTGAAGGGAACCCTAGTTTTCTCATCATTTGCAAAAAGAGACTTTGCTGCGTTAAAAGCCACCTCGAGACTATCCTCTGACATTCCGAAATTTTTTAAGTATAGAAAACCTACATTGTGTGCCGCATCATATATTTCTTGAGCAACTTTGTTTCGCCCCTCTTTGCCTCCCTTTCTGTAGGGCCCCATATCAATAATGGCTAAATTAGGTATCTTTGCAGACATGCAGTATTGAGATAGCAGTAACTATACCATTCAGCATAGTTGAAAATAAATAGTTTTTAATGAGAATAAGAGCTATATATCTGCTTAGTGTATAGATCTGTAATTAGTATGTACACTGAAGCTCGACACGCCTTGCTAAGTTCTCGGGCACATTAGAACTGCCAGTAAGTACTTTCCGATTGTGGACTTTAAAATACCACGAAAAGCGAATTATATTATTAATGAATAAATCATTTTATGCTAAGATGAAGCAGTAACTGATGAACTCGAATTGTTCAAAATTGATAAATTCAGTTTGGTTTACTTCACTGAGGGTAGGGTGCTGCTATAGATATCCCAGTTTTTTACTATTTCTCGAACCACAGAGCTTCCAACAGTATATGCATTTTCTATTGATGGAATAAATGCAGAATAACCTCCCATAACCTCTCCCGATTTGCTCTCTATAGCAGTCCCGCCGGGCCACTGCATCGTATAATTGCTCGCAGCTCGAAGCATCATAACCCTTGAGCAGTCTACTAGTTTAGCTTGTTCAAGAAATTTTAATGCAATCATCATTCCACTGCCCTCCATTGCAGATGCAACGAATTCACCTTGTCCATCTGTCCAATAGTCTACCCAATTATTGGCCCATTCATTTTCGATGGCTCCATGCCAGTAATTCATTGCCGCCAAGTAACTGCCTCGCAGAATAAATGGTGGCCTTTGAGCCATTGGTGTATCAGTAAATCTTCGGCGACGAAAAGCGATATCTTCTGTGTCCATTAGCTGGATTTCTTTTGTGCGTGTGAATGCCCAATTTGTGAGCGACTCATTTAATTTGAAGTAGGATCCTTCATTGGCAGGACGCGGCTGTTGGTATGGGCTTTTTGCTCGAAATGGGAACCGCCCAGTTGACCAGCCTTTAGGGGCTTCGCGTATATCAATGGTATGAGAGAGATCACCATCAATTACCCAATCTACCCAACAGACACTTGCTAATGAGGCGTCTGCTGGGTCAAAACCTGCAATTCCAGCTAGCAGCCAGTAGGATTGGGAAAAATCAAAGCGCGGATCTAGTGCGACAGCTGTTATGCTTGCAGCTGCTTTAGCCGTTCCAATCCCAGTAACCATACCTAGCACTCCCTCCTTGTCGTTCCAGTAAAGGTCACGATTCCCGTGCGGAAGAGGGATTCTTGTACTGAGGGGATATCTTTCAACCCAGAGTTGGAACTCGCCAGGATCATCCGCTGTAACATCTCCTCGTTCAAATAATGCAACGATTACGACTTTTACTTTTTTAGGTTCAATTTCGGATCCTGCTAGTATGAACGTCAGTAAAAAGTTTAAAGAAATTAAAAATAATAAATTTTTCACACCTTTTAACGGAGCATATGATACGCCATAAACTAATAGAGAATAAAATTCTTTACTGCCATAGCTTGTTATTGAATTTAATTGTTATTCTGGTCTCAGTCTTGCTAATAAACAGAGAGTGAAATGGTTTGTAAAAGGTGATTTTGACGGTTTTTTTGGCTTAGGCCTAAATAACTTTATCAATTTTCTGCTGATTATTAATCTGAGTTTATTTGTGCTCAGCTTTGATGTGGAATTTGTAGCCACGCGTATTCTTCCGGCTATGGCTGTCGGCATTCTTACTGGGAACTTCTTTTATGGCTGGCAAGCACGTCGTCTAGGAATAAAACTTGGTAGAAATGATGTAACAGCACTTCCTTACGGGATAAATTTATTGACGATTTTCTTCTTCGTTTTTTATGTTATGGTCCCAGCGCAGCAGATT
>JAYYDJ010000059.1:0-7610 GCA_036160955.1 Verrucomicrobiota bacterium | reverse complement strand
CTAATGATTTGGGACGGGGGCGGATTTTACCATCTACATCAGTGGATGCTTACATGGGAGAACTAGCTTCTTGGTATGGTGTTCCATCCTCTGAGATTAGCACGGTAATTCCAAACATTAATAACTTCAACTTCGCTAATTTGGCATCGCCCTTGGGAATTTTGACAAGCTAGCAATGGTTTGTGTATTGAATGAATCTTAGATTCTTTACAGTATATATTGGGTTTTTTCTTTACTCTTATAGTTCACTATACGGTTCAAGTTTTACTTACGCGTTAAGTGATTTTACTAGCGGTCTTGACGGTTGGGGCGGTGGCGCTGATGGAGCAATTAGTACGATTGGTGCCATCAATACTGGAGACCCTTATATGCGCAAGGAAATCGACTTAGATGGTGGGGGTGGTTACAAAGCTAGGATGGTTGTGCGCAGACCTACCGATCCTGCTATTATCGCAAGTGATCCATGGCTAGGTGACTTCATATCTAAAGGCATTCAAAGAGTGGAGCTAGATTTCAAAAATAGTAGTGAGTCAGATACAGTCTTTTTGCGTTTAGCTATATCGAATGTAGCCAACCCGCAAATCTCAACAGGAACTTGGTGGGTCAGCAAAACCTACTATAATTTAAGCCCTGAAGGTCAATGGGAGCATGTTAGTTTTAATCTAGTGGAAAGTGAGATGCAACCAGTCGGAACCGTCAATTCGGATACCCCCGGAACCGACTCTTTTGAAGAAACTTTATCAAATGTCAGGGGCTTTCGTTTTATAAGTAATGGCAACGGATATTCTGCTATAGGTGCTGAATATTCAGGGGTGATCGGGATGGATAACATTGAGCTAATTGCAATCCCTGAACCAAGTGCAACTATTACTGTTTTTGCGTTTATTATTGGTATTACTCTGTTTTTTAGGCGTCGTACCTAAGCAGGTCTATAAGACTCAGTGGCTAGCGAGATTCCTCACCAGGTAGGCAGTGACAGGCCGCTGAATTCATGCTCGAAAAAAGTATGCGGCTGACATAAAAACGCATTAATTTTTCTATGATACCGATGCGTAATCGATTAATTTTTGTCTTATTGTTGCTGACTTGCTTGCAATGCTTAGTGCTCGCTTCTCCAAGGGCGCATTCTTGGAAGCCGAAGGCGCTGCCAGGCTCAGCTCGCTTGCCACTAGTTGACATTCAGAAACTCGTGCTACCGTTTGCCGCAAGCGAGCGCTTGATTGCTGCTACCACTGATCTGCAAGCAGTATGGTATGAGCGAGTAGGTGAGCGACTTGAAATAGTAAAGTGGCAAGTAGTTTCACCGAAAGTAGAGCCTCAAAATGCTATTATTTTGCAGCACACAGCAGTGCAGCCATTTGCAGAATGGCGCGGGTATCAGATAGCAGGGAGTTTTACTTTATTTCGTAAAGATAGCAGTATTTACTTAGGTGCTCAAACTGATGCAGGCTTATTAAATGCTGTATACGCACTGTGCACAAATATACTAGGTGCGCGTTGGTACTGGGCAAGTGATATCGGCCTGGAGTTTGTTGGCGAAGTGCCTCGGTTCTTTCCAGAGCAGCGCTGGTTACAGGCGCCTGCATTTGTACAGCGCCGTCTTTACCCAATGGAAAATAACTTTGGGCGGCGTAACCGCCTATTCGGTGGCTATCAATTTAATCATGCACTTTCGAAAATATTTACCTCAGAATTATTTGCCCGTAATCCAGAGCTTTTTTCTAAGGTCTATGGCACAAGGCGTAAACCCACAGGCAGCGCTAGGCAGGACCCGCAGCCGGATTTTACCAATCCACAAGTTGTTGAAGTAGCAGCTGAGGCGGCGCTACAGCATTTTCAGTGCAATCCAGAAAGTCAGAGCTTTTCACTGTCGATTAACGATAATTGTTTGTTTGACGACTCCGAACGCACAGCAGCGGCCCTTGGCTCACTCCATTATTTTCGCGAGCGCCCTAATTACACCGATCTAGTCTTTGGATTTATGAATAGTGTAGCGAAGCGAGTCGAGGAGTTACATGAATTACAGGTAGAGCAAAACTTAGTAGCAGCCAGTGTTTGGCGAACGCCAAACGGTGCAACGCGCTACTTAACTGCGTTAGCCTATTACTGGACAGAGCAGTCTCCTTCTATGCCCCTACACCCCAATGTTATGCCAGTGCTTACTTCCGACCGCGCGCAATGGCATGATCCTGATTACCGCCTTGAGGATCGTGCTTTGATCGAACGCTGGTCGAAGTCCGGCGCATCAAGCATCGCAACTTGGGACTACTATTTTGGCGCGCCTCTTCCATATCCGCGCCAGTTTAACCGCTGGATTGCAGAGAGCCTAAAGCATTTAGCCGATAACCAAGTTACTGTCTTTTACTCGCAGTTGCCCTCTGCTTGGGGCCTAGATGGAGCCAAGGCTTGGCTTGCAGCTGAATTATTATGGAACCCTTGGCAGGATAGTGCAGCATTGCTCGATGAATATTATATGCAGTTCTTTGGAGCGGCAGCCGATTCCATGCGCGCTTTTTATGAAGGGGCGGAGGCGCACAGAGAGATGCATGCAGGCACTTGGCAGTGGATTAAATATTATAAGGACGAATCTGGAATTAGGGTTTTTACGTCCGAAGTGCTTACCGAGCTGCGCGCTCTTATTGAGGGCGCTAAAGTTGAGGTTTCTGATGATGCTAGGCGCTCTGTGCGCGTGCAGGTAGTTTCTGATGCTTTTACTTTCACTGAGCTGCAGGCAGCCTATCAGTCTGCGCGCGAGAAGTTGATAGAAACGAGCTTTGCAGGTACTGTGACCGGCGGCGAGATCTCCGCATTTATTCAAGCCCGGGCAGCCTTCGAATCTTACGGCCAAATGCTTATAAAAAATCCGCTCCACGCTCGCCTCAAGCACTTCACTAGCCTGCTACAGTCGGATCCAGTGCCGATTGCGATCGCTGTGCTAGCAACGGCGGGTCAGCCAATCGAGTTTGCAGGAGCTGCAAATTACTCCTCACAAATCGACGCTGCGCGTAAGTGGGTAGAGGCGCCGCAGAGCTACACATCTCTTATGCCCAATATAGATTTGCATTATCTCAGTCCGGCTCGGCAATCGCGTAGTTTTCTGCCGCCAGACTTACCGCGTATCGCTAATTGGTGGATGGACTTTCGCCCGTCGGAAAATTTGCATTTCTCGCCAGCAAGTGATTCGGTCACAGCATCTAATGGACTACGCGCAAGTGGCGCAGATGTATTTTCGATCTTTACTAATCTAGCAGTGGAGGGAGCACACGACTACTTGCTCGATTGCCACCTTGCCTATAAAGTCAGCCCTGATAACCGTGTTCAGCTCTCCGTGCGCTGGTTGGATGGAGAGGGGCAGCGTATCCGCTATGATTATCCATTACAGCTTCCAGTTGGCGAATCAGTAGGCTTGCAGCGTGTAATGATCCCATTTCGTTCTCCAAAAACTGCTAAAGAAGTGCGCTTGCACTTTCGAGTTTCACGCCAGTACGAGGGAGATTACTTGGAGCTGAAAAAGATAGACTTCGGACTGATCGAGCCTAAGTCATTTTGAAACTATAGGGGAAAATACTTGCCAAAGGATTGGCGCAACACGAGGGCTTGCTGCTTGTGGAGCCACCTGCTCAATCTTCCAGCCCTTACAACTTTTGCGTTGTTGCATCCATTTTTCGACTTTTTCGGCTTCTTCCATGCCACCGGGGTGACCGCGATAGGCTGTAACGAGCAACAACCCGTTTTGGCAAAGCAGGGGCAGACAAGCATCTAAAGCCGTAATTGTAGTAGTAGAATTGGTTTGGATCGTATGATCGCTACCGGGCAAATAGCCTAGATTGAAAACTATGGCGCTTATTCTATGCTGGTGCTTTGCCTGCATTGCTCGTAGCACTGCTCCATGGTCGTCGCAGTAAAGAGTGTAACAATGGTCAAATCCCGAGTTCTCCAGTAGTTTCTTCGTTGCTGCAATGGCTGGCGCCTGAATATCAATTGCATGTAAGTGCCCACACGCGCCAATTAGTGAAGCAAGTTTACCACTGTCGTGCCCATTCCCGCTAGTGGCATCAATGACCGAGTCTCCAGGATGAACCTGTATATCTAGCAGCTTATGGACTAATTCGGTAAGGCGCATATAAAGAGTAGTAAATTAAGGGTTAAGGAATCTTTTTATGTCTACTTCAGGGTCAAGCTGTGCGCCAATAATTAAATATTCAGCAAAGTGACGGCTCATCAGTGGTGCGACCGACCCACCTTTTGAGCCCAATCCATTAAAGAGGTAAAGGCCGGCTTCAGTTGGGTGCGCGCCTAGTAGCGGACGTGTGTCAAAAGTACTAGGGCGTATGCCGGCGAGTTGTTTTTCTTTGTCCAGCCATAGTTCCTCGCCAGCAAAAGTCCTTACGCTATTTAATAACTCTTTAGCAGCAGACTTGGATGGCCCATCTCCATCAAAATTCTGGCTGTAAGTTGCTCCGATGCGGAAGCGATTGCCGCCATATGCTATCAACCATTTGCCGTTATGGTAAATAGAGCGCGGCAGCTTGAGCTTTCGGCACTCAAATGAAAGTGTTTCTCCTTTTATTGGGGTGAGTGCTGATTTTAATATAGAAAACCATGGGTTACTGTTCATTGCGGCCCCTTCACTAAAGATTACTTTGGGAGCTTTAAACTCTTTATACTCCCAGCAATCTCCATTACGCCGCAATGCAGCGTGATCAAATTGTGTGTCAACGCATCTGAAACTACCCCTCATTGACTCTAGTAATTTGGGTAGGTCGACGTAGGCGGCTCTTAAAATATCAAAACTACCATAGGAGTCTTTTATATTCTCAGGAGAATCGCCTGCTTGATGGAAATCACTGATTACATCTGCGTAGCGCAAATTTCGTAAACGACGACCTATACGCTTTTGGTCTTCTTTATTTTTACAAAAGCGCCGTAGGGGCATAGGATGGTATACATCGATATTTAATTCTTTTTCTAGGGCGCGATACAGGCGTTCTGCTTCGGGTAATAAATCATCGACACGCCAAGATTTTACAGCCCATCGCCCAGTCACTGGATTAATGACACCAGCTGCTATAGCAGAGGCACTAGGGGCCTGAGAGTTGCTAAGCAAGACTACACTTTTACCTGCTTTTTTTAGACGCCACGCTAGCAAGCAGCCGGCGATGCCGGCACCAACGATTAAAAAATCAAATGTATTTCGATCCGTCTTGATAGTTATTTGGGATTTAATTATATTAATTTGTTTAGCATAAATATCAACTAGCCTATTCGAACCTGCAAGCTTGTCGTATGAATCTTTTCCAGCGCGCTTATAATCTTTTGCCCTTTATAAAGTCACCTACAGCGCGTAGTCCAGATGCTACCAGTGTAGAGCGTGGTGCTTATGGCGAAGCTTTGGCAGCAGATTACTGCAAGCGAATACTTGGCTGTAAATCAATCACTCGTAACTGGCATGGAAGCCGCGGCGGGTTAGATCTATTTTGTAGTTATAAGGGTACTTTGGTATTTATTGAAGTACGCGCTCTTGCAGAAAAACACTTGTTTCTGGCCACCATTCAATCGACGTAAATAAGAAGGCGGTCTTGCATCGGACCTGTAGACAGTATTTAAATTAGATCCAATATCCTCCATAGCACTTTCGTTTTGACATCATAGATATCGTGCTTTCATCCAATAAAGCTGAAAAAGTACGACACTACAAAAATATTCCACTTTACCATAAACATTACAAAGCCCGTAACTTCGAGAGACAATGATTACAAGTGACGAATCCAGGCATCCTTTTTTAAATGGCTTAAGCAAGCATCGTGGCTCGCCGCCTACTATAGTTGTAATCTTCGGCGCATCGGGAGATTTAACTGCTCGTAAGTTAGTTCCCGCTATCTTTAATCTAAGTGTTGATAATCTATTGCCGGGAGACTTTCATTTAATCGGATTTGGTCGCAAACCATTGAAGAATACTAAATTTCGCGAGGCTATGGATCAAGCAGTTGGTGAGTTTTCACGGCGCCCTATGGATGCTGAAATATGGGATCGGGTACGTCACAATACAATCTACCATACTGGAGAATATGATTCGGTTGAAGCATTTTTAGAGTTAGCCAAAAAAATTGATACAATTGAGGCTGACTTAGGAAGAGAGGTGCAGCGTCTGTTTTATATCTCTACTCCACCAAGCGTTTTTGCCGCCATTATTAGCAATTTAGGTGCGAGTGGGATGGCGAGTATGCATATAAATACAAAACTAGCATCGAAGGTAATTATAGAGAAGCCCTTTGGCCATGATTTAGATTCTGCGCGCGCGCTAAATGCAGCAATCAAGGAAGTCTTTGATGAGTCTCAAGTATTTCGAATTGATCACTATCTTGGTAAAGAGACCGTACAAGATTTATTAGTACAACGCTTCGCAAATTCTATTTTTGAACCAATGTGGAATAGAGAGTATGTTAATAATGTGCAAATTACTGTCGCTGAGAGTTTGGGTGTTGGCAGTCGAGGAGGATACTACGATACAAGCGGGGCGTTAAGGGATATGATACAGAATCATACTATGCAGTTACTCGCACTAACTGCTATGGAACCGCCGGTTTCACTAGACCCTGAATCCATTCGCGATGAAAAAGTAAAAGTACTCAAAGCTATTCAACCGCTTGAACTCAGGCCGGGAGCCGAAGAGGTCGTGCGCGCGCGCTATTTAGAAGGGTTAGTCGATGGCGAGCCAGTTAAGTCCTATTTAGATGAGGATGACATACCAAAGAGCTCGGCTACAGAGACATATGCAGCCCTGCGGCTATCGATTAATAATTGGCGTTGGAAAGGTGTGCCATTTTATGTTCGATCAGGAAAGCGCATGCCAAGACGTACTAGTGAAATTGCGATTCAGTTCAAGCGTCCACCAGGTATTCTCTTTTCCGAGGGAGAGAAATATGATTTGGCTGCAAACACGATGGTCATTCGAATACAGCCTGATGAAGGTGTAACATTGGTGATGAACTCTAAAGTTCCTGGTCTTGAGACGCGCACACAACCGGTGAAAATGCATTTTCGTTATGCCACTACTTTTGGGTCGAACACTCCGGAGGCGTACGAGCGCCTTATTTTAGATGCAATGATCGGTGACAGCACATTATTTATTCGTGGAGATGAAACGGAGGCCTCCTGGAAGTTAATTACTCCAATCCTTGAGGATTGGAGTAATCGGGGTATAGAGGGTCTTGAAGAATATACATCTGGCTCTTGGGGTCCTAAGGCAAGTGATGTACTTTTACAGGAGGGTGGCCACCAGTGGCGCCGCTCTAGCTGACCTAGAACAGGGTCGCTCATCGTCGATACCAGAGGCTTAAAAATTGAAGACACCTGAATTAATCGATATATTGCCAGGCATTGAATTGCCGGTGCGCGAGGTTACCGACCACTTAGCTGCTATGTGGGAGACGGATGCTACCGATGTTTTGACAGAGTTTCGTGCTTCGCAGATGAATGTAGTGCTGCACTTTGGAACGAGCGTAAAGCCAGAAGATGCCAGGGAGCGGTTCGATTCATTAATTCGTTTTGCCCAGCGCTATCCAAGTCGCATTATCGTTTTGTGTCCAGGTCACGCTAAGGATGGTGGC
>JAYYDJ010000058.1:0-10158 GCA_036160955.1 Verrucomicrobiota bacterium | reverse complement strand
TCAGGCGGGCTTGATAGAAGGAGACCACTTACTTTCAATCGATAATCGCCCTATCAACTCTGTTACAGATGTTCCCACTGCAGTGTTTTTCACGCGTGCCAATCAATTTACGAGTATTAAGGTAAGGCGTGCAGCCTCAGAATTGGAATTTTCAGTGAAAACACGTCCTCGCCCAAATAGGGCTCCAGTTAGTGAGATTAGTGATAGTACGCCGAATCACTCGAATAGTATACCAGAAAATGCTGTTACAAAAACAGTATTAGGTGATATCGAGTGATTCGCTAAAGCTTTTGCATGGGGGGTTTTACTCTCTGTAGTGAGATGATATGACCGCGTAAATCTACTGAGAGACTATCTGTAAGTGCACTGCTATCAATTAGTGCACTGCCAATCGGGCAGTCTAATACCGGTGATTTCGTTCCAGAGAGTACTTTTCCGACACGAACGCCTGCATTATTGACGATAGCCATACCCTCTCGTGCCATGCGACGTCCGTCTAGCTTAAAGTAAATTACCTGCCTTATTAGGCCTTCTTGGAGTTGCTCGCTCAAGGCATTTTTACCTATGAAGTCTTCTTTTTCAAATTTAACAGTCCACTCAAGGCCTGCTTGTAAAGGACTAATTTGATCACTTAGCTCATGTCCATATAAAGGCAAGCCAGCCTCAAGGCGTAAGCTGTCCCTAGCGCCGAGACCACATAGTTTAAGTCCGTAATCGCCGCCTGCTTGCATAAGCTTCTCGGCGAGTTCTAATGCTGCAGCAATCGGTGAATATATCTCAAATCCATCTTCTCCTGTATAACCAGTACGAGCAACGAGACATTTTACACCCATAAAAGACACGAAGATATGTGAAAATCTAGCGAGCTTACTTACAGATTCAAAACCAGCTTCTTGTAGAATTAAGACCGCCTTTGGCCCTTGCAGGGCAAGTAAGGCATAGTCTTCAGATTGGTCTTGGATTTCGACATCCAGACCCCAGCGCTCTGCCTGTTGATGCAACCAGCCGTAATCTTTTTCTACGTTACTCGCATTCACGCAGATTAAGAAAGTTTCAAAGCTCAAACGATATACGATTAGGTCATCAACGACGCCACCACTCCTTGTGCACATGGGTGAGTAGGCTGCTCTACCAGATGGTAATACGGCGATAGCATTGACTAAAAGCTTATCTAAAAATTTTACTGCTTGTGGTCCGCTAATGTAAAATTCTCCCATATGACTAACGTCAAATAGTCCGGCTGCTTCACGAACAGCTTTGTGTTCCTCTAGAATGCTCGTGTATTGAACAGGCATTTCCCAGTTGCCGTAAGGCACAAAGCGTGCCCCATGAGAAGCATGAAAATTATGTAGTGGCAATAAATGGGTATCCTGCATTTCGATGGATGTTGTTGATAGTCGCGTTATTTAATGCAATCTTGCTTGCGATGCATTAAGACTCTCGTTGAGTTTTTTCGTGTAAATTGACACAACTCATTAGCTATAGTATTTACAACTTTTAGAATAGCCTTTCTCTACAATATGCAAAATAATTCTGTCGCACTTCGTGAAGAAGCCCGCCACTATATAGCGGCTAGCGATAGTGATCTTAGTGCAATGCTGAAAGCTGTCGGCAAGGATTCGTTGGAGGAACTTTTTGAACATATTCCAAGTGCGGTAAAATTTACCGAATCATTAAATTTAGCAGATGAGTTGGAGTACGTTGAATTAAAAGAAAAGTTAGCAGAGATTTCCAAGAGAAACCGTATAGGCACCAGTTTTTTAGGAGATGGAGTCCTTGATTTAGTGCCCTCCTCAGTAGTTGGCCCTATATGCGACATTCGTAATTTAACCACTGCTTATACGCCTTACCAACCTGAGCTAAGCCAAGGGACTTTAATTGCCCACTGGATCTATCAATGCGCGATGGCACGCCTTACAGGCTTTGAAGCAGTGAACGCCTCGTTGTACGATCGATCAACTTCGATTTTTGAGGGAATTTCGGCGGCTATTCGAATGCTACGTGCTAAGAGCATCGCCATCATTTCGGAGACACTTTATCCGGGTGATTTGGAGGTCCTTGAGACCTTAGTCTTGGACACAGAGGTTGAGCTAATTCGTGTTCCTGCCAACGAGGAAACTGGCTGCATTGACCTTGAGGGCTTATCCGTTAGAGTTGCCGAGGCAGGAGATCGCCTTGCTGCAGTTGTTTTCCCTCAAGTGAACACCTTTGGGCTAATCGAAGACTTTGACAAAATAACAGATCTGTGTGCTCAAATAGGCGCAAAGAGCATAGCGGTTATTGATCCACTGCTACTGACTGAGGGCGGGCTTAAGCCACCAAGCGAATGGGGTGTTAAGGGAGTTGATATTATTGTAGGCGAAGCGCAGCACTTAGCCTTAGGTCCTAATTTCGGAGGTCCTGGCCTCGGGCTTTTTGGCGTGCGTTTTTCTTCGAAGGATCGCGGCGGCGTGCGCGCAGCGCCAGGCCGATTCATCGGCAAAGCTAAAGATGTTGCAGGTCGCGAATGTAGGGTAGGAGTCTTGTCAACGCGTGAGCAGCATATTCGCAAAGATAAAGCCACGTCTAACATTTGCTCTAACCAAGCTTTTATAGCGACCTTAGTTGGGGCTTCCTTATTGGAGCGCGGCGATGCTGGTATGTCCTCAATTTTGTCGACGATGCGTAGTCGTTTGAAGAAAGCAACGGAGCGTTTACTCGCTTTAGATGGCGTTGAGCTTGCTTTCCCAAAGAGTGCTTGTTTTCACGAAATCACTTTATCTATTGGCCAACCTGTTGGGGAGCTTTTAAAAGCAGCGCGCCATGTAGGTGTATTGGCAGGGGCAGATGTTTCCTCACGCATTGCTGGTAGTCGAAACTTAATTAAACTATCTTTTAGCAATAGAGCTCAAGATTTAGACGCTTTATTTGCAGTCTTTAATGGGTATTACGGCACTGTAAATTGCTATACTCCTACTAAGCTCACAGATATTTCCCTATATTTGCGTAAGCAAGCGCCGGGTTTGCCAAGCCATTCAGCAAAAGAAGTGATCAGTTATTATAAAGATCTAGGAAGCTTGAATGTTAGCCCCGATGATGGTTGCTATCCATTGGGCTCTTGTACCATGAAATACAACCCTAGGGTTAATGATTGGGCGGCATGCCTTCCTGGTTTTACTGATATACATCCGCAGGCTCCTGTTGAGGATGCGCAGGGGTGCCTCTTTCTGCTTCATGAAATTCAGGAATGGTTCAAAGAAATTACTGGCCTCGCTGCAGTTACGACTCAGCCACTTGCTGGAGCACAAGGTGAATTAGTAGGGCTTAAATTATTTCAAGCGTATCACAGGGATCGTGGCGAATTGCGAGATATTATGCTGATACCTAGCTCTGCTCATGGCACAAATTTTGCGACTGCTACGATGGCTGGCTATGCTGGAAAAAAGGGTAAAATTGTCTATCTGGAAGCTGATACAGCAGGAAGAGTACTCAATGAAGACTTAGATTTTCGCATCAAAGAGTACGGTTCACGAATTGCTGGGATTATGATCACCAACCCTAACACGTCTGGAATTTTCGAAACAGATTTTAAAAAGATCGCGGCAAAAATTCACGAGATCGGAGGACTGGTCTATATGGATGGCGCTAATATGAATGCAATCGCCGGTTGGGTAGATCTCGGAGCTTTAGGTGTCGATGCAGTACACAATAATTTGCACAAAACGTGGACAATACCGCATGGTGGTGGAGGTCCGGGCGATGCCATAGTGGCGGTGAGTACTCGCTTAGAACCTTATCTACCAGGTTATCAAATTATTCACGAAGGTGGTTTGTATCTGCCGACTGCTTCACCAAAATCAATAGGGTCTTTTCACCGCCATTGGGGCAACTTTGCTCACAAAGTTCGCTGTTATAGTTATTTGCTACGATTAGGCAAAGAAGGGGTGCGGCGGATGTCTGCGATAGCAGTTCTAGCCGCGCGTTATTTGCAAACGCAACTCTCCAGTGATTATGCCTTGTTGCCCGATGGTGCCGATTCGGTACCTCGTATGCATGAATTTATTGTGACTCCACTGCCCAAGCATTATGCGCAACTTGAAGCAGTTGGTTTACGCAAAGCTGATTCAGCCCAGCGTATTGGTAAGCTTTTTCTCGATTTTGGCTTCCATGCTCCAACAGTTTCCTGGCCTGAGCCGCTTGGCTTGATGATAGAACCGACCGAGAGCTATACAAAGGCAGAACTCGATCGTTTCGCGCAAGCAGTTCAAGCGATCAGCAAGCTTATTTTAGAACATCCTGAAGCATTGCTGACAGCTCCGCATTTTACACCAATTGATAGGGTTGAGGAGGTTGAAGCCAATCGCGATGTATGCTTATCCGAGCCAATGGATACTCTGCCACCAATCAATGCGCCGCGTGTACCACCAGCTCAATTAGCGCAGATGCCAGTTGACAAAATTTATACAAAAATAGTAGAGACGATCCAACTTGCACACTAAAATAGTCCAGCTGAAGTTTTAAGCGAGCGGCGATGGGTATTCGCCAGTAGCTACTAGTTGTTCGATACTAGCTTGTACTAATGGCTTATCTTTCGGATAGGTGACGCCAAACCAGGTGCCAGAGGTTTTTATCACAGCGCATTCTGTTTGTCCGCTACGAATTAGGCTGTCTACAATACTTGGAATAAAGCATTCCGCTTGTGACGTCTGGATTTGGTGCTCTAAAAATTCGCAGAATAGGGCTTCGATGCTGGCAAAAATTGCTGGAGTGAATCCCCAAAAGTTCATGGATACGGTAACATCTGGTTCGATTGCGATTGGAACTTTTTTTAGATTAGAGCCAAAGATCGTTGATGAGGCATCAGCTGCAATGTCTGTGTGTTCTTCTACTGTTTGTAAAATACCATTGTAGATCTTGCACAAACCACGATTAACACTGCCATAATGTGATAAAGTGTTGGCTAATTGGTACCCGATCATACAGGTGCGTAATTCCGGGGCGTCTTGCGATTGATTAAAGTATTCAGCGATTTTAATAAATGCATCACGCCCATAGAAATCATCTGCATTAATCACAGCAAATGGTGTGTGAATTAATTTGCGTGCGGCTCGCACTGCGTGCGCAGTGCCCCAGGGAGTTTTTCTATTTTTTGGCATTGAGAAACCAACAGGTATGTCACTTAGCTCCTGAAATGCATAATCTACTTCAATATGTTCTTCAAACTTGTTTCCAATGGTCGCCTGAAATATGGATGCAAAGTCTTTGCGAATAACAAAGACTACCTTACTAAATCCCGCTCTGATGGCATCATAGACAGAGTAATCTAGTACTGTTTCGCCATTTGGTCCCATAGCGTCAAGTTGTTTCAAGCTGCCGTAGCGGTTTCCCATGCCGGCGGCAAGGATCAGGAGAGTTGGATGCATCAGTTAATTTCTTAGGTAGTTATTGATAGGATGGCAATCTACAATCTTATTTCTGTATGATTCATAAGAAGTAATACAGTCTATGACTCTTTAACAAGCTTGACCATAAGTATTTGCTGAGGGATCAGTTAGAACATGTCAAAAATTACCACATGGATTGAAGCAACCCGGCCCAAGACTTTACCTGCAGCTGTGACTCCTGTTTTACTTGGTTCAAGTTTAGCTCATGCTGCTGAGCAGTTTGCTTGGCAGCCTGCTTTAATCTGCTTAATATTTGCTGTACTCGTTCAAATCGGAACTAATTTTGCTAACGATTATTTAGATGCAGCAAGGGGAGCTGACACTGCCGCTCGCCTGGGTCCTCAGCGTGCAGTAGCTACAGGTTTAATTAGGCCAAGCCAAATGCGGTTTTATGCAATAACGGTATTGGTTGTAGCCTTTGCGTGTGGCCTAGCTCTAATCCCTTACGGTGGATGGTGGTTATTAGTTGTTGGAATAGCAAGCGTGCTGAGTGCATGGCTTTACACTGGCGGACCGTACCCTCTAGCTTATAATGGATTAGGTGATATTTTTGTAGTCTTCTTTTTTGGCTTTATTGCGGTTGGTTGTACCTATTATGTTCAGACAGGGAGTATTACTTTAGAGGTCTTATTGTTAGGTCTGACGATTGGCTTATTAATAAATAACCTCTTAATCGTCAATAACTACCGTGACATGGAAGAAGACCAAAGCACCCAGAAGCGCACCTTAGTGGTACGGTTTGGTCGCGTTTTCGCTTTAAGAGTTTACCGTTTTGCAGGCTTGTCTGCCTGCTTAACGCCCTGCTTGTTAGTAGTGCAGGGGTATAATTACACATTACTGTTTGCCTTGATTCCAGCGGTAGCAGCAATTTTTCAGGTAAAGAGTTTAGTTGCTGCAAGAACCGCAGTAGATTTTCTAAATATTCTTAAGGTTACTGGATGGATCGTTGCTAGCTATGGTATATTTGTGTCAGCAGGACTAGTTCTTGGATAGAATAGGATCTTGCTATTTTGCTACGACTACCTTTGTTTTTGCGGTTTTTTCAACACTATACGAATCATGTCACCAATTGAGCTCATCATTTCTCTTCCTATTGCACAAGCCGCGGCGCCATCTGGCGGCGGTTTGAGTCAGTTTCTTCCGATTATACTACTTTTTGTCGGAATGTGGTTTTTAATCATTGCCCCGCAGCGAAAGAAACAAAAAGCGCATGATAAAATGATTACGGAATTGAAAACAGGTGACGCTATAATCACAAGCGGTGGTATTTACGGATCCATTACTAATGTAAAGGACGATCGTTTTGTTGTCCGCATCGCAGATAACGTGAAAATTGAATTAACCAAGCAATCGATAGGTAACAAAATTGACATTTAGGAAGTTACTGCTGCGTCGATAGTATTCACCCATTTAGATACCCAATTATGTCCGGCAATATTCTTTGGAAGTTTGTACTTACAGCACTAATTATATGGTGGTGTATTATAAGCATCACGCCAATTAAGGATCGTCCTTTTGAGCAGTATATCAGCGGACAAGCCACTTCTCAAGTTGATGCCTTTGAAGAGTTACTGGCTCGAGCTCAGACGCTTGTTACAAGTAAAGAATCTAAAACATTGTTCACTGCTCTGCGCGACCTTGGAGTTCAAGAATCAATTGATTATGCCGTATTTTTTCCTCAAATACAGGTAAAGGATATAGCAAATCGCAATAAGCGTAATAATATACTTCTAAAATATATGCTCAGTCAGGCGCAGAGCCAATTAAGGTTAGGGCTCGATCTTAAAGGAGGTGTAGGCGTAACGATGAAGATGGATACATCGGCGCAGTCAGATTTAAGTTCTTACGAACAAGCGGAGCAATTAGAAGATGCTATATCAATTATGGCTGAGCGCTTAGATGGTTCGGGTGTCGCAGAGCCTATTATTCGTCCGCGTGGTGAAAATGCTATAGAGATACAGATGCCGGGAGCATCAACAAAAGAGAATCCTGAGATTATAGACATTATTAAAAAACCAGCACGGTTGGAATTTCGCACAGTGCATACATCACTAGAGCCTGATACGACGCCAACTAACAAGTATCCAGTTGGATACGAAGTGCTTGCTGAAGAGATTGAAGATCGAAATAATGGGGAAGTCTATGAGCGTCGCATGTTTGTTAAGCGCATACCTGAAGCGACTGGTGAAATCGTTGAGGATGCATTTGCCTCCCAGACTCCAACCGGTGGATTTCAGGTCAATTTAGTTATGACCTCAGATGGCGCTAAGATTTTCCGGGCAGTTACCGAGAAGTTACTGGGTCAACCATTAGCGATTGTACTGGATGGTAAACTTTATTCCGCGCCAACTGTGCAAGGCGTGTTATCTAAGAATGCTCAAATTACTGGCAGTTATTCGCAGCGTGAGGCATTTGATTTGGCTAATGTTTTAAACAATCCACTGGCAGTTGAATTAACGGTTGATGAGATGTATGAAGTAGGACCCTCTATGGCAGCGGGGGCTCGTAATAGCTCGCTAAACGCGGTTAAGTGGGGAGCAATCTTTGTGGTTTCATTTATGATTTTATATTACTTTATTGGCGGTTTCGTAGCGGTGACCTCTGCAATAGTAAACATCATTATTGTTTTAGGAGTTTTAGCTAGCTTGGGTGCTACTTTAACGCTCCCTGGCGTTGCGGCTTTAGTGCTTACTCTGGGAATGGGTGTGGATGCCAATATTCTTATATTTGAACGGTTACGTGAAGAACTAAAGCTCGGAAAATCTTTGCAGACTGCAGCAGCGAACGCTTTTCAGAAAGTTACTTCTACAATTGTCGATGCTAATGTGACAACCCTTATTACTGCTTGTATTCTTATTTGGTTAGGTACAGGTCCAGTTAAAGGATTTGGTTACACCCTCGCAATTGGTATCTGCGCATCGATTTTTTGTGCGCTGGTAGTGACTCGTTTCATGGTCGATTTTATCGTGCACCGTGCTGGTTTAAAGCAGGTCTTAGGCCTGAGCCTACTAGGTGAAATGAAGATTGATTTCTTTAAGCACCGCAAACCAGCCTTTCTCGCTTCATGGTCGCTGGTGGTGGCTGGAGTGGTTAGTATATTCATTTACCATGACAACATTATGGGAATCGACTTCACCGGGGGCGATGAAATGACGGTAGCTTTTGAGCAAAAGTTAGATGCAGGAGAATTGGGGGCGGCGGCAACAGAGTTTGGTTTAGGTGAAGTGAATCCAGTTTATCAGACACTTATAGGCGAGAATCGTGAGGTATTAAAATTACAAACACGTTTTGATCAAAGCAGGGAAGTGCTCGCTGGCTTGCAGCAAGTTTTCCCTGATGCAGGACTCGATGAGATTGCTGTCACCCAAATTGGCGCTTCAGTCTCCAGTAATATACAGTGGAATGCCCTCTGGTCGGTTTTGGCAGCGCTTGGTGGTATTTTGCTCTACGTAGCTTTACGCTTTGAAGTTGGCTATGGAGTCGGTGCAGTCGTTGCGACAATACACGATGTATTTATGACAGTAGGCGTGTTCGTTATCTGTGGTGCACTAGATGTTTTTGTTAGCGGTCAATTTACCGCGCCTATGCTGGCTGCAATCCTAATGATTGTGGGGTATTCAATTAATGATACTATTGTGGTGTTTGATCGTATTCGTGAGGAGCTTGAACTCAACCCTGGCGCTGGCTTACGTTCGATTATTAATCTTGCGATTAACCGTGTCTTCTCTCGTTCCCTATTGACTAGTATTACGACTTTGCTGGCAGCTTGTTCCTTATATATTTTCGGTTCAGGTGTAATTACTGATTTCTCCTTCGTGTTTATTATTGGCATTTTAACGGGAACTTTTTCTTCAATCTTTATTGCTAGCCCAGTATTTTACTGGTGGCACAAAGGAAATCGTAAACATGTCGATGAAGGTAAGTTAACTCCTAAGAAGTATGAGTGGGAAGGCGTCAAGGGTGACGCTAGCGCTTTGAAAAATAAATAGACTAAATGCTCTGGACAATAACCGCTACCAATGAATCACTTGTTCATCAGCTGAGTGATTCGCTGGAGGTGCCTGAAGTACTGGGGCGTTTATTGGTGCATGCTGGAATTAAAGATGCTGTGAGTGCCGATTCGTTTTTACGGCCGCGTCTAGCTAATTTAGACGACCCATTTGCTGTGACTAATTTACGCGCTGCTGTTACTCGAATTGAGCAAGCAGTTGAGGCAAAAGAGTCAGTAGTGGTGTTCGGTGATTATGATGTAGATGGCGTTACAAGTACTGTCCAGCTAGTTAGTCTTCTCCGAAAATTGGAATTAGAACCCAGGTATTGTGTACCGCTTCGCTTAGAGGAAGGCTACGGTCTTAGTAAACAAGCTATAGATCGAGTCTTTGCTGGCAATATTCCTAAGCTTTTTATTGCTCTAGATTGTGGTACAAATGCCCATGAAGCTATTCACTATTTGCGAGAGCAGGAGGTGGATGTAATTATTGTCGATCATCACCAGTCAAAGACGCAACCTCCTAATAATTGTGTATTCATAAATCCCCATGTAAATGATGCAGCTTCTGCTCCTTGGCGTGAACTATGTACAGCTGGACTAGTGTTTAAACTGCTGCATGGGATTCTTAAAAGTAGGCGCGCAGCTAATGACCCTCGCGTAGATAATATACAACTAAAGGATTATTTAGATTTGGTCGCTATAGGTACAATTGCTGATTTAGTTCCCTTGCATAAAGAAAACAGA
>JAYYDJ010000057.1:0-19036 GCA_036160955.1 Verrucomicrobiota bacterium | reverse complement strand
ATCATAGTTGAAGAGATTAGTATGTAACTCTTCATTGGTGTTCACATTTTCTATGCTCAGTATCATCTTTTCGGCTTCAGTGCCATCGGAACCAATATTTGATGGAACAATCATCACAATAAAGCATCTATCTTTGACCCCATCTGCCGGGAACTTTATTGGGTACGGATATGGATTCCAAAATTCAACATCAACGTGGAATCTAATACGATGCTTTGCATCAGACTGTGTATGAAAAGCACCTAGCCGAAAGGACATTTCCGATATGATCGGCATTGCTGTGTGTACCGGCACTGCCTTATTATCATCCGGTTTAGTATCATTATCTCTGTAATCAAAAAAATCATCAACCGCTTGCCGAGCAATTGCACCATTGCTAGTAAAATGACCGGCTGATTGGTCTAATTCATGGGACTCATTTGGATCAGCAGCATCTTGATTTGGTTTACCAGTTTTTGGATTTATATTGTAGTGCGTTAGATAGTCGCCACTCAAATAGTTGTCATTAAGATAGTCTGGTTGTTCTAATATGTCATTTAATTGAGCGCGGGTTCGACCGGTTAGATTCTTCTTCAAACCACCCTTGCCCATGTTAGTTATAACCGATGCAGAGCGAGTAGTAAAGTCATGTGATGCATCAAGGATTGTTTGATTGCTTGTATCTGTTCGCGTGGGAATTATGTGATCGATCTGATTTGGGTTCAAAACGCGCGCAAAATCTTCAATCTTTGTTTCTGAAAGTGGCGAAAATTCACGAAATATTTTGTCCTGAACGGGGAAGGATAGGTAGCTTTCATTGATATTTTGTTTATCTTCGGCAGTTAAGTAGCTCATTTCATCGCTTTCAGGCTTCAAGTTAAGCCTTACTTTAGAAGATTCATCTGATAACCAATAAGCAATTTCTCCAGAGGTATTAGCATTTTTATCTATTATGGGGATAGTCCCGACGATGACTTCACTTTCATCGGAAGTAGAAGGAAAAACTTCTACTGGATTGTCGATAGTTACTGATAATGGATTAGTTTGAAGATTTTCGGTATCTATTTCTGGGATTCCAGATACTAGCCATACAGGGTCACCGGTATTAATCTCATTGGAATCGCTTACAGGGTCACCAGTATTAATCTCATTGGAATCGCTTACCCATATTCCTGACCAGAATTTTGAACTTGGCGTATGTGCCAAATCGATTTCAGCGTTTGCTGTCACGCGCTGATCGGGTCCAGCATACCGCTGCAAATTGCCCAATGCGATCATTAGGCCAAGCCGGGCGTTTTCTTTAGCGAGTAATTTTTTCTGGTGAATTTGTGCAGCCTGCGATTCGACTCGGGCGAGCGCAGTTAATGTGACTAGCATTAATAGTACGAAGCTCATTAGAGATAAAGCGATGACTATCGCAAAGCCTTCATTTCTAGCTACAGAATGTTCCTTCGCTTTATACTTAAAGACTGCATCAGGCGTTATATATGTATGTATATTGTTAGATGGCATTAAGGCGCGAAATTTTGCACGCCTAAAAATTTAGAGCGCGCAATTGTGTACATATTAGCAATTTCATTACCAATTGTGCACGCAAAAAAAGTCCTCCGCGCTTATTTAAATCAGTCCGAGGACCATTTTTCCTTCTTCGGTAATCATCTCTTGATTCCAAGGCGGGTCCCAGACGATATCAACCTGAGCTTCAGCGACTCCCGGTACACCTAGCAAGCGCATTTGTGCGTCTTCTGCAATCACAGGACCCATGCCGCATCCTGGGGCAGTGAGAGTCATGTGCACCTCTACTTTGTGACCTCCTTCAGGCTTTTCATTATATTCAAGCGAATAAACGAGTCCTAGATCCACTATATTAACTGGGATTTCTGGATCAAAGACAGTCTTAAGTGCTTCCCAGAGCTGTTCTTTTGCGACAGGGCTATCCATGCCTTTTGCATCCTCTTGCTTATTTACTTCAGTTACGCTCTCACCAAGAGCATCGGCATTAGCCCCGCTTACACGAAACATGCCATTGGCAGTCATAATAGTAAAATTGCCACCAAGACGGTGCGTAATAGTCACTTGCTCTCCTTCTGGCAGGCTCATCGGAGTGCCCTGAGGGATGAGAGTGACTTCTACTTCACGAGAAAGAGTTCGTTGATCATCCATATGTACTAGTTGTGTTAGCTGATTTTAGTTTCAAATTTATTGCGAATTAGGGAGCGTAAATTTTCGGCGAGTTCGTCACTCTCTACTTTTTCGATGACTTCTTCAAAAAACCCAAAGACCATTAACTGCATAGCAACACGTTTTGGAATGCCGCGGCTCATCATATAAAACAACTCTGTTTCGTCGACATTTCCAGTGGTCGCGCCATGCGAGCATTTAACATCGTTTGCTAAAATTTCGAGCCCGGGTAGGGCATTGGCCTCGGCAGTAGGATCGAGGAGCAAATTACGATTGGTCTGGTAGGCGTCGGTTTGCTGGGCACCTTCTGCAACCTTGATAAGTCCCGAGAAAATACTGCGACTTTTATCAAGAAGTGCATTTTTATATAACAAGTCAGAGACTGCATTAGGTGCGTTGTGAATTTGAATCGTGCGCTGATCGAATTCTTGATTTTCTTCGGCTACTGTTAACGAGTACATTTTAACATCTGCTCCAGGGCCTTCTATGCGAGTTTGAGCTTCGTAGCGTGCGCGCTCTGCGCCAATGTTAACCGCGACATTTTTGACCATAGCGTCACGAGCTGCCACGGTAGTGTCGAGCTGAAAAGAGACAGTTTTTTCATTCCAGTCTTGAACGACTTTACGAAAAACATGTGCCCCAGGGCCTGCATGTATGTTGGTTGCTGCTATACAGAGGGCAGAATTAGATACAGTTTCAGAAAAGAAGATATCGACAATAGACGCATTTGCATTGTCTTCGGCGATGACTAGGGTATGAGGGAAAACAGATACATGCTCACCGCTAGTCCAATAATAGTTTACGAAGGGTTGCTCAATGACCACTCCTTTAGGAATATACAAGACAGATCCCGCGCGAACTAGTTGTGCATGTAATCCGAAGAATTTCTCTGAACCGAGCTTGGTAGATTCCTGCAGGAAGTACTTTTCCATAATTTGCGGGTGCTGGTTTATCGCATCGGCAATGGGTAAGTAGAGCACCCCTTGTTTGGAAAGCTTTTCACTAATGCCTTCAAATTTTGCAGGAGTATCGTCGACAAAAACAAGTTGCCCAGCTGTTTCCGTGATTAAATTAGAGCGTTCTTGAAGTGACTGTAGTACCTCTTCGTGTGGAGTACTTGCTGTAGTAAAACCATCAGTTTGTAAGGCTTTAACACGCGCAAATCGCCAGAGCTCATCTGCCGCTGTAGGAGCCGATAAGCTTGAGTACTGCTGCTTCCCGCGGTCACGTCGCTCGATGAGCCACGCCGGCTCTTGCGTGGTTGCAGTAGGAGAGTCTACAATAGATGTCGTCATAATCAGATTCTGTGGCTTTGTTTTTATCTAACAAATTACCCTGCATTTAGCCCACGGATCCTTCCATCTCCATATCTATTAGGCGTTTTAATTCGACCGAGTACTCCATTGGGAATGCTTTCATCAGTTCGTTTACGAAACCATTCACAGCGAGGCTCATTGCTTCGCCTTCGGACAGTCCGCGCTGCATCATGTAAAAGATTTGTTCTGCACTAACTTTGGAGACGCTTGCTTCGTGCTGTACGGTGTTGTTTTCTCCACGTGTCGTGATTGCAGGGTACGTATCGGTTCGGCTATTAGTATTAATTAGTAGCGCGTCACATTCGGTATTGTTCCTACAGTTTTTTAAATGCTTTGGCATGTGCACCTGCCCGCGGTAAGTTGAGCGACCATCTCCAATCGAGATAGACTTTGAAATAATATTACTCGTGGTATCATCCGCAAGGTGGATCATTTTAGCGCCTGTGTCTTGATGCTGACCGTCATTGGCCAATGCAATCGATAAAACTTCACCTCGCGCGCCCTTACCCTTAAGAACAACTCCAGGATATTTCATTGTGAGGCGTGAGCCAATATTGCAATCGATCCATTTCACTTCGGCGCCCTCGTCTGCCATGCCACGCTTTGTGACCAAATTGAAAACATTGTTCGACCAGTTTTGTACAGTGATATACTGAATCTTAGCATTTTTTAGTGCGACAAGCTCCACAACTGCACTGTGCAGCGTAGCAGTTTCAAATTTAGGTGCAGTGCAGCCTTCCATGTAGGTGATTTCTGCGCCTTCATCTGCGATTATTAGAGTGCGCTCGAACTGCCCGAAGTTTTCAGCGTTGATTCGAAAGTATGCCTGTAGAGGTTGCTTTAACTTAACACCCTTGGGTACATAGATGAAACTGCCCCCGGAGAACGTAGCGCTGTTTAGCGCCGAGAATTTATTATCTGTTGTTGGAATGACCTTACCAAAGTAAGGGCGAAAAATATCTGGATATTCGGCTAGTCCCTCCGTTGATCCAACAAAAATTACGCCTTCTTTTTCTAAATCTTCCTTCATGCGTGAATAAGCGGCTTCGGAATCAAACTGAGCCTCGACCCCAGCAAGAAATTTGCGCTCCTGCTCAGGAATGCCTAGGCGCTCAAAGGTTTCTTTTACGTCGTCAGGAACTTCGTCCCAAGTTCGCGAGGGTTGTTGGCCCTTCGACAGGTAATATCGTATTTGATCAAAATCGATATTTTCAAGGTCCTTGTCTGCCCATTTAGTTGGCATTGGCTTTTTCTTGAAAATTTCTAAAGCTTTCAAGCGAAAGGCACGAACCCAGTCATCCTCTTCCTTCACATCAGATATATATCTAATCGTATCCTCATTGAGGCCGACTCCAGCATCGTACTTGTAGTCCTCCGGGTATTGAAAATTGCCCTTTTCGGTATCGAAGTTGAGAGCCTCTTCCTGCTCTTGTAAATTAATGTCACTCATAATTAGTTATTGGATAAATAAATTAAGCTGTCGTAGTTACAAATTCCTCTTGCACCCAATCGTATCCTTTTGTTTCCAGCTCTTTTGCGAGCTCAGCATTACCACTGTGAACAACGCGACCATCAAACATAACGTGCACAACATCGGGGACAATGTAATCGAGTAAGCGCTGGTAGTGGGTTATTACAAGAAAGCCTCTGTCTTTAGATCGCATGTGATTGACTCCCTCAGACACAACCTTAAGCGCATCGATATCGAGACCTGAATCAGTCTCATCCATTACGCAGTACTTCGGCTCCAGCATGGACATCTGTAGGATCTCACAACGCTTTTTTTCGCCGCCTGAAAAACCTTCATTTAAAGAGCGGGCAGTGAATTTTCGATCCATTTTCAAGGCATCCATCTTTGCGTAGAGCTCTTTATAAAATTCTACAGCATTAACCTCCTTCCCATCCTCCAAGCGAGCAGCGCGCGCAGCACGAATAAAATTAGCAATCGATACGCCCGGTATCTCCATTGGATATTGAAAAGCCAAAAATAGGCCGGCATGTGAAATTTCATCTGGCTCTTTGCCAAGAATGCTTACGCCGTCGAGTACTATATCACCGCTATCAACAGTGTAGTCTTCATGGCCTGCCATAACTTTAGCCAGTGTGCTCTTGCCAGTGCCATTAGGCCCCATAAGTGCATGCACTTCGCCCTTTGGAATTATTAGATTAAAGTCTTTTAAAATGGCTTGACCATGAATCGAGACATTGAGTTGTGAGATTTCTAGTGTATTCATTTATTTAGCTGTAAATTTGTATATCTTGGTCGACCATTCTTAGACATGGTCGTCGCAGTCGCTGCATTTGCCGTCATAGGCGATTTCAATGTGTTCGGTAACAAATCCAGCAGGGAGAACGGCTTTGAGTTCTGTGATAAGTCGATCCGACAGTTCGATATCTACTATTTCTCCACTTTCTTTACAATAAAAGTGGGCATGTTGCGTTAAGTTAGGGCAGTAGCGAGTGGGCTCTCGGTCAAAATTTACCGAGCGAATAAGTCCACTTTCTACCAAGGTTTCTAGACAGTTGTATACCGTTGCAAGTGAGATGGTGGGCATCTCCGTGCGAGATCGAGCATATATTTCATCTGCGGTTGGATGATCACGTTTGTCTAGTAGAACAGAAAATACGTGCTCTCGCTGCTTAGTAGGGCGTTGGCCACTAAGCCCCAAAGCGCTATTGAAAAGATTTTTGTATTCAGGTGAAAGCTTCATGATTTAGTAAATACTAGTTTAGAATAATTCTTATTATAAATATAAAATTAGTTAATTTCAAGCATGAACTAAAAATAGTAGAAAAAATTTAACTCGATTCCTCTGATCAGAAGATCGATGCTTGTAGCTTAATTATTTAGAATCTAGTTTATGTCCTATGGCAACATACCGTTCATTTCTTTTACCGCAAGCGGAGTTAGGCGATGGATATTTAGTTCTCGATCCCCGTGAGAGCCATCACTTAGTGCGTGTCTTCCGTGCCCGTGAAAGTGCTAATGTTGAGGTTTTAGACGGAATGGGAACTTGCTTTAAAGGACGATTGGTTGCCGCAGATGCAAAGGCAGCACGAATTGAAATAGATTCGCTTGAACGGGTCGAAAAAGCGCGAATTGCTGTAACTTTAGTTCAGGCTGTACCAAAGGGCAAAGCAATGGATTTGATTCTTCGTATGGCAACGGAAATAGGTGTTTCTGCAGTTCAGCCGGTATTCGTTTCTCATGGAGAAGTCTGCATAACAGGAGAGCGCTTAAAAGCAAAGATAGACAAGTGGCGCCTAACTATGATCGAGGCGTGTAAGCAGTGCGGGGTTAAGTGGATACCAGAGCTTGCTACGCCACTAAGGTTCGAAGAGTGGTTAAACTTGCCTGTAAGCGATGATTCGTTGCGTTTAGTTGCCAGCTTGGAAACTAGCCGCATATCTCTGCATAAAGTATTAAGTGCTGCGCCATCAGTTTCCTCAATTCAGGTCGCTGTTGGCCCAGAAGGAGATTTTTCGGCTAACGAATATGCGCAGATGCGATCAGCTAAATTCAAACCTGTACGCCTTGGGGCAAATGTTTTGCGTGCGCAAACAGCCGCCGCTTATATATTAAGTGTCGTGGATCAAATTTCCCAAAAGTAAGTACTTTAAATAACCAATTTAATAGAGTAAGCTTTTTCGAGGTATATTAAATATGTCACGAGTTATTAGCAGTGTATTCTTTGATCGTGCGACTGTAACAGTAGCCAAAGAGTTACTGGGGAAGACAATCTGTAGACGTTTAAAATCAGGTAAGATACTACGTGCGCGTATTATTGAAACGGAAGCTTATGACGGATTTGAAGATCAAGCCTCACACGCTTATAAAGGTGCGACCACGCGTAATGTAGTTATGTTCGGTCCGCCTGGGCGCAGTTACGTTACTCTATGTTATGGAGTGCATTACTTGTTCAATGTTACTACTCGCGAAAAAGGGTATCCTGCTGCAGTTTTAATTCGTGGCTTGCATGGCGTTGACGGGCCTGGACGCACGACTAAGTTTTTACAGATTGATCGTTCGCAAAACGATCAACTTCTTAACCGCGTTAATGGTCTATGGTTGGAAGATGATGGAATTGGCCCTAAGCAAGGCGCGGTCAAAGCACTCCCTAGGATAGGAGTGGAATATGCTGGTGTAAAGTGGTCTAAGAAACCTTGGCGTTTCAATTGGTCCGTTAATTGAAGATCATCTTGCCTCAACTAGCCTCCCGATCACTGGAAGTAATAGTTGGCAATTGAGGCTACTTGTACAAGTAGAAGCGACTTGAGCTTTTTTGAAAGGCTTTCGACTGAGACTCCCAATGTCCTACAAATTGATCAACTCTTGCTCTTGATCCACGCCCACTAATTTCAGTCCACCAAGAGCTGCTACCCACATGCTTATTAAATAAATTTATATTCTTTGCATTTGCGAATGGGTTTGGCTTCTCCCACATGGCGGATAGTTGCATCATGTGAAAACTTATCTCGGTAGGGCGCACAACTTTCCAATTTGTAACTCTAACATAGACGCCCTCAACAAGGGTACCATTAGCTGCTGTGGTTTGCTTAATGGTATATGCTAAACCTGGTATATTTTTTAATTCTAGTGCACGTTTTATTTCTGTAGCAGACTTTTTTGTGTGTCGTAGTAAGCGAAATGGATAAGGTGTGCCTATGCCGTGGCTAAAACCACCTTCCTGGGAACCAAGTCCGGTCATTGCATAGCCAAGAACTGCAGATAAGTCAGGAATGTATGGCGATGTCGCAATCCAGCGTAGCCCAGTATCAGGCCATTGCATAGATCTTGTCCACCCGCGCATGGGTATAACCTTTAGATTAGCTGCCTTTAGCTGCTGAGGACTCACTCGATCTGGGCGAATCCATCCCGAACAGTAGCGCGCCATTCTAGCAATTTCACCAATCGTTAAGCCGTGTACATAAGGGGTAAAAATATCACCAACATAGCTGCGCAATTTTTTGTCGAGCAGGGGACCATCAACTTTGAGTCCACCCAGTGGATTGGGACGATCTAAAACGATGACTTCGACTCCGTTTTTAAAGCAGGACTCCATTGCTCTTAACATGCAGCTTACATATGTGTAAGAGCGTACTCCAATATCTTGCAGGTCGATCACTAGAGCATCTAAGCCGCGTAGCATTTTATCGCTGGGCCAGCGAAATTCGCCATATAATGAGTAGACCGGTAAGCCGGTGCGGTGATCCATCTTATTGTCGACTGGTACATTCGCTTTTTCATTCCCATAAATGCCATGTTCTGGGCCGAATAGTGCTACAAGCTTTGTATTGTGGGCGCGGCGAAGAATATCAATAGAGCTTACGCCATGTCGGTTGACGCCGGCAGGGTGCGTGAGTAGACCGATACGCTTGCCTGCGACCTCTCTAAATCCAGATTGCTCTAATCGATCAATGCCAAGGTCAATTACCTGCGCATTTAATTGAGTCACAATTAAACTAAACGTGATTGAGAGTAGATATATTTTTTTAAACATGGAAAAATAAGGTGATCTCAATTTTAGAGTTGCCTGGAATTATTGATTTATGATTCAAGCCGTATTCCATAAAGGATATTGCATTTGCTGAGGAGGGAAACAGAGCGTTTAACGGTCACGATTGAGTAACGCACGGATTGTCGCGCGCTGGAGATTTTCAGGTGCTTGTGCGAGGGCTTGAGGTAGAGGGCAATCTTCTGGCGTTATGCTATAAGAGTGGCATAGTGGAAATTGATCGCTCAATTTTTGCGCTGCGCCTGAATCTACTATTCCCGCTAGCAAGATACAGGGTTTGTTTGCAGCATGTGCCGCAGAAGCGAGCGCGAAGGGCCCCTTGCCAGAAAGTGAACTAGAGTCGAACTTACCTTCTCCAGTAAGGACTAAATCGGCTTTTGCGACCTTTTCGCCAAGCTCTAACCATGTATATACAAGTTCAAAACCAGTGACGAATTTAGCATTCAAAGCGGCTTTTAGCCCAAATCCAATGCCACCGGCTGCCCCGCTTCCAGGGCTATTTTTGAGTGCCTGCGATTGCTTAAAATACTTACAAATCATTGAGGCTAGCCGAGCCGCCTGTAAATCAAATGCTGCTAATTCGTGGTCTGCCAATCCTTTCTGTGGTCCATAGACGTAAGCAGCACCCTGCTCACCCAGCAGCGGATTGTCCACGTCGCAAGCAATTAAAATTGGAGGGTACTCCAGCTCTATTTTTCCGGTAATAAATTCAATTTCTGGCCATTTCGCAGGAGTGCTCCGACTCCTCTTACCGAATCGCAATCCGAGAGCCTCGAGTGCTCCTATACCTAAATCGCTTGTGGCGCTTCCTCCGATACCAAGAAGTATGGCACTTGCGCCTTCATAGCTAGCGATTTTTATGAGCTCTCCAACGCCATAACTGCTACAATTATTTGGATTGCGCTTCGCTTTTGGAACTTGCTCAAGCCCAGCAACAGAAGCCATTTCAATAATGGCAAGACGTCCCCTTGATTTAGCTAAAATTGTTTGTGCTGCGCTGGACAGATCTTCGAGGTGTATCCAGCCTATTGGCGCTTCGACCTTTTCACCGACAGGGCCACTTACAGTATGAGTCTCCATCTTGCCTGCTGCTGCGCGTGTCAAAATACTACAAAACCCTTCACCGCCATCAGTCAGAGGTGCATGGCTAAGTTCGATTGGTTCACTCAGCGCCTTTGCAACTCCAGAAAGTGCAACTTCGCAAGCGGTTTGCGCTGACATAGAATCTTTAAACTTATCAAATGCTGCGAGTATGTGCATATTTATTTATTAAATTGTCTCTGCCCATGAGCCAACAGCTAACAGAGGCATATTCACAGTTAATTTTAAAAAACTAGAGTTATAATTTTTTTTGCTGTCTGCTATTAGTAAGATTGTCCTTAACTCAAATCGCCAGAGGCGCAGTAGCAAAGTTATTTGCCACCTGTTTAAGTAATACTAGCGCTGCTCTTGGCCTGTATCAATATCTATAATTTTGAAATTCTCGACATGATATATTGGGTCTGCGCGGAACGATAATTTAGCTCCGTAAGAGCGCTCAATACCAATTAGCAAATCTTCATCCTCTTTGCGTAGACGTTCCAAATTAGTTGGGTGTAGTAATACACGCAGTTGGATCTCTTTACCGATGCCATCGCGGGCACGAATGTGACGGATTACACTTATGATTCGACGCTGTATCTCGACACTCATCGTACGTGCCGATTTAACCATACTACGACCATGGCAGTAGGGGCAAGATATGTAGATCCCACTTGAATGACTCTCCGAGTGACGTTGTCGCGTCATTTGCATAATTCCAAGAGTTGATATAGGAAGTATATGGCTTTTTGCTTTATCCCCAGACATTTCTCTGCGCATGCGAGAGAGTACAGTATTTCGATCTTTCTTAGCCTTCATGTCTATAAAGTCCATGATGACAAGTCCACCTATGTTACGCAAACGCACTTGGCGGCAGATCTCGGTGGCGGCTTCAAGGTTCACTTGTAAAATAAAGTCTTTGCCGTCTTTAGTTTTATTTTTGTGCGAGCCAGTATTAACATCGATAGAAATTAGAGCTTCCGTTTACTCGATGACGATTTCACCTCCTGAGGGCAGTGGAACGCAGCGTAGGTATGTTTGCTCAATCTGTCGCTCAATGTTAAAGCGTTCAAATACGGGAATATCTTCTTCGAAGATATGTACTTTTGACTTTGAGCGAGGCGAGATCTTAGTAACTTCATTAAGTACTGCATCATAGTCCTCTCGGCGGTCTAACATAACTCGATCAATATCTTCAGTTAAGAAGTCACGTACTGTCCTACTAATTATGTCAGGTTCGACATAGAGACAGGTCGGCTTTTTAGATTCTTCCATACGTTGGGTTATTATATCCCATCGCTTCAGCAAAATATGCAGGTCGCGGATGAAATATCGGTCTTTTTTGCCTTCGCCTGCTGTGCGAATGATAACTCCCATCTCCTCTGGTAGTGTAAGACCTCTTAAGATCTTCTTTAAGCGACTGCGCTCTTTTTTGTCTTCAATTTTTCGCGAAATACCCATCGTTCCTGAATATGGCATAAGGACTAGAAAGCGTCCGGGTAGGGCAACGTTAGTTGTTGTGCGCGGGCCTTTAGTTCCAATCTGGCCTTTGGTGATCTGAACGACAATTTCGCTTCCAATTGGATATAGTTTTGGAATATCTTTGATCGACACCTTCTCGCTCTCGCGTTTTCGCTGCTTAGCTGATTTATTATCGCGTACTACTTCGATGGAATTGTCATTAGCTGCGGGGAGAATGTCCCAATAGTGTAGAAATGCATTTTTAGGTTCACCAATATCCACAAATGCAGCCTTAAGTCCAGGCTCTAAGTTCTGTATTCTACCCTTAAATATTGCTCCGACCTCACGTGCTTCACCAGTACGCTCTACTTCGAATTTTTCTAGTACGCCGTCTCTTAACTGAGCAACTCTTTTTTCGAGTGGTTCTGAATTGATGATTAGCTCAGAGTACGCTTTCTTCTCATTTTTGATAGCACGCATAATACGTGTGACCAATGGCTGAGCCTTAGCTCGCTTAGCAGCGTCATCTTTGAGCTTTCTCGGATTTATCTGCTCGCTTTTGGTTTCCTGTGGTGCTTCGGTTAACTCATCTGTGAATTGTTCGTCGGTAAATTTTTCACTTGAGTCTGCTGGTTTGGTATTTGAATTTTTCATAGGTCTTGGTATGTCCCGGGTTTAGTGGGGATCCCAAGTCTCGGCTGCTGTTGCAAATCGACGCGCGTGCTATTGAAGTATCGGTGATCATGTGTAATCTTTCCTATACCTATAAACACTTTGCACAAGGCCTTGCAAAATAAAGCAGCTCAAAACAAAGGAGCCTCCGTAACTTAAAAACGGAAGCGGAAGTCCGGTAATCGGAGTAATGCCGATGGTCATACCAATATTGATAAAGAAATGAACAAGGAAAAGCACACTTACGCCGATGGCGAGTTGCATCCCAAATCGATCTTTAGCGAGTCCAGCAATACGTATGCTGTTGGCGACCACCAGGCAAAACAGCCCGACGACGAACACGCTTCCAAAAAAGCCTGTTTCCTCCGCAATAACGGAGAAAATAAAGTCATTATGTGCCACTGCTTGAGGTAAATAACCGAGCTGCGCTTGTGTGCCTGCGAGCAGGCCTTTACCGGTTAATCCGCCAGTGGCAGCGGATATTTTTGCTTGTTTGGCATTCCAGCTAGCGCCAGTGCCCTGTGGATCAACTACGTCTGGTGCGACGAAGGTTAATATACGATTTCGTTGATAGTTACGTATGGGTAATATAGATTTGTAACTGTCAATGGCAGCTATTGGATTTTTTGTACGATCCGCTTCACGATTGCGCTCTAGGTGTTGGCTGTAGCCATAAATATCTACACCAATAGCCGTCACTGCTATAGCAAAAAGGGCGAATGCACTTAAAAAAAACTTTGCCGATAAGCGGGAAATGTAAAGAAGAGCAAAAATCATTGGCGGAAAGACAAGCGAAGAACCTAGGTCTGGTTGCATGAAAATCAACAACATAGGAAATAAAAATACACAGGTGACTTTAATTAGGACTATTAAAGAGTCGCGCATCGTCCCAATTTCAGATCGCGCTAATATACTAGCGGCCATAATAAGTGTTCCAATTTTGGCCCCTTCGGTAGGCTGTACAGTTATTATACCAATATCAACCCAGCGCCTAGCACCCATCATCTCTACACTTATAGGACTTAATTTTGTGGCACAGAGCAGTCCTACGATTCCTGCTGCGTAAATTAGGTGAGCATATTTTAGAAAAATCTTATAATTAATGGAGGCGATTATAATGTACACTCCAGAGCCAAGAGTAATCCATACTAGTTGCTTCTTCCAATCGTCACCTCCATTGGAGATTTGTGCGGAATAAATAAAAAGAATCCCAATTGCACCAAGTAATAATACACACAATGGATTCAGCAGGTCGGCTCGCCGAAGCCCAGAAGACTCCATTAAGCCTTGGTATTGTTTATTGAATATTCGACTGTAAGCGCTCACGGCTGGAGTTGATTAGGTTTATCGCTAAGGATGCAGGTATTGAATAATAATCATACTAGTGTAATTTTGAGTATTTTTAGTTGGCATCGCCCAAATAAAGAGTGGGGCAGTTAAAGCCATGATTATTAAAAAAGGATATAATAATACTAGGAAGCAATCTGTATTCTTCCAATCTTTCTAAAGGCAACCACTCGACACCGATTTGTTTTTTGTCCAGCTCGATCCCGTGGCCAATTTCTTCCGAACTAGGTAGCTCGCAACGAAAAACGCTCTCGACCTGATGGAAGCCCCTATGACTTTTCTGAAACTCATGGTTTCTGCCTATGTATTCGCGGATGTAGAGTAATTCTCCTACAGTAACCAATGCTCCAATCTCTTCTTTGCACTCTCGCACGAGGCTTTCTTTTAATGTTTCTCCATGTTTTTGTCCTCCTCCTGGAAGAATGTAAAAAATTCCGGATGAATCGCGCATCTGAATCGTGAGCAATTTACAGTCTTTAATTATTATAGCTCTTGAAGCGGTTCTAATTGATTGCATAATAAATTTAAGCCAAAGATAGATAATGACAGTAGCAAGTCTCAAGAGTCGCTGTTAATTGCAATTAAACGAATTTCGACGTGATTTACCGGCTTTACTCTTTTTAGAGTAGCTCTATTTCTATTTGTATGATTCGCAATGAAAACATAAACGGAGAAATAAAGTTGCAGCATCTCATTGCGTCGAATCAACTAAAAGCTGTTGCGGAGACTTTACAAAGTTGGGCGGTGCCAGAGATCGCAGACTTACTTATTGATCTGGATAAGCCACACCAGATATTGGTATATCGCGCACTTCCTAGGCAGCGGGCAGCTGACATGTTCGCGTACTTAGAGAGTGATTCTCAGGATAGTTTACTTGAGGCACTTACAGATGCCGATACACGTACTCTACTCGCAGACATCAGCCCCGATGACCGCACAGAGATGCTCGAAGAATTACCGGCTACCGTAACTCGTCGCCTAATGCAGTTACTTAGTCCAGAAGATTTACATGAGGCGCGGCAATTACTAGGCTATCCGGATGAAAGTGTAGGTCGCTTAATGACTCCCGACTATATTCGTTTGCGCGCCGAGTGGACTGTGGAGGTTGCGCTCGCACACATTCGAAAATATGGAAGTGACTCAGAAGTATTTAATATCCTCTACGTTACAGACGAAATAGGTAAGCTCATTGATATTGTGCGTTTGCGTCGTATTATTATTGCAGAGCCGGGTTCTATTATTCGCAACCTACTCAATTATAATTTTGTTAGCATATCCGCCTTTGAGGATCGAGAAGTAGCCGTCGAATTAATCCAGCGTTATGATATAAGCGCGTTGCCAGTCGTTGATTCTGATGGTGTCCTCGTTGGTATTGTCACGGTTGATGACATTATGGATGTTGCGGAAGAAGAGACTACAGAAGACATTCAAAAGGGTGTAGCGGTTGCTCCACTTGAGACTAAATATAGTCTTACTGGTGCGGCCGAGCTATTTCGCAAGCGTATTGTTTGGTTACTAGTCCTCATATTTGTAAATCTTGTATCCGCTGGAGTAATAGCTCACTATGAGGAGGTCGCACTAGCCAAAGATTTTATCGCTTTGGCATTATTTATGCCACTGGTTATTGCTAGTGGGGGTAATTGTGGTGCGCAGTCTGCAACACTAATGGTGCGGGCGATTGCTACAGGTGATTTAGAACTTTGCGATTGGTTGCGTGCTGTCGGTAAAGAGATAGTAGTAGGTGGCTTACTTGGCATAGTCATGGCTCTTATTGCGGCAGGCGTAGGACATCTTTATGGAGGAAACCCTCAAGTAGCACTCATTGTTGGCTTGAGCATGGTTTCGATCGTTTTTGTCGCGAATGCATTTGGCGCTTTTCTGCCCTTTGCGTTGAGCCGAGCGCGAGTCGATCCTGCAGCAGCGAGTACGCCTTTAATTACCAGCATTATGGATGTATTAGGGCTTATTATTTATTTTGCTATAGCGATGGCTGTACTTTCATAGACACTATGAATGACGCTGAAATAAATCTCCAGGAAATTAAAGATAAGGTATTTGCTTTTGCTAAAGAGCGAGACTGGGAACAGTTCCATTCTCCAAAAAATTTATCCATGGCAGTGTCCGCCGAGGCTGCCGAATTGATGGAGCATTTTTTATGGCAATCAGCTGATCAGTCACGTTCGGATGTTCAGCAAGCTACGATTCGCAATAAAGTAGCGGAAGAGCTTGCTGATATTTTAATCTTTTCAATTCAATTTGCAAATGTCACGGGCTTAAGCCTGAGCACTATTATTGATGATAAGATGCAACAAAATGCTAAAAAGTACCCTATCGAAAAGGCTAAAGGCCGAAGTAACAAGTACACTGACTTATAGTGGTGTGCGAAACCAGTAATATTTTAATAATAAAAAATATTATAAAAGAGTAATATTTTTTGAACGTTAGCTGCACATCAGCGTCTATATATTTACTCATTATTAAGTAGTGTACGCTAAGTTTGTTGTTTAGAGCGCCGTTTCCTCAGGGGAGCGGCGCTTTTTTGTCTGCAGAAGTCGATTCAATACTTTGATTTTTCTGCTGTATAAAAAAAGTTATTATTTCAACGATATCGGGTAGCTTGGATTCTGTGTTCTTGCAATATTAAATAGAAGTGATTTGTTATACAACGAAATGACAATGTTAAGTACTACTGCAGCACAAGAACTCTCACCGGTAGGAAATATTCCTTTGTCTGAACGCGACAAGGACTGGATTGTTGTTCAAGAAGTCCAAGCTGGCAAGGTAGCTGCCTTCGACCTGTTAGTGCAAAAGTATCGGGAGCACATCTTTTCGGTTATTTATAATATGACTGGTAACCGTGAAGACGCATCTGATTTAGCTCAGGAGACTTTTATCAAGGCCTTTCAGGCGATTGAGCGATTTCAAGGAAAGTCGGCATTTTTTACATGGCTGTATCGTATCGGCATTAATACGACGATGTCCTTCCTGAAGAAAAACAGTCGGCGACGTTTCATTAATTATGAAACTATCAATGAAGAAGTGGAGACCAATGTAATTATTGAGCGCTTAACTGCCAAGAATCGTACAGAAAAAGGCTTATTGGTAAAAGAATTACAGGAAAAATTGAACGAGTCGTTACAAAAATTGTCTATTAAGCATCGTACAGTTGTAATATTACATGAAATTGAAGGGCTTGAGCATGCCGAAATTGCAGAAATTACGAAAGCTTCTATTGGCACGGTTCGTTCTCGCCTGCATTACGCGAAGCAGCAACTAAGGGCTTATCTTAAGGAGTACCTCGTTTAGTAAAACAAGAGTGACCGACTAATTTCATAGAATTTATTAAAGTAATTAACTCTTATAATGCAAAAGCCTACGATACATAACTCAGATAAAGTTAGCATCGATGATCTACTTCGCCTGAAGCGTTCAGAAAAGCCAAATTGTCAATTCTGGCATCGATTTGATCATGAATTGCACCAGCGCATGTTGCAAACATTAGTCAAGAAAGAATCATGGTATTTGCAGGTATGGAATCGCTTAACCAGCTTCAATGGCTTAACGCAGATTGCTGGGTTAACTGCGGCGGCGGTAGTTGTGAGTCTCTTTTTGATAAGTCCTGCAATGGAGCCTGCTTCAGTCGCAAGCAGCCCATTGGAAGATACTTTAATATCGCTGGAGTTTCCATCAGATGTTATGGCTGAAGTTGATTATGACACTGATGCAATCTTTGTTAGTGACGCGTTAATAAGAGATCAAGGAGTCGATTTTGACCAAGATTTCACGACGGATATTATCCAGCTTGCACAAAATCAATCCTCTGATTACACAGCCGATTCTATTCCAGCTCGCGCTGCTTTTGGGCAGACAGGAATTGCCAGTTTGGTATTCTAGGCTTACCGCTTAATAATGAGACGTACGTGTTGGATTATCTTCCTAACTTCGCTAACAGTATTTAATCTCGGTGCGAATTCATATGATGCGCTTGCTTTGCAACAGCGTATAATCGAAGTTTTTGAGCAGAACAAAGATGCTATTGTAAGAGTAAAAGCGGCATTTCGCTCGCCTGAGAGTGAGACCGGAAAGTCGCAGGTAATGCTACGTATTGGTTCGGGGTTTTTCGTTAGCCATGAGGGTCATGTGCTAGTTAGCGCAAGCCGTGCAGCTGGTGCAGATCGTGTTTGGATTGAGTATAAGAATAAACGCTATGCAGCCGAAGCTGTTGGGCATGATCGACTAACTAATGTATCCATACTGCGCGTAATTGAATTACCGGATAAGTTTTCAATCATTCCAATTGATACATCTAGCTCAGATCCTCAATCAGGCTCTATCGCAGTGGCGATTTCCTGCCCTCTTGATTTTGAGGCTTCTCCTTCGATGGGGATAATTACTGGAAAAGATAAAAAAATAGGTAATAAAGTTTTTCCTACTGCTTATTTACGCACTTCGATAGCTGCTAATGCAGGGCGAAATGGGTGCCCTGTATTAGATATTAATGGGCGCTTCATTGGCATGACAGTTGCATCTATTCCAGATCTAGGTGGGTCTTACTGTTTGCCCCCAGAAGCTCTTGTCAGGGTTCGTGATGACCTACTTTTCTCTGGGCGGATAATTCATAGCTGGATAGGCTTTGAGGTAGCTGCAAAGTTAAATGCAGACAACACTAACACAGTATACTTAACAAAATTAGTAGAAGATTCACCAGCGCGTCAGGCGGGCTTGATAGAAGGAGACCACTTACTTTCAATCGATAATCGCCCTATCAACTCTGTTACAGATGTTCCCACTGCGGTGTTTTTCACGCGTGCCAATCAATTTACGAGTATTAAGGTGAGGCGTGCAGCCTCAGAATTGGAATTTTCAGTAAAAACACGTCCTCGCCCAACTAAGGCTCCAGTTATTGAGATAGGTGATAGTACGCCGACTCCCTCGAATAGTATACCAGAAAATGCTGTTACAAAAACAGTACTAGGTGATATCGAGTGATTCGCTAAAGCATTTGCATGGGAGGTGTCACTCTCTGTAGAGAGATGATGTGACCACGTATATCTACTGAGAGAATATCTGTAAGTGCACTGCTATCAATTAGTGCACTGCCAATCGGGCAGTCTAATACCGGTGATTTCGTTCCAGAGAGTACTTCTCCGACACGAACGCCTACATTATTGACGATAGCCATACCCTCTCGTGCTATACGACGTCCGTCTAGCTTAAAGTAAATTACCTGCCTTATTAGGCCTTCTTGGAGTTGCTCGCTCAAAGCATTTTTGCCTATAAAGTCTTTTTTTTCAAATTTAACAGTCCACTCAAGACCTGCTTGTAAATGACTAATTTGATCACTAAGCTCATGTCCGTATAAAGGCAAGCCAGCCTCAAGGCGTAAGCTGTCCCTAGCGCCGAGACCACATAGTTTAAGTCCGTAATCGCCGCCTGCTTGCAAAAGCTTCTCGGCGAGTTCTAACGCTACAGCAATCGGTGAAT
>JAYYDJ010000056.1:0-41688 GCA_036160955.1 Verrucomicrobiota bacterium | reverse complement strand
ATGGCAGAGATAATCTTCCCAGTTCTTGGGAGGTAACGATTCATGGAGTTCGCATGAAGCTAGCAACTACTGACTTCGGGCACTTAGGAGTATTTCCAGAGACCCGAAAGATCTGGGACCAAATTAGAAATATTATAATGCTTGAGAGTCAAAAGCGCAGCGAGCCCGTATATTTTCTTAATCTATTTGCTTACTCTGGGGGCGCCACACTCGCAGCAGCACAAGGGGGAGCAACCTGCTGCCATGTCGATGCATCAAAAGGTATGGTACAGTGGGCTCGCGAGAACGCAGAGCTCAATGGTTTGAGCCAGCACCCAATCCGCTGGATCGTTGATGATGTAAATAAATTCCTAGAGCGCGAGTTGCGTCGCGGTAGGCGCTACGATGCAATTCTCTTAGACCCACCTTCGTTTGGTCGTGGCAAGAAGGGTGAATTATACATGGTTGAGCAAGCAATAATACAAACCTTAAGTCTAGTCGAAGCTGTTCTTAGTAAAAACCCTGTCTTTGTATACTTAACCAGTCACACTCCTGGATTCACTCCAATCGTGCTAAATAATTTGCTCTGCAAATACTTGAGCCAAGGAACAATTGAGTGCGGCGAGATGTTGCTAACAGGTATTGATCAAGTACTACCTGTACCCAACGGCGCTTCGGCTAGATGGGAGCCTAAGTAAGCTTTATCATAGCCTCAGCCTTAAAGTATAGCAAAGTAAATTGGGTTCTGTACAAACTGTTACCAAATAATGTCACAAAAAAAGGGCGTACGCTTTACAGCATACGCCCAAAATTTAACCCTTTAATAAGTCGCTTAGAGGCGACGACGTAGCATAATAGCAGTCATTGCTAACATACCTGCAATCAGCGAGTAAGCGCTTGGCTCAGGAACTGCCCATATAGCATATCGTCCACCACCATTAATATCGTCGATCGCACCAAATACATTATTGTCACGACCGTAGTAAATAGTACCTCCATCTACTTCGATTGAACCTGCACCACCGGTGTAATCGTTGGTCAAAGTAGTTATCAAACCTGCATCTGAAAGACCTCCGTTGATAACAGTTGTTGTAAGAGTGAGACTACCTGTACCAGCTCCAAAATAATCAACAAGTAATTGAGTTATTTCACCACCTTTACCTGTGTATTGAGTTCCATTCCAATTATCCTTAAGGTAAATAACACCTTCATCAAAAGTTAGATGTCTTTCAACAGTTGTATCGTCTGCCTGACCATTGATCCAACCTTCAATGTTAATAGCACCTGCGTTCATGTTTACATTTACTGTTTGTCCAGTGTTGGCAGTATTTTGATCGCCTGCAGTGAAAGTGTAAAGGTTGGCAGTACCGCCATTCATGTTGAGTGTACCAGTTGATCCAGAATTTTTGCCAATCACAAAACCATTTGTGGAAGCAGTTTGAACCGATGAGTCGTGGTTAAATACACCACCTGTTTCGATGGTCAAGATACCTGTACCTGGGGCAGCAGTGTTGGCGTTCATTTGACCGAGAGCGGCATTTTTTGCTGCATTTATAACCCCACCGTCACGGATAATGGTAGTACCAATAAACCCATTAGTGTTGGTAGCACCTGCAGATTGACCGCTAATAAAAGCGTTAGATACATTAGCAGTGCCTTCAACATACAACGTACCATTACCATCAACAGTACTATTGTTAGTTACAGCACCTACCCCAAGATTTCGAGTATTCATAGTGTGTCCCGATGCTATTTTAGCATAAGCTTCACCGAAATCACCAACATTAAAGGCATCTAAAGTATAACTAGCCGCGTTAGTAGTTGCTGGAGCAGCGGCTGAAGTTGGGTTGGCGGCATCACCACGTACTCTTAGTTGAATGACGTCACCAGGGTTTGCCTGACCGTTACCATCAGAGTCGATAGTGTAGTTAGAAGGCGATCCGCCTGAGTAACCAGACCAATTGCTAGCTTGGTATACATTTGTAGAGTTACCAGTGCCACCAATATTATTACCTGAAAAATTGATGTACTTTGTAGCACCAAAAAGCGATGTAGAAATAAATCCTGACAAAGCTATGACGACATAGGGTAATTTAATAATGCGAATAATGTTCATATTTATTAGGGTTAAATTCTTCAAAGTAACATGAGCCACTTAGCTGATAATACATAAAATATTAACTTACGGATCTTTAAGTCAACTGTTAATTTAGTACTTTTTACTTAAATTTCGCAAAAAATGACATTTTGTTTCATAAGTATATCATGTTGAATATTTTAGAGTATTCGACTATTTAACAGGCTGGCTCGTACTAAAATGCGGATCAACTAAACCTGCAATAGGCACCGAATATTTAGCTGGCACAGTATAATTAAATTGTGGCTCTGACTGGTATAAATGGTGCTTTTTCACTGCAAACAGAGTTACTGGGCTATTTTCCGTTAAGTGGTCGTGCTGGGTCGCCATCCAGTTAAAGAGCTGAGACTTGAGCCGATTCTTCACCTCAACGAGCTCTGGATCTTGTGCAAGATTTTTAAACTCAAAGGGATCCAGTAGCGTATCAAAGAGTTGTTCTTCAGGGTGGCCATGCTCCTTCGCGCCGCGCTCCAAGAAGTAATTAATCTTTTTACCAGCTCTACGCTCCCGCTCGATTCGCTCCAAGCTGTTAAAATTATGTACGTAATGGTAGCGTCCATCGTGAATGGAGCGCTGCGGAAAGACGCTGCGTTTCTGTATACCTTGGTTGTGTGATACCCCATACACATAATCATGGTGGGTCTTACTAACGCCCGAAAGCACTGGAAGTAAGCTCTTACCGTCTAAGTCTGCGGGCGCAACGCCCCCAGCTAATTCGATAGCAGTCGGCACGAAATCGGCGAAGCTAATGAGCGCCTGTGTGCGCCCCGTGGTAATCTTTTCTGGCCAGCGCGCCATAAAAGCGACTCGTAGACCGCGGTCCGACACCGTAAACTTTCCCATGTCGGCTCCATGGTCATCGGCATAGAACACTAATGTGTCGGACTCCAGTTCGTGCTTTTCTAAAAGTTGTAGCACCGCAGCAAATTCCTTCTCTTTTTGCGCAATGCTCGCGTAATACTGAGTAGCACGCTTCAAATTCCACTGCGTCGCAGGTAAATAAGGCGGCATTTGAATATCCTCGGGCTTATAAGAGGTATTTTTGATGTAGGGACCATGCGGGTATTCGCTGGCGACAATGATACAAAAGGGTTGATCGCCTGATTTCGCCATAAAACGATCTATATTATCTAGCGGTATAGCAGGGCGCGGCAAACCTGCCTCGCGCACAGGGTTCATGTGCTCGGTCCAAGGAAATTGAGTAGCTGGCTTGACGTGCGACTTGCCAGCAAGAATCACTTGGTAGTCAAGCTCTCGCAAGTAGGCTGCGAGCGTCTTCACGCCCGAGCGGATTGCATGGTGGTTAAGAAAACAGCCATTACGAATAGGATATAGCCCAGAATAGAGCATGGAACGACTCGGAGCGCACACCGCTTGGCCGGTGTAAGCACGGTCAAAAACCAGCGCCTGCTTCGAAAATGCAAGTGTCGTAGGCGTCGGCACCTTAGCATTGCCATAAACTGCGTGATCTGGGCGACTCTGGTCATCTGCTAAGAAAAATACAATATTTGGGCGCGTTCCTTGGAGCTGATTTGGCACAGAGCCCGAAACTGAATGCCATGAAAGCGCTGCGACGAGAAAGCAGCAGAGTTTAAAGCGTGAATAAGACATAACTTTTTTCAGCATAAATGATAAATAGGGCAATGACCAAAGCGGAACCATTTTAGTTTTTAACTGATTTTTGGCGCAATAATAACAATTTTAGAGTGCCATTAATGCTGCATGTAAAATACATACTAGATATAGTATAACTAAATGTAACAACAATAATTGGACAGTAGGCTACTCAGGCAGAGGAAGTTCATTTGCCCACAGATCCTCAGCATTCTGACGCTTTCGAATCAAATGTGGCTTCTTATTTAAATCGAGCAGAACCTCCGCTGCCTCTGGGTACGAATTATAGTGTTTTGTAGTCATCGCTGCGCAATAAGCGCCCGCCCCATCAATAACACATAAATCACCAATCTGCGTAAGTGGCAACAGGCGCGGTGAGAGTAGTTCTGGGTCGCCATCGGCAGGTGTCAAGATATCACCTGACTCGCAGCAATGTCCCGCGATCATGTAGTCACGCATTTCCGATGTTGCTTCGCTTGGAAGAATATAGATTGGATGTTGGGAGCCATAAATCGACGGGCGCAACATTTCCGTCATGCCTGTGTTGAGCTTTAAAAACTCATAGCCATCAGTACCAGTGGAAACAATATCTTGAACAACGGATAAAAGCGCGCCGGCGTTAGCCAGCAAATAAGTGCCTGGCTCGATTTCAAGATGTATCTCTCGTCCCGTCTCCTTAGCAAAATCGCGGAATTTCTCAGCGACTGGTTCTCCGCAGGCTTGCAGATCGGTAGCGACCTCATCAGGCATGCGAGCTACTTTATAACCGCCACCTAGATTTAATGAAGTCACGGTCGGAAACTGACGAACTATACCAAGGCTCATAGCAGAAATTTTCTGCCATACCGCGGGATCACTTCCAGAACCAATATGAGTGTGTATGCGCGACACCGTAAGATCATACTCATCTACCACTGATCGTGCCTGATCAATCCACTCATGCCAAATACCAAAGCTGGATGCAGGACCACCTACATTCGTGCGATTATTACCTCCCGACCCCGAACCTGGATTGAAGCGTAAACCGATCGAGCGTCCTGGGAAAGCTCTACCAAAGCGCTCTAATTGATTTAAAGAACAAGCATTGATCGATATGCCTAGTTCATAGAGTTCGGCAAAGTCGCTGGGTAGTTCCTGCGCGCTCAGGCTTATAGCACTAGGAGCATAGCCAGCAGCGATCGCGCGGCGTGCCTCATAACCGGAGCTTGCGTCAATGTGAAGCCCAGCTTGATTCAATAATTGTAATATAGCTGCGCTTGGCGCTGCCTTCATCGCGTAGCGTGCGGTCAATCCATACGCATTGGGAAAGTTTAAGACTGCTGAAGCATTCGCCTGCAAAGTCGCTTGATCGTAAACATATACTGGCGAGCCAAAAAGGTCGGCTATGCTACGAGCAGTCAGTTCATCGAGAAATCTAGGCTGTGCTAAATGTGCCATACCTTAAGCAAATGATCTGCACGCTAACAGGCAAGCGTCATGTGCAATAACTGTAAACAGAAAATCACCTATTGATTTCAGTATAAATTAGCACTATCAATCTAAAAATGGAAACATCGATTGAAACGTCTTCCTCGCAGCAGGCACCCAGATATACAACTGGAATATTTTGTCACTTACTTGGTCTTGCTTCGTATCTAGGCATTCCGTTTGGAAATATTATCGCCCCACTAGTTCTTTGGTTACTCAAGCGCGCGGACGATCCTTTTGTGGATGTTTGCGGCAAGGAAGCCGTCAATTTTCAGATTACAATTAGCCTCTACTTTACTTTGTCTGTAGTTTTAATTTTTGCTAAAATTGGTATTTTACTGCTTCCGCTAGTCGTTATCATACATGTTATTTATACGATAGTAGCCTCTATTAAAGCAAGCGAGGGTCAACACTTCCGGTATCCACTAACGATTCGATTTCTTCGTTAAGGCACCACCCTAAAGCTGAACAACTAGCCTATGCCATTTAATCAGAAACGCCTAAATACAATTCTTAATAAGATGCCTGCAGCTTTGCAGGAACTGGTCAGCGATACACTAGGTGATGCAAGCTTTAACGGTTACATAAAGGCTTCTAAAATAATACCGCTTGAAGATCCAAAATTTCTAAATGCGCTTCTTGAAGTCGCAAAGCAATTTTCTGTAGCCCCTATCTCTAACTTTTATGTTGGTGCCATCGCAGTTGGTAATTCGGGTAATTTTTATTTTGGCGCAAATATAGAATTTGTAGGAGTTCCGCTTAGCGCAAGTATTCATGCCGAGCAGTCAGCTGTAATGAATGCCTGGATACATGGAGAGAAGGGCATAAAAGCGCTGCAAGTATCCGAATTACCATGCGGTCACTGCAGGCAGTTTCTACTAGAGCTGTCCAACGCACATACGCTACCGGTAACTATTTCTAATAAGAGGTATGTGTTAACTGATTTAATACCGCATCATTTTGGCACTGCTCGAGAAGCGGGTCAGGGATTACTAGATAGCCCAAAGCAGGCGTTAAAAAGCGTTCAATCGCTGCATAAAGATCTGTCCCAACGAGCCCTAAATGCTGCCGAGCATAGCTACACTCCACATACTAAAAATAAACAGGGTTTCATAATAGAAGATATAAATGGCGGAATACACGAAGGTCGCTCCGCAGAAAGTGCCGCGTTTAATCCGACTGTCCTAGCCGTCACAAGTGCGCTCAACCAGCGCAATCTTTCAGCTAATCGCGAGGTCGCAATCAAGAGCTGTATTGGCGCTCAAGTCACTTTCGCAAGTCATTCTCAAAGCAGTATGGCAACAGCTATACTAAGGAGCATTACCTCGGCTACGGTAGAGCATATCGATTTAAAATTCGCTTAGTGAAGCAACCAGTTATGCTAATCGTAGCGTAATGCTTCGATTGGATCTAAGCGCCCAGCACGCAGTGCTGGATATATTCCTGAAACAAGGCCGATCAAACTGCTAAAAAGAAAGCCTAGAAACATCGCTGCTGTGGGAATCAGGTCAATCGTTGCTCCATCAGGAATGAGATTTCGAGCTAGTGTCAAAAACCCAATACTTAATACCAAGCCAATTAAGCCACCCAAAATACTGATTACCACAGCTTCAGCAAGAAACTGCAAAAAGATATCATGGCTACGCGCGCCTAACGCTTTACGAACTCCAATTTCTCTAATGCGCTCACTTACTGAAGCAAGCATTACATTCATAATTCCGATGCCTCCTACCAAAAGTGAAATCGCCGCAATTCCACCCATCGAGTATAAGAATGAATTCTCTAGTTTTTGCATTTCTTCGAGTCGCTCATGCTGCGTGCGCACCTCGAAATCCTCAATTCCTCGGTGTGTGAGTGCTAGCGTATTGTTCATTTGCTCCTGCAAGTCTTCAAGTCGCTCCACGGAATCTCCTAACACGGCAATTGATGAAACCTTTTCGTTGCCATTAAACCGAGTCATCGCAGTCGTCGCAGGAATATAATTCCTACGATTTTCCCATCGCAAAGTATTACGACCTGCAACCATTACCTCGAAATGCTCAAATTGACCAATCACAGTAAAAACCTTTCCATCTAAACGAACTTGTTCCCCTACAATATTGTCTCGATCGGGAAATAAGCGTTCTGCAACATAAGTGCCAATAACCACAACTGGGCTACTGGCATTAATGTCTGCATCTGAAATTGTACGCCCGTATGCAATCCGCCTAGTCTCAATTCCGAAAAAGTCTGGGCTGACACCTTGTAGCATAGCTCGCGTGCGTTTTCCAGCAGCGGTAAAACGTGCCCATCTTAAGTCAACAATAGGAGAAACATAAGCGATCAGCGGAATCGCCTTTTCAAACGCTAGTACATCCTGCCACGTAAGTCCTGGAGAGATACCAACAATATGTTGTTGCCATTCTGGAGCTTCTGCAGAACTGACTTCCATTTTTAGAATGCCACCGCGCAGCTCAAAAGATGCGCGCATATTACCGAGCATGCCCTGCAAGATTCCAACCATGGCGACCAGAGCTGCCACTCCTAAGATGATACCGCTCATAGACAATAAAGAGCGAACTTTATTCGACCAAACCTCTCGCAGTCCATTCATGGAGCCCATATATAAATCTGCGGCCAAACTCATTTCCTAGAATCCTCCACAATGCAGCCATCTTGCATGTTAATGTGACGCTGCGCGTAAGCAGCTACCTCCGTATCATGAGTGACTACAGCAAGCGTGATTCCTTCATCCAGCAAAGAAGTAAAAAGTTCCATAATGCGATCACGATTTTTACTATCGAGATTTCCAGTGGGTTCGTCTGCTAAGATGAGGCGTGGACTATTAATTAAAGCGCGCGCGATAGCGACTCGCTGGCGCTCGCCGCCCGAGAGTTGCGCAGGACGATGCATGTGACGATGCTCCATGCCTACTCTTCTTAAGACCTGCATGCCTAATCCATTCGCATCTGCAATCCTTTGGCGCCCATAACTCAAAGGTAACACAACATTTTGCAAAACTGTGATCTTAGGTAACAAATTAAACGCCTGAAAAATAAAACCAATCCGTGTAGCACGTAAGTGCGCTCGGTGAGCTCGAGAAATTTCCGATACCTCCTCACCCTCAAACCACATGCGCCCATCGGTTGGGGTGTCCATAAATCCAAGCATATGCATGAGCGTCGACTTGCCTGATCCCGAGCTCCCGACAACTGCAATAAACTCACGCTCACCAATAGTTAGATCCACTCCATTAAGAGCATGCACCGCTTCATCACCTACTTGATAAGTACGACGAATCGAGGCGAGGCGATAAATAATCTCTGCTTCAATCATAATTTCCGCGCCGAAATTCAGGTGGGCGACTAAGGCTCAGTGCAGCATCCACTGGAACACCAGTAACTATTTCAACATGCTGTAAATTACTTATTCCAAGCTCCACTTCCTGACGGCGCCAACCAGATTTATCCTGTATAAATACATAGCGCTTATCGTTTTCGTGGAAGACTGCTGAAAGCAGCACGGAAATAACATTCTCCGCCCGCGCAATTGGGATCTCCACAGTAGCGCTAACTCCAGAGCGCACTCGCTCATCATTCGCTTCAAATACAACTTCAATGGGAAAGACGCGAATGTTACCATCCTTGCGAGCAGAAACAGCGATACGGTCAATCGTACCAGGCAAAACAAGCTTTGGCATAGCCGCAAATTTAAGCCGAGCTGTTTGTCCTAGTGCTAATTGCTCAACATCGACCTCGTTTACAGATGCCTCCATGTATAATTCCTCCATCTGTGCTACTGTCAATATGTTCGTGCCATTCGATACCGAGGTTGCCCCCGATATGACACCCCCTTCAACCACATTGAGTTTTGTTACAATACCATCATGCGGGGCTACAATCGTTGTCTTAGAAAGATCTTCTTCAACGTCTTCTAAGCGAGCTTGTGCAATCTCTAAATTTAATTTTGCAAGTTCCAGATCTGTCTTAGCGTCCAAGAAATCTTTCTCGCCCACAAATGCCTGGGCGAAGAGCTGCTCTAATCTTACATAATTTCGCTCCGACTTTTCTAAGCGTAAGCGCTGAGCCTCTAAGCTACGCGCGCTCTCTTTAACTTTTGCCTCAAGATTGGTTCGATCAAGCTGTAGTAGATGCATACCCTTCGTAACCGAGTCGCCTTCATCTATAAAAATCTCAGTGATGCGCCCACTCACCTCAGACTTAACAAAACTGCTCATTATGGGTAAAACCTCCCCGGTTGCGCTCACAACTGACTCGAGGCTCCTACGTTTAGCTACATCTATAGGAGTGCGATTATTACCAGTGCTCTCATCACCTTTAAATAAGCCACTAAGAGCTAAAAGTAAGGTAGAGCAAGCAACAGCAATTAAGAAAATAATTCTCTTTTTTTTCATAAATTCACAAAGTTTAAGATCTAATTTTTATCTATTAATGGATGACCATCTACATTGGGAGGGCTTAATAAAGCATCCGCATCCGCCCAAGTGTAGCCATTACGCTCTAAAATGGTGCCATCGATTCGTGCAAGTTGAACTGTTGCTCGCCGCTGGTCAATTAATGCCTGCAAATGGCTACGCCGAGCCTTGTCTAGATCTCGCTGCGCCTCCAAGACTTGCCTATATGCTGTGAGACCTGCACCATAGCGAGCACGCTCCTGTTCAAAAGATTCTTCGTTTAAAGCGATTGCTGTTTGGGTCACTTCGACTCTTTGTGTTCCCGCTTGAACTGCGCGCCAAGCACTGCGTGCTATGCGTGCTTTTATTTGGCGAATTTCGTATAATCGCAATTCTTGCTGTTGAAGAGTTCGGGTGGCACGATCATACCTCGCACGCGCATCACGAAAACCCCAGGGAACTCTAAGCTCAAAACCAATATTCCAATCATGGCCATCCACTCCCCGATAGGCATCTGTGTAGGCCTGTTGAAGAACTGCATCATTACCAAGATAATCGACTCCTGCGATAAGATCTAATTTTGGCAAGGTCAAATTCTTAGCGAGCAATTTATTCAAGCGCGCGATTTCAATCTCTTTATATTGTATCTTTGCGTCGGCATCTACCTGTAAAGCTGTTGTGACGACAAGATGCATCTCCGGTAATTTAGAATTAGATACTAGTTGTAGTGGTTCGACAGGAAAAATCTGGCTTGGCTGGTTACTGGCTAACGAATCCATGCCGATTAAAGCTATTAATCTATCTTGTGCATCTTGTACCGCACGCCCTGCAATTATACTACTTTCTTGTTGCTTAAGTAATTCTGTTTGAGCTTGCATCACCTCTAATTGGGTCACCAGTCCAAGGCGAGATCTCTCTACGTTTTCGGCTAATAAGCTGTTTGCTAATTCTAGGTTTGAACGAACAAGCAATGAGCTTGCTTGCGAAAAAGCTAAATTCCAATAGGCAATCTCCACTTCGGTTATAAAATCTTGGATTTCCGCACGCAAAATCTCAATTGATTGCTCTTGCTTTGCGGTAGAGCGGACCAAGGGTGCAAGATTCACTTGTGCGCCAGCTCCAAGTAATAATGGTTGACGAATTGACAGTGAAATCGCCCCGCTTGCGGATGGATCTAACAGCCCATTAGTTGTCGTTTCCTTGCGAGTAGCACTTGTTCCAAGACGAACACTAGCACCACCTTTGAGGCGTTTATCCAGGCCTATATTCACTCGGGATTGATTGACAAAACTTCCCTGCGCAAGGCTGCTACTAGCAGCCTGACTTTCGCGATATTGCGTATTTGCAAACGCGCCAACGTCAAAACTTGCAGCCTCTATTAATACAGCATCTTTTTGCTTCTCCGGTTCGTATCGAGAAATAGTTAGACCTAAATTGTGACTGAGCGCTTGATCCAATGCTTTTGATAAAAGCAAAACAGAACCTTCAGAGTCACTAGTAGGAGCTTCGGCTTGCACGATAACAAAAGATCCTAGCAACAAAAAAAATAAGCTGTAAATAAAACTGCGCATGGAAAAATAGTAGAATAAGTTTAGTAGAAACTATAGTAATTAACGCAACGGGCATGCGAACCTTAAAAGTTTTCAATTATTAATAAATTAGCTGTCTGAAACTTTTGCTTCTGGCATTTCGATACATTGACGACAACGCCCACGAAAGTAGTGTAATTTCGTAAATCCTTTACTGAATAGCTATATTTCAACCTCATCAAAATGCTACCCAACTCGACACGGCTCATGAGAATCAATATGCAGATTCACTATCTTATACTTTTTAAGGTGCTAACCGCACCGATTCCCAAAGGCCTTTTGAGTTCTGCCTATAGCTAAAACGATCATGCAGACGACTGGGGCGCCCTTGCCAAAATTCAAAGCTATCTGGCACAATACGGCAACCACCCCAATTATTTGGTAAGGGTATTTTTCCATCAGCAAACTTTTGCTTAATTTGCTCCTGCCTAGTTTCAAGAACTTCTCGCGAAGCAATTACTTGACTCTGAGGGGAAGTCCAAGCACCCAACTGACTAGACCGTGGACGTGATGCAAAATAACGCAGCGAATCAGCTTCCGAAAGTTGCTCTATGCGGCCTATAATATTAACTTGGCGTTGCAGTGGCAGCCATAGGAAATTAGCTGCAACTCTCGGGTTATTTTTGAATTCTGTAGCTTTACGGCTCTCATAGTTCGTATAAAAAACTAGGCCTTTAGTAGAAAATTGTTTAAGTAAAACAACACGAGTCGAAGGTTGCCCCTCATCATCACAAGTCGCCAGACAAAAGGCATTAGGTTCTTCAATTCCACAAGACTCGGCCTCATTGAACCAGTCCTCAAACTGCTCAAATGGAGTTAATGCCAAGTCTGAAGCATTAAGAGAATTTTTGGCGTATTCAGCCCTGCGATTAGAGAGGTCCATGAGAAGTAAATCCAGTAGTCTAAAGTAATAACTAATTATTGCTCGGCAAGCCAGCGCTCGGCTTCGATTGCTGCCTGGCAACCCATCCCCGCAGCTGTAATCGCCTGGCGGTAGACATGGTCCACGCAATCTCCCGCCGCGAAAAGCCCTTCAATTGAAGTCTTCACCTGACTTCCTGCAATCGGCACAATATAACCATCCGGGTCGCGCCTAAGCAATCCTTCCGAAAAGTCAGTATTGGGAATGTGTCCGATCGCAATAAATACTCCTTTGCACTGGATCTCTCGAGTATCACCAGACTCTCTGTCAGCAACTCGGATAGCCCGAGTAAAGCCTTTATCATCTGCTAATATTTCTTCAGGTAAAGCATTCCAAGCCATCTCTATCTTTTCATGGCTGACCGCTCGATCCGCCATAATTTGCGATGCCCGCAAAGTATCGCGGCGGTGAATAAGTGTCACTTTAGAGCAAAAACGCGTTAAAAATAATGCCTCCTCACATGCAGAATCGCCACCACCAACAACCACCACTTCCATATCTCGATAAAAAGCCCCGTCGCAGGTCGCGCAGGTGGTTACACCCTTGCCCCCAAACATTTCTTTTTCACCTGGAATGCCTAATAATCTAGGCCGAGCGCCCGTCGCAATAATAACTGTCTTCGCTTCGTATACAGCACCTCCTGTATGCAAAAGCTTCGTGGTGCCATCAACAACGATTTTGTCTACTTTAGCATGCTCAAAGCGCGCACCAAACCGTGCTGCCTGTTTACGTAAATTATCCATCATTGCATAGCCATCAATGCCCTCTGGAAAACCAGGAAAATTCTCGACCTCCGAGGTTGTAGTTAATTGGCCGCCTGGCTGAGAGCCCTCCAGCACCAATGGCTTGAGCTGTGCCCGCCCAGTATAAATAGCTGCAGTGAGTCCTGCGCAACCAGTGCCTAGAATAATTACGTCTTCCATGAAATTTTGTTAAGTGAGTGAACGATGCTTAAAAAATAATAAGCTAAATGCACGCCTGTTATTCTCAAGCACTTTTAAAATATATAATGTTTCCGCTTTCCTCCAAGCTACTTTTCAACTATTTGTATACTATGGATTTGATAGATAGCCACTGCCATCTACTCAGCTTTCAAAAAAAGAACGAGCTCGGGGCGGTTCTCTCGCGTGCATCAGAGGCGGGCGTCGGGCACATGATTGCTGTAGGTACATCCATCGAAGATTGGGTGCCATACCGCGAACTAAATGCAGCTCATCCACATTCAATTAGCTACTCTGTAGGACTGCATCCTTGCTACGTCAACGAAGAGTGGGAGGATGCTGTTGGTCAGATATCCGCATTTTTCATGCCCCCTTCAGCACCTGTAGCATTAGGCGAAATTGGACTCGACTATTTTCATCTACCCAAAGAACCTATCGCCGCGGGCGAGTGCTTACTGCTACAAGAAGCTGCCTTCCGAGAACAGCTCGACTTAGCCGCTATACTGAATTGCCCAATTATTATACACAGCCGTGATGCCTTTGACGACACCTATAGAATGATAATGGAATCAGGAGTCGATTGGGAAAAAGTCGTTTTTCACTGCTTTAGCTATGGATCTGATGAAATAAAAAAAATTAATGCTGCCGGAGGACGCGCTTCCTTTACAGGAATTGTGACCTATAAGAATGCACCTGCTGTGCGTGAAGCATTGCGCGCTCAAGGGGTAGATCGACTTATGCTGGAAACGGATTGCCCCTATCTTTCCCCAGAACCACATCGCGGAGAACCTAACGAGCCTGCCTTTATGCTATCTACAGCTAAGTACTGCGCGCAAATTTTAAATTTAACAACCGAAGCACTCGCGGCACATTGCACCGCAAATACAAAGCGCTTCTTTGCAATTCATTAAGCATGCACAGGCTATTCACAGTCCTATTAATAGCCAGCATAGCTGGTTTATCTTTACTACTATTAAATACTTCTTTTCCAAAACTTAAAAAAGAAGCAGTGGCGGTCTACCGATTATGGCAAACGCTGCGCAACAGTGATCTGTCAGTCACAGATTTAGAGGCTTTTGTAGAGGCTGTAAAACTGGACTCTACAGCAGCCGAGACAGATAAGGATGAAACAATCCAGAGGCGAGAGCTTGTAGATCCAACACTTAAAGATCAAGCCTCTCAGCAAAACTCGCAAATAACGCTCGATCCTTTCATAATTGAAGCGCGTAGACGCGCTGAAGAGGACCCAGTCTCGGCATTACAGTGGCTGCAGACGCAAAGCTCAGGCAGTGAGCGCTTGCGTGGCATGCTTGAAGTGGTTGCGCTTTGGGCTGCTGAAGATTCTGAAGCTACATTGTTATGGCTAGAGTCAAATGCACAAGGTCTAGCTCGGCTTGCAACCTTGAGTAGTGGGGTTGAGCTTTGGGCGGAGCGCAATCCCGCAGAAACTGCTGCTTGGGTGGAAGGCATGGCAAATGATGGCAGTAAAATTACTGCGGCTAAATCACTGGTGGTTACTTGGTTGCAATCACAGCCAGAGCAAGCAGCTGCATGGGTAACGGCATTACCGCAAGGCCCTGTACGCAACGATGTATCGACGGCGCTAGCGAGTGCATGGATAAAAGCCGATCCGCAAGCTGCAGCTGTTTGGGCACTCACTGAAGCTGAATTTTATGGTAACAACCAGCTACTCGAGTCAACATTGGAAGCATTTACATTAGAAAACTCTGCAGATGCAGAGCTCTTTTTACGCGAAATTGCACAGCCTAGCACAGAGAATTCGAATTCCTTTGAAATCTCTTCGCTTCTTTCGAAACATGTGCAAGCGCGCGCTAAGCAAGATCCATTAGCAACTGCACAGTGGTTAGCTAGCATCAGCCCATCTGACCCATTATACTCCACACAATCCCCTCGAAGTCTTATGCAAGTATGGGCAGAGACTGATTCAATAGCAGCATCACAATGGCTTAGTGAACAGGGCGCTAGCGACCAGTTGGATAGTGCAATTATTGGATTTAGTGAATCTATACAGCGCTATGAACCAGAGGCAGCAACCATCTGGGCCAATACTATTAGCGGACCTGAAGAGCGAATGGAGCGTTTACGTGCAAGTTTAAATAACTGGGCTAAGACTGCTCCAAGGGAGGCCGAACAATGGATAATTGCTAATGAATTTGAATCCACTCTACGTGATGATTTAACTAAAATCATAGTCGAGAGTACTAACAATTATAATACTCAGTAGTTAGAGATCATTTTAAAAAAATGTTAAATTATTAAATTTAATTTTATTACATGGTTTTTATAGTATTAAATATATAAATAAATGTATACTATTTATACCTAGATAAAATTGAAACGCCCCACAAAAACCTCTACTAGCAGATGTCTCGTGCAATTAGCTCTGTGTATCATATGCATATTCTTTCAGCTAGCAGCAATGGCAACGAAGCCAAACGTTATATTTATTATCTGTGACGATTTAAATGACTCGATAGAGGGTATGGGAGGTCACGCTCAAGCGTATACTCCAAACATTAACCGCTTAATTGAAAAAGGGGTACGCTTCACTAACGCGCATTGTAATGCCCCCATTTGTGGACCTTCGAGAGCTAGCCTTTGGAGCGGTCTACTGCCCAGTACCTCCGGTTACTATGGCTACAGTCAACAAACCAATAATTGGCGGCGTTTTTCCAACCTTCGTGATGCGATTACACTTATGGAGCACTTCAAGTCGAATTCAGGAGGTTACAATGTGTGGGGCAGTGGCAAGGTATTTCATAACGGACACTCAGATAATACTGTTTTTACCCCAGAAGTAGCTGGTTTTACTCCCGGAGACTCTGATTTCGGACCTTTTCCATGGGATGGATCAAGCTACCAAGGCAACAATCGACGAGCCGGCACATATCACCCTGATATGCCAGCAGGCATTCGCACTTATTGGGGCAGCTTCGCATCACTTGCGAACGTACCCACCGGCGAAGGATACACCGGTTGGTCTTTGACGAATAGTAACTTTAACTATAACAGCGCAAGTGATCGAAGCCTAATGCCAGATGAAGTTACAGCTCAGTGGGTAAAGGACAAACTTGAGTATACTCATTCTAAGCCTTTTTTGTTAATAGCTGGCATGAATAGGCCGCATACACCTATGTATGTTCCAGATGAATTCTTTGAACTTTTTAGGGATTCGAATGGTGCCAATATAGTTCAACTTCCACCCTACTTGGAAAATGATTTAGATGACGTTCCTGACATTCTTAAATCATACTCGACGGGAATTAATACCCTCAAAAATGCAGGTAATGGTAATAATGAATGGTGGAAAAAATTCATTCAAGCATACTTAGCCTCTGTGGCATTTGTAGACCATCAAGTTGGGACTATACTGGATGCTCTGGAAACAAGCGACTACGCTGACAATACCATCGTTATTTTCACTAGTGACCATGGATTTCATCTTGGCGAAAAAGATCATAAAAGCAAAACCAGCGCTTGGGAGGAAACCACTCGCGTACCTTTAGTAATTTATGCTCCAGGCGTTACACAGGAAAATCAAACCTGCTCCCTGCCCGTGTCCCTTATAGATCTTTATCCAACTTTAAATGCTTTATGCGGCATGCCCGCAGAGCCCAACAGCGGAGGAAATAATATTGCTCTAGATGGGCACGACTTATCCCCATTACTTGCGAACCCTAACTCAGGTACTTGGGAAGGCTCAGATGTGTCCCTATCTCACCTGCACGGCAATGTAGAAATTAGCAATCACACGCAAAGTCCATGGTCGCTTAATCATCATTCCGTACGATCGACGGATCACCACTATGTATATTGCAGTGATGGATCCGAAGAGCTCTATGATCACACAAATGATCCAAATGAATGGACAAACCTGGCAGATATCAGCTCCTACGCTGATACGAAAGCCATACTTAAACAGCAACTTTTCAAAGCCCTCGGCTTTAAAAATTCAGACTCCTTAGTTTCAAATGGAGGGTTCGAAAACGGCACTAGTGGCTGGGAGAGCTGGGGAGGTAATGTCGATATTACCAGCTCAGTGACTGAGCATTACGAACAAAGTAGCTCTGTTCTAGTTAGTGCCCGTGATGCCGTTTGGAAGGGCATTCGGCAGGATCTTTTATCCGTATTAGAGCCAGGCAAGACTTACCATTTTTCCGCCTGGGTCAAACTTGAGAGTATCAGCTCCGCTAAAATTAAATTGGTTATGAGACACATTATTGACGGCACAACAACACTTAATAACTTAGACAACGTATCAGCCAAAAACGATCAATATAGTCTAATCGAGGGCAACTACACCGTGCCAGATGAAGGTACAATAACAAGCCTTCATCTAGGTATTAATGGACACCTAGATAATCCAGATCCAACTGCTGTGGATTTCTACGTCGACCACGTACAATGCTACGCTTATGCAGAAACATCTATTATCCCATCAATTGTCACCGATTCCGAAGATGGCTCGGTCACTTTACGTTGGAATGCCGATCTAGGAGCCTCCTATCGCATAGAGCAATCATTGACCTTAGCTCCTAACGACTGGAACGTGATTGATAGCAATGTTAATGCCGACAAAACCAAAATGGTTTGGCCTGTACCTACTATCAGTGGCGAGCAGCGAGTCTTTTGGAGAATCGTTGAAAATGGCTAGTCTGCATAATTGTGTACAACACTGATAAATATAACTTTCTAATCGGAATACCAAAGTAAGGATCCACTTATTCGTATTTTTGCGGGTCCATTTTTGGTCTCATATGTCTCAAAGCTCTCCGAGATAAGCTGAAATCCACCCGCGTGGCGCACAATTTTCTCTCGAATCTGGTAATCATTAGCGCGCTCAACATCTTCGGGCAGCCAAATCAACCACCCATCTGCCAACACTCCAATATACGTTTGCTCTCCAGTTGACCGACTAACTATTAAAATAAGTCTGTCGTCTTGAATAAACGTTCTCGAGCTAGCACTTTCTAGTCCAGTAGAGCGCTTGGCAGCGAACACTCCTAGCAGCTCCCCATCTTGCATCCAGTACTGCTGTTCGACTGTGAACTCTTCTTTGTACTCGTTAATCGAAGTATGGATCAAATAATGACCTATCCAGCGTCCTTCCAATTGCCTTAAATAAGGTAATAGCTGTTCGTTATCACCAGCTGAGCAATAAGCCATCGCAAAAAGTAGACCATATGCGACGCGAATTAAATGAATTAACATTATCTTGCTTTATCAAAACAAAGGGAGATGCAAAAGTTTTTTTAGTTAAGATCCTATGCTTTGTAGCTTGGCGTTCCATCTTAAACTCTACAATATAAATATATGATTTATGATCCAGATAAACTATTATTGCTTGCCGGGCCGTGTTCACTTGAAAGCCTAGACATCTGCCGAACAGTCGCAGACACGCTAAAGCAATTGGAGGCAAAGCACTCCGATTTGACTATTTTATTTAAAGGGTCCTTTGATAAGGCTAACCGCACATCGAGCAAAAGTGAGCGGGGAGCTGGTATCGAAGCAGGCCTGGAAATCTTTAAAGCCATTCAAGAAGAATACGGCTTACGCACAATTACAGACATTCATTTGCCCGATCAATGCGCGGCGCTTGAAACAGTTGTGGACGCTCTGCAAATTCCCGCTTTTCTATGTCGGCAGACGGACCTACTTGTAGCTGCTGCCGCTACAGGCTGTGCGATCAATGTCAAAAAGGGGCAATTTCTGTCTCCTCAAGAAATGCAATTTGTTGTACAAAAGCTTGAAGATTCTGGTGCGCAAGAGATATGGCAGACTGAGCGTGGCAGTACTTTTGGGTATCAAAATCTAGTTGTTGATATGCGCAGTTTTAACACGATGCATGCAAATGGTCACCCAACTCTTATCGATGCAACTCATAGTGTCCAACTTCCTGGTGCTGCAAACGGAAAAAGTGGCGGTGAGCCCGAGCATGTACCCGCTATAGCGCGTGCAGCAATTGCAGCAGGCGCAAATGGAGTTTTTATAGAAACGCACCCAGAGCCAAGCAGTGCCATTTCAGATGCTGCTAGTCAGGTTCCAGTTTCTGAAATCCCCAAGCTTGTTGAAAGCCTGCTAAAGGTCTGGCACGCAGTACGATAAATAAGCGCCTCGTACGTTTTTATACAATCAACTCAAAAATAGCTTAATAATTATGCGTATCACTGGAGGGCGCGCACGTGGTATAAAGCTCAAAGTGCCGAATAAGAAAATCACGCGGCCGGCGACAGATCGTATGCGTGAAGCTGTCTTCTCAAGCCTTGGAGCAAGCGTACAAAACAGCCAGGTCCTTGACCTCTTTGCAGGGACTGGAAGTTATGGCCTGGAGGCATTAAGTCGAGGCGCAGCTGGAGTATGCTTTGTAGAAAATAATCGTGCCGCGATCAAATGCCTAGAAATAAATACTGCGGCGGTTACTCGCTCTTGTGACTTAAAAAAAGAAGTGACCAGAATTGTCGCGCAGGATGTATATAGAAGCGAAGCAAAACTGCAAAAGTACGACTTGCTCTTTATTGACCCTCCCTACTCCAATATAGCTAGCAATATTGGCCGAATATTTACTACTGTAATTAATAATTATAGTGTAAAAACAAAACGTGTGATTCTAGAGGTTCCGGCTGATTTAGAACTTCAAATTGAGGGCTGGGAGCCTATCCGCCGGATAGGCAAACCAGGCAAGGGCAAACCAAACGTGGTTATCTTATGCCCAACTTTTTAAGCCGAGCTAGTGACCTTTGATTCATCGCTTCTTCCAGGTAATTTCTTGGTTATTACACGAGCGCCTTGGCGCCAAGCGAAGTAGGACCAAACCCAATTAAGAAAAACGCTAATACGATTACGCATACCCATAAGAAAGACGAGGTGCACGCCGAGCCATGCAACCCAAGCGAAGTAACCATTAATTGAAATTTTACGATAATTAGCTACGGCGCTGCTACGCCCTATGGTTGCCATATTACCCTTATCAAAATAGACAAAAGGTCGTCCAGGTTTACCAGCTATGTGTTGAACTATTTGTTTCGCAGCATGTCGACCCATCTGCGTAGCTGCTGGGGCTAGACAGGGCACTGGCTTTCCCTTGAAGTCAGACAATCGAGCTAGGTCTCCAGCTATAAAAACATTTTTAAAATTTGGCAGCATTAAATCTGCTCCCACCTCCAAGCGACCTGCGCGATCCCGAGGAACCTGCCCAAGTTTACTAGCAACAGAATTTGCCTCCACCCCAGCAGCCCAAAGTATTGTTCCTGAATAGATTGATGATTGCGAAAGAGTAACTTTATCTGTAGTGACATTAGTAACCGGCTCGTTTAAGTGAACTTCCACGCCCATGTGCTTTAAGCGCTCGTGTGCGTATTTCGACTGCCCTTCAGGAAACGCATTTAATAATAGAGGACCCGCCTCGATTAAATGTACTTTTGCCTTAGTCGAGTCAATATGTCGGAAGTCTTTTGCCATAACATGATGAGCAAGCTCAGCAATTGCACCCGCTAACTCGACACCTGTTGGGCCACCGCCGACAACAACAAAAGTTAGCCACAAGGAAGCTTCATCTGGATCATTAGCCAATTCTGCACGCTCAAAAGCTAAAAGCACTCTTCGGCGCAGTTCGGTTGCCTCATCAAGGGTTTTTAGCCCTGGCGCAAAGCGAGCCCACTGGTGATTACCGAAATATCCAGTGGTCACACCAAGCGCGATCACCATGTAATCGTAATGGAGTTTCTGCGTACGTAAATGGACTTTTGAAGCATCCAAATCAAAATCAACCACTTCATCCATGAGTGTAGTTAAATTGGGCTGGCCACAGAAAATATGCCGCAGTGGCTGCGCTATGTCGGCAGCAGAAAGACCAGCCGTGGCCACTTGATAGAGCAATGGTTGAAAAAGGTGATGATTTTCTTTATCTACTAAAGTGATCTTTACTGGGTACTTAGCCAGCGCCTTGCCCGCAGCTAAACCAGCAAACCCACCTCCTAATATAACCACATGGGGGATATGAGTTTTTTTACTGGAGGAGTGATTACTGTTAATTAAAGGAATCATAAATCGGATAACAAAGATACAAAAGTATTAAACAGATTATCCGCTAACTACTTACTAAAAACTTTTTGCATACAACTACACCTTTTAACTTTCGTTCGATTTAATCTTTCTATTTAGCTTGCTTTAGATATATATTGATACTCAGTCTCAATAAATAATCTGATTTTGAAACGTACCAAAACAGGCATCCAAATTCATTCGACTGCAGAAATGGACATGAGATGTCCATTTCATAAGCCTCAGGCGCTCCAATGGCAGGAAGATTCGGTGCAGCTTGATGCTAGGAGGATCCCACTTAAGAGTGGGCTTGATCACTTAAGCCTAAACCTCAAAATAGACGGTCCCTTGCCGGTACGAATCGAGCTCGGAGAACGCATGCTAGTGCTTGGTTTTGTAACTTTCGGTTGGGCTAAATTACACTATGATACAGACAACGTTGAGAAACTAGAAAGTGGACAATGGTATCAATTAAGCTCCAACGAACTGCACTTAGATAGGACTTCCAGCAAAGGGGTCTCCTTGGAAATATTTATATGCTCTGGGCAATTCGCCAAAACTCTCAGCGCGCTTGAAGAAGATCATGGACTAAAAGGTCTAGATGAATTCATCAATCAAGAAAAAACAAAGATGCTCGATGTCGTTTCTAGTGGAATGATGAAATCGACAGCTCTTGCGTGTTCGCAATTAATTGCTAAATCAAGCTCCGGCAGTATTAAGGATCGCTTACAACTGGAATCTAACGCACTGACTTGGATTGCTGAAATACTAAGCCAGTCTAAAGATGTAAACCATGCTTCCATAGCAGGAATAAATGCGAATGATAGAGAAGCTATAAAGAGCATCACCAATGCTATGGAACAAGATCCAAGTAAAGAATTCACAATGGATGATTTGTGCCGAATTGGAGGAATCAATGAGCACAAACTAAAATCAGCATTTAAGTATATTCATGGTAAAACCACTTTCAGTTATCTGCGGGAAGTACGAATGGATTACGCCGCAGAACTGCTTCGCGAAGACCGGTTAAGCGTCATACAGGTGGCAAACGAAGTCAGTTATTCAAATGCGAGCCATTTTGCTAAAGCCTTTAAAGACCGGCACAAATTACTCCCAAAAGCTTATCAGTGCCTCTACCGCATGCAGCAAAAAAGCAGTCTTGATAATGTAAGCTAAAACTAGTCCTCCCCAGATTGGTTATTTTTACTCCGCTATTGAGTAGAAATTACAGCTTCGAATTGATATTTTAGTAGGAGTAAAGTCAATCTGCGGTAAACACTTGTGCGAGTGTTTACTTGCAAAGGCCCATCAGCTAATGATTTTACATAAGTGTGTTCAACGTAGGCACCTGAGGGATTGTCCCTCAGGTGCCTTATTGTACATACAGTTAACAATCGAACTTGCTTACTTAAAGTCCCTCTCTAATACCATTGATGAGCATCGAGCAATAGGAACAATTAGGGAACTCAGAGACCTCTTTCTGATAGCCAAATTGAAGCAGCTTACCATTACGTAAAATCGCGATCTTGTCCGCAAAATGCTGCGCGTCCGTCGGGTCATGAGTCACCAATATTCCAGTCATACCTTTCGCTAATAAGATGGCTTTAACCTGATCACGCAGTTCAATCGTTAAGCCCGTGTCGAGGTTGCTATAGGGTTCATCTAATAAAATAATATCAGGTTTTTGTACGATTGCTCGGATCAGGGCAATTCTCTGGCGCTCTCCTGCAGAAATTTCATGAGGATAACGGCTTGCTTTATCGCATAATTTTACCAACTCCAAATGTTCTGTTACAATTGCCTCAACTTCGCCCTTAGCCTTATCCTTAAGGCCATATGCAACGTTCTTTGCAACTGTCATATGCGGAAATAGCGCACCACCTTGAAAGACCAAGCCTACATTCCGCTTTTCCGGTTCTACCCAACTGCCTTGTCCCACAAGACACACCCCATTGCTAGTAATGCTACCACAGTCTGGCTTCTCGAGACCTGCAATGAGTCGCAGGAGTGTTGTCTTGCCACTTCCGCTCTCGCCCAACAATGAAAGCAGTTGCCCGGGGCCCACTTCAAAGCTAACTTGCCTAACAGCAGACAGTTCAGCGTTCGCATATCGCTTAGAAATATTTTCTACTTTAAACATTTTAAGTGAAGGACTCTTCAATCCATTTATTAATAAAAAATAACCCAACTACGCCTAATCCTATAATTAAAAGCGCGGGCAAAGCGCAATCATAGATATACCCTTCTTTTGCAAAACCATAAGCATAAGTTGCTAAAGTTTCAAATCCGCTTGGCTTTAGAATAAGCGTAAGTGGCAATTCCTTGGTTATGTCAATGAAGACCAGCGCTGCGCATGCGAGCAAGTGAACTTTAAGAAGGGGCCAATAGATCATTCTTAAGCCGTCCCATTTGCTACGACCTAATAAAGAGGAGACTTCGTTGAAAGATTTACAAACGCTTTGCATACTTGCGTGTAGTGGCTGGTAAGCGACAGAGAAGAACCGTGCAAAGTAGGCAAATCCAATAGCTAAGAGACTGCCGCTGAGAATAAATGGCAGCGAATATCCACACCAAGCATCCATTCGATCCATTGCTCCAAAAAGTACAATGACACCGACCCCAGTAACTACACTGGGCACTGCATAGCCCAAAGTCGATACACGTATTAGTTTTTGTATACTTTTATTTTTGTGCAGCTCCATATTGTACGCTAAAAAAAGCGCCATTAGGCAGATCGAAATTGAAGCGCATAAAGCAAGCGAAAAACTAGAAAATGCTTGGGTGAAAAACTCAGCGGGTTGATACGACGCTGCTGATAGACTTGCCCAGTAGATAAATCTAAAAACTGGAAAAACAAATCCGACTAATAATGGAATGGTACAGAGTAAGGTGGCGTACCACCCAGTCCTCGTACTGAGTGTGAGCAATTGCTTCGGTGAATTTACTTGAGAGCCTTCAGTGAAGCGGCGGCGCTTACGCAGCCAAAATTCGAAAGCCAATAATTGGTATACCATTATAAGCATAATAATAGCTAATAGTAATCCAGAGCTACGATCTTCTAAGCCAAACCAAGTACGAAAAATGCCCTCTGTAAGAGTTGGCACACCGAAAAAGTTTACTGCGCCATAATCATTAATCACTTCCATGATCACCAAGCTCTGTCCACCAACTAGCATCGGACGAGCAAGCGGCAGCGATATGCCCCAAAATATTTCTCTTGGCGAACGGCAGAGCATCTGGGCGGCCTCCGAGTAAACTCGCTGATCCCGAGAGAACGCTGTCCTTAAACTTATAAACACGTACGGGTAAAGGACGCTGCTTAGAAGAACAATAAGTACTCCGTAGCGCAGGATTGACTCGGCAAGTAATGAAGCCTCCAAACCTGCATGTTCTCGAATAAATAGGAGTAAGGGTATCAACCAGTCTAGTAAGTCATAATAGACAAATGCAGCGGCAAAGGTTGGCACAGCTAGCGGCAGAACCAGTGCCCAATTTAGTAAATTTCTAAGTGGAAACTGATAATTAGCGACCAGCCACGCAGTAGGGACTGCAAAAACTAGGCTTAGTAAACTGACACCAAAAATTAAGATTAATGTGTTTATTAAATACTGGGGCAGTACAGTCTGCGCAATGTGGGTCCACTCCGCATTATCCTGTAAAATTCCAGCAAAAACTGCAATAAACGGCGCGAGTAATAACAGCGAACCGAAGAGCGCGCCTACTGACCATACATTGATTTTTTTACTAAACGTTCGCCACAGTAAACACATCACTCCCACTTAGCAGTATTAAATGTTCGTATAGCAAGCGCATTTAGAATACCGAGTTTGGATAAATTAATGGAGTCCGACTTAAAATCACCCCACTGCTTTTGGCTAGTAGACCATTCGACACTCTCGACTACTGGGTACTCATAAGTGGCCTCTGGGAACACGGCTTGAGCCGTATCCGAGGCAAGAAACTCAAGCAACTGAGTTGCTCCTGCTACATTGTCTGCGTGCGTAACAATTCCTGCACCGCTCACATTAACATGTGTGCCACGGCCATCTTGATTCGGAAAAAAAACCGCTAGCTTGTCAGCAACCGCACGATCCTTCGCACTTGCCGAATTTTGGAGTAAGCCTAGATAGTAAGTATTGACGATAGCTACATCCGCTAACCCAGCAGCGACTGCTCTCATTTGATCACGGTCACTGCCCTGAGGGGAGCGCGCCATATTACTGCGAAGAGCTTTAGCCCACTCAAATGCACTTTTTTCACCATTACTTGCAATAATAGAGGCAAGTAACGATTGATTATATATATTAGACGAAGATCGCGCCAAGACTCGACCTCGCCATTTCTCATCGGATAATGACTCGTACGAATTTAGCTCTTCTGAAGACACTCTGTCTTTTGCGTAAACAAGGACTCTTGCTCGCAAGGTAAAGCCGTACCAGTAGCCTTCTGGGTCGCGCAGGTGTGCTGGTATTCGAGAGTTCAATTGTTCGGACTGCACTGGCTGCAAAAGACCTGCAGCACGAGCCTTGTATAGCCTGCCCGCATCCGAAGTGATTAAAACGTCCGCTTGAGTCTTGGAGCCCTCCTCTTTAAGCCGCTCTAAAAGGGTATCCGCCTTACTCTTTACGAGATGGACGACTATCCCCGTCTCTTTCGTAAAGCGCTTAAAAAGCTGGGTGTCCGACTCATAATGCCGAAAACTATAGACTGTTAATTCAGCTCCTTGAACGAAACTGTTTAAGTAAAGAATAGAGATGAAGCATGCAAATAGGACTAATTTCATGTAACTAACAAATTTTTGAAAAATACTAATTTATATTAATTACATGTTTAGAAATAAGGGCAAGAAAGAGGTGCAAATTGGGTCTTTTTACTCCGATAAGGGGCAGAAATAAAATCCATATTGTAGTAAAATGTGTCTTTTTAATGTCCTAGAACAAAACAACAACATGAAGCAACATACTACAAATAAACTAACTGCTGTGCTACTAGCATCTTGCTCAGCACTGCCAGTCTTATCTTACGGTGATGATGAAGTCTATGAATTAGATGACTACGTCGTAAGCGGAAAAGTGCTCTACACCGACGAAGTGAACGCACTTAAAACTCCGACGCCTATTATTGACGTCCCTCAAAGCTTATCAATTTTGACAGCTAGCCAAATTTCTGAGCAGGGATTTGACAGCATTGGTGACATTATTGACTACACGCCAGGAGTAAACACTTCTCAAGGTGAAGGTCACCGCGACGCCGTTGTTTTCCGCGGTGTTCGCTCCACTGCAGACTTCTTTGTTGATGGTGTACGTGATGACGTCCAATACTACCGCCCACTCTACAATGTAGACCGCGTAGAAATTCTTCGTGGTGCAAACGGCTTGTTCTTCGGACGTGGCGGCACAGGTGGTGTCCTTAACCGCGTCATGAAAAAAGGCGTGATTGGTGACAACTTTAATGAATACAAACTAACCATGGATACTTTCGGTGGTACAACAGCTCAGTTTGACAAGAATATCGCAGTCAATGAAACGACTGCAGTTCGTGTCAATGTATTCAAGAACGACCTCGAAGGTGATCGTGACTTCTTCTACGGCGATGAATTCGGCATCAACCCGACTGCGAAATTCCTCCTCAGCGATGCAGCGACGTTCAATGTCTCATACGAGTACTTGGACACTGAGCGCTTCATCGACAGAGGTATTCCGACTGGCACTGATGGGCGCCCAGTTGAAGCCTTGGCTGATATAGTATTTGGCGATGAGGAGCAAAACTACTCCGAACTCGAAGCTCACATCATAAAGGCTAGTCTAGAGAATCGATTCTCTGACACTCTCAAAGGTCGATTAAATCTAACCGTAAATGATTTTGATAAACTTTATCAAAATTATTACGCCGCAGGTTATGATCAAGCTCTATCACCAGACGAAGTCACTCTCGACGGATATGTTGATACTACACAACGCGACAGCCTGATTATTAGTGCTGATCTGATAGGAGAAAAGGAACTCTCTGGACTAGTACACAAGTTTGTCGTAGGTATCGAAATCGTTGAGACTAATAACGATAACGATAGATTCAATACTGATTTCGATACATCTAACGATGACCAAGAAGACTTCCCTATAACTGCATTAGGAATTCCCCTCATCAATGGTGTTGGATTAAATGCAGCTGGTGCTATTACCACAAACGATTTTACATCTAGTGTGGCAGATAACACCTCTGCAGAATTTGATGTTTTGTCTATTTATGTACAAGATGAAGTAGACGTATCAGATAAACTCACTGCGGTATTAGGTGCTCGCCTCGATGAAATCGATCAATCTGTAAGCGGCACTAGTAATGGTAGCAGTAGTCAGAGCGAAATTTCACCTCGTCTCGGACTTGTGTACAAATTACAGGACAACATGTCTCTTTATGCTAGCTACAGTGAAGCTTTCGAACCCAAAAGCGGCGAACAGTATGCTAAAACTTCTAATGACGCACTTGATCCAAATACCTTCGAAAACAAAGAAATTGGTGTAAAATGGGACTTAAACAAAAACTTAAGCTTCACTGCTGCCATCTTTGAACTCGGTAAAAAGTCGCCAGTGGTAGATCCAAACAACTCTGAGCTAGTTATTGACGAAGCTTCCGAAACTAGTGGTTTCGAACTACAGCTACAAGGTAAGCTCAGCGATCGCTTGTACATAGCTGCTGGCTACAGCAAGCTAGATGGTCAAAATGCAGACAACGAAGACTTGCGTGAATTACCAGGTAAAACCTTCTCTGTATGGAACAAATATATCATAAGCGACAAGCTGAGTGCTGGACTTGGAATTACTTATCAAGACGATAGCCTGATCAATACTGGTGGTACTCGTGTAATGCCCTCTTACACTCGTGTGGATGCAGCTGTTTACTACAAGCTATCCAATAATCTGAGAATGCAGCTTAACATTGAGAACTTAACGGATGAGCTCTACTTCCCAAATGCCCACTCGACGCATCAAGTGACAGTCGGCGCTCCACGCAATGCGCGCATAGCTCTGACAGGTAGCTTCTAAGTAATAGTATAAATTACTTGTTTGTTTTTAAGGCCGCGGGGTGATTCACCTCGCGGCCTTTTTGTGCCAAAAGTAATCAACCACATGTCTGCAGCTACATCGAAAGCACAGCAAAAAAATCGCCTATCTAGAATGCAGGCCTATGCGGTCCGCAGCAATTGCTACAGCGCTAACGACGGCTGTCTCGACGCGTAATACCTGCTCGCCGATATGCGCAAGTTGCCAACTATTTTGGTGCAAGCAATCACGCTCGTTCGGGGACCATCCACGCTCCGCTCCAAGTGCTAAAGCACACGCCTTCGCGTCCTGAACTATCTGCACGTCCTGCGATAAAATCGCCCCAAGCGATCGACTCGCTTCATAATTATCGAGTGCGACGCGAATAGGTATTTCAAAAAGCTCGCTTAGCGCGGTCTGCAAATCAGGATACATAACAACTTCTGGCAAGTGCGTGCCGAAGGACTGCTCCACCCCACGCCACAGACGCTCGCGCCATGCATTATTTTGCCACATGCGGCTGTTCGCATACGAAGGCTCCCCGCGCTCCGCCTCAAAAAACTGCACGCATGCGACCCCGAGACTTGCCGCTTCAAAAAGTATACGCTTCGCAGTTTGGGGCCTGGGTAGGCCAATGAGTAGGGTAATCGGTAATGACTCTTGCGCAGGCTCAGTTGATAGAAGCTTAAGTGTTACCGAACCATCCTCAGCTAACTCCATCACTTCTGCTTGCCCCCTTGGACCATTGACAAATCCAACACAAATAAGTGCTCCCACTTCTGCACGTAAGACTTTGCGTATGTGTAGCGCTCGCGTATCTATTTTTTCAATACGTGTAAAATCAAACTGCTTTTCAAAAAGAATTAGATTCATGGTAAATGACTGACTCTCTAAGTACTTTCTAAACCAAGCCTATAATGAACTCTTAAAAATTGGAATTTAACGGCGGCGGCCAAACTTACTACTAGCTGAGTTACGCCGGCGACGCTTCGGCTTGGCATCTGCTGCAGCGCGAATGATAGGCTCATGAAAATAATTAAAGCTCTCTAGTTTGCGCTGCGGGATTTGCTGCTCAATAAAGCGCTCGATGGCATCTAGTTTGCTTTGCTCATCGGGAGCAACTATTGTAGCTGCATCCCCTTCACGCTGTGCGCGACCTGTACGCCCAATTCGGTGTACATAATCCTCTGGGTGCTCGGGAACATCATAATTTATCACATGCGTGACATTAGCGATATCCAGTCCGCGTGAAGCAATATCAGTCGCCACTAAAATTTTAATTTTACCGTCTTTAAACTGCTCTAATGCCTTGGTGCGTGCTTTTTGCGGTAAATTAGAATGCATCGCTCCGCAGCTATGCCCGCTCTCTTGAAGCCAACGAGTAATACGGTCGGCACCTACTTTCATTCGGCAAAAGATGATCATACTGTCAATTTCCATTTGATCGATGAGCGCGATCAAAAGATCAAACTTTTGCATTGCCCCAACTGGATAGACTTCATGCTTCACGGTCTCTGCAGGCGAAATTTTTATACTAATAGCCACCTCAACAGGGTCTCGAAGACTGCCTTTGATTAGTCGCTTAATATCCTCTGATACAGTGGCAGAAAAAAGCAGGGTCTGGCGCTTCTTGTTACGGCAACTGCGGATAATGCGCTTCACATCATCGATGAAGCCCATGTCAAGCATCCGATCGACTTCATCTAAAATAAGTAGCTCAATAGAATCTAAGCTCATGGTCTTTTGCTGCACATGGTCGAGCAAGCGACCTGGAGTCGCAATCACTACATCCGCGCCTGCTGCGAGTTCATCGCGCTGCTTGCCATAGCCTACGCCACCATGAATAAGGCAGCACTTTGGCGCTGAGCTCCGCCCATACTTTTTAAATTGTTCTTCGACTTGCGCGGCAAGTTCGCGCGTGGGGCCAAGTACCAGACAACGTGGCGCTGCCCCTTTTCTGTGCCCCTGCAAAATATGTAGCGCAGGTAGCGCGAAGGCCGCTGTCTTGCCAGTGCCTGTTTGTGCTGAACCGATCACGTCACGCCCACCAAGTATATATGGAATCGCGCCCGCTTGAATCGGGGTCGGCTCAGTATATCCGGAAGCATCAATTGCATCGAGTAAAGAAGGCGCAAGGCCTAGTTCTTGAAATGTCATAATTTACCAGGAAAATAAAAAGCCCGGCCTTTTTATTACCCGGGTCCAAATAAGAAGTTGCCCAATGTGGTGGTATTTCCCTGAGAATCAAGGAGAAAGAGGGACTCTTGCATTCACTTTAATCAGATCCTATTAGCTGCGAAGCATGGCTTGCGTCGGTCTTGGTGATTAGATTAATTACTTTTATGAGTTCTTCCTATCGAGGTCGTATCGCGCCGACGCCCACCGGTTATCTTCACCTCGGTCACGCACGTACCTTTTGGATCGCAATGCAGCGCGCCCAACAAGCAGGCGGGGAACTTATCTATCGTAATGAAGATCTTGATACGCTGCGCTGTAAGCTAACGTACTTAGAAAGTGCGGTAGAGGATCTGCGCTGGTTTGGCATCGATTGGGATGAGGGGGTAGGCAAAAGAAAAGCTGGTGCATTTGGTCCCTACTCACAAAGCCAGCGCTCCATAATGTATCAATCCGCTTGGGAACAACTAAAAAACACAGGCGCTATTTACCCATGTGAAAAGTCGCGAAAAGATGTGGCACTCGCAGGACAGGCTCCACACCTAGAAGATGCTGCTGCGCTAGAACCAATCTACCCAGAAAATTGGCGTCCTCCCATTGGCACGGGCATGAATGCCACTAATCCTGGCGAAAAAAATTGGCGGTTTAGAGTACCTGCAAACCGCACTATAAGTTTTTTTGATGGACGTCTCGGCCCTTGTAAATTCGCATGCTTAAAAGATTTTGGCGATTTCTTAGTCTGGCGCAAAGACGGAGTGCCAGCTTACGAACTGGCAGTTGTCGTCGATGATGCTGCCATGAAAATTTCGGAAGTCGTGCGCGGCGAGGACCTACTTATCTCCACTGCTCGTCAATTACTAGTCTATGAAGCGCTGCAGCTTGCCTCGCCAGCATTCTACCATACTTCCCTCATGCTAGACACCGCAGGAAGACGACTTGCGAAGCGTAACCTATCCTTAAGTCTGCGCGAACTAAGAGAAGCCGGTCACATGCCCAGTCAGTTACGCCAATCTGAAGACTGGCAGTGCGGACTTAATTAACCTCCTGCTAGTATCTCTTTGATGTGGGCTACATAGTTTGCCGCACCACCTCGCTGGTAGCCGGTACGCTCAATTAATTCACCTTCCGCAGTCAGTAATACAATGGTGGGGTATCCACGTATGGAGTACTTTTTAGCGAGTGCCTTGTTTTGTGCTTTAATTTCTGCGCTTTGCTTCTTACCTCTAGGAAAATCAAGCTCCACAAGCACTAGTGACTCTGCGGCGTAGGCCTTAAATTCAGGCTGACTAAAGACTTCCTTATCCAAACGGATGCACCAACCACACCAATCAGAACCTGTAAAATCAAGCAGCATTGGTTTATTTTCTGCCTTTGCTCGAGCCTGCGCTTGCTCAAAATTAAGCTCCCAAGCTCCATGCATGGAATCGCCCTGCTCAGCGCTTGTAGCGGTATCGGTTAAATCGGCTGAAGTTCGAGTCGCAACAAAGAAGAGCGCTGATGCAGCTAGTAAAGTAAGAGAGATGATTGATTTTTTCATAATATTGTTACTATATGTATCTCAAATATTTCGTTTTGTTCCAAGCTTCTTTATCTGCACTTTTTTAGTAGTAAAATTGAATTGGAACTATTATTGCTCACTACGCTCATACTACTATATTATAAATCATGAACTTTTTATTACTTATTATTGTACCCCTCATCGTCGGCCTGTGGGCACAGATGAAAGTTAAAAGCGCGTACAGCAAATACAGCAAGGTGCCCTCACGAGGACGCATTACCGGAGTAGAGGCTGCGCAAGCTGTGATGCAAAGCGCTGGCATCAATGATATCGAAATTGTCGAATGTCAAGGCACGCTAACCGATCATTACGACCCGACTCGCCGGCGCCTCGCCCTAAGCCACGACAATTACCGCGGTACGAGCCTAGCTGCGCTAGGTGTGGCCGCCCACGAAGCCGGACATGCAATCCAGCACAAACAAAAATATGCGCCGCTTAACATGCGTATGGCACTTGTTCCAATTACAAGTTTTGCCTCACAGTTACTTCCGATGGTTATGTTTGGTGGCTTTTTCTTTGGAGGCTTCGGACCTTTGCTTCTCAACATTGGCATCGGGGTCTATCTTGTTTTGACCGTATTTCAATTGGTCACTCTTCCTGTAGAGTTCGATGCAAGTAAACGCGCAAAGGCGCAGTTAGTAGGACTTGGAATTGTGTCGGAAGATGAGCTGTACGGAGTAAACAAAACTTTGGATGCTGCCGCTTACACTTATGTAGCTGCATTTGTTTCAAGCCTCGGATGGTTACTGTACCTGCTCGCCTCTAGGCGCTAGGCCAGAGCTATACATAGTAAAGTCTTCATAAGAAACCTGTATAACGATTTACAGTTATTTAACTAAGTTTTACATAGTCGATTGGGTAATTACTCTATTGAATATAGCCCACGTATGATTCACTCCAATCTATGTGGCAAATTAAAACTGTTTCTTCTCTTTATGGCGCTCCACATAAGCGCTTTTGCGGTTATTCTTTACAGCGGTGATAATGCTGCAAATCAAACTGCGCCAGACGCAGGCAGAACAGCTATTTTTAATGCAGTTGCGCGCGTAACAAATGCAGCAGGAACAAGTACTTACGGGACTGCCGTACACATCCGCGGAAAGTATATTCTCACCGCAAATCACATAGGCGGCTTCACATACTTTTTACTGAATGGCTCTGTTTACCAAAGAGATCCCTCATTTACTCCAATCAGCTTCGAACCTGTCGACATGAAGATAATAAAATTGATGACGGATCCAGGACTGCCTGAGATCAAGCTATATACTGGCACTCGAGACATTCGATACTGGCAAGGAGGATGGCAATACGCGACTGGGACTCTCATTGGTTGGGGACGTGGAAGAGATCCTAGCGATCCAAGCGGACCTACTTGGGATTGGGGAGATGATTCAACTATCGCAAAAAGATGGGGCACAAACCGTATCGAAGGGACAGTGTCCATGAGCTATGACCTAGGAGGGACCAACTATAATTACCAAGGACTGCAAACGAAGCTCGGAAGTAATAATGGCTCGAATGAAGCCGCAATGAGCTATTACGATTCTGGGTCGGGTTTATTTATCGAAGATTCCGGAACATGGAAGTTAGCCGGTCTTGCAACTTCGGTTCAAGCTAGTGGCTCTTCTATTTTTAGTTTTGCGACCAACAACTCGAATAACTACAAAAATTACTTCATCCGTATTCGCTCTTATGCGAGTCAAATAGAGGATGCGATTCCCGATCTTTCTGTCTACACCGGTTGGCAAATTGACCACGGCCTTTATAATGAAGACGCAGAAGATACTGCAGATACAGACTATGATGGCGTCACTCAACTATTAGAATTTGCGCTGGGCGGTGACCCCAACCAAGCAGACCATAATTTATTACCTGTTGAGCAAATCACCGAAATCAGCGGCAATCGCTATTTAGAAATTACATTTAACCGGCCGCAAAACATTTCGGGCATAACATACTCGGCGCGCACGACAAGCGATTTGGAGAACTGGCCTAATAATTCGAATGGCGTCAACCCTCCGATAGTCAGCGCAAATGGCGATGGCACCGAATCGGTGACCTATCGCCGCACACTTGCTCTGGAGGATGCCGATAAAGCATATATGCGCGTTAATGTTAGCTACTAGCATATGCTCCTCTTACTAGTATAAAGTCTTGACGCAGTAATCGCTCGAACGATTAACTCCGGATCTTAGGTAGTCGGGCCGTGGCGCAGTTTGGTAGCGCACTTCGCTGGGGGTGAAGGGGTCGCAGGTTCAAATCCTGTCGGCCCGACCATTTCTAACTACTGGGTAAATAAGTCAGTAATCGGCTACCTCTCCAGCAGGTAAAGACGCCGCAGTACCGAACAATGTCATTCTTGCCCATGGGCTATTAAATGACAAAGCTATAAGAAGAAGATGCAAGATACACTTGTAAGCAAACTCTTTGGAAGTAGCCCGAATCCACGGTTTAAACAGCGTGGCTTCTTGCTAGACATTAGCCGCAACAGGGTGCCAAAGATGGAATGGCTGTACCAATTAATTAATGCGCTAGAAGTGCTTCGTTTTAACGAATTGCAACTCTACACAGAGCATACTTTTGCCTATCAAGAGCATTCTACCGTATGGAATGATGCCTCGCCAATTACTGCTGCAGAGGTTCGCTTACTTGATGACTACTGCTCGGCTCGCGGCATTGAACTTGTCGCCAATCAAAATTCATTTGGTCATTTAGAGCGCTGGCTAAAGCATGATCGCTACCAGGCGCTCGCTGAATGTCCAGAGGGATTCATCCACCCTGTCTCTGGCAAGCGTAAAGACCCAAGCACCCTGTATCCAAGCAAAGAGAGTCTTGATTTTATCCATTCTCTGTACAACGAGCTACTCCCTAATTTTAGATCTAAGCAAATTCATGTTGGCGGTGATGAACCTTGGGAGCTGGGGAAAGGACGTAGCTTAAAAGCAGTCAAAGATTGCGGTAAGCACGCAGTCTATCTGGACTTTATGCAGTCTGTTTTTGACCTCGCGCAGCAGCAAGGGTGTAGCGTGCAATTTTGGGCAGACATTATACTCGAAAAACCCAGCCTAATTAAGCATTTACCCAAACAGGTAACCCCTGTAATCTGGGGATATGAAAGTGACTTTCCCTTTGATTTGCACTGCCAAGCTATTGCTAATGGTGGCTTCCGTGGCCAATTCTATGTCGCTCCAGGTTCAGGTAACTGGAACTCCTTTAGTGGTCGTCTGAATGTCGCAGAAGCAAACATAAAAAATGCAGCTCAATCCGGTTATGTGCATGGAGCTAGTGGTCTACTGCTTACTGCATGGGGAGACAATGGTCATCATCCCCCATACGCCACTTTATATCCGGCGCTCATCCTAGCGACTGCTGCGTGCTGGGGTACTAAAATCTCTAAATTAGAACTCGCAGGCGCAATTGACGCAGTTTTTTACAAGGACAGCAAATTCGCAACTGCTAATGGCAAAGCCCTCTGCGAGCTAGGCGCGATCGATGCCATGCTACCGCAACCAGCCCCACCCAATAGTTTCTTGCATAGCGCATACTTTGCAAATGATTCAGAATTAGCCCTTCTATTAAAACTGACAACAACACAAAAATTAGAACAGGTCTTTACAGTGCTAAAAGAGATAGAAGTGAAGGCCCTTGATCCGGAGATCCAACTAAGTATCGAGCTTAGCTTGACTGCAGTAGGCCGCTGCTTAGGAAAGCGAATGCCCACAAAAGATCTGCATCTACTCCTAGAACGATTTAAATCGACTTGGCTACAAAACAGCCGTGCAGGCGGTCTTACCGAAAGCCTGCAAGCCCTCAAAAGGCAGAACTAAAAGTAGACTACTAAGGCATTACGCCAACGAATATCATCTTTTAGTAATCCGCTACCTAAATTACCATCGTAATTTTGGTCATAGGAAAACTCGAGTCCGAATAAATCAGTCAGCCGTACACGAAAGGCGCCTGTTAAAACATAGCTATACTGATTCGGATCTTCCATGTCCGAATAATAATTAAACTTCTGCGAAAATGTAGTGCGCTTATTTGGACGCCACTTAAGCTCTTGAAAAATATTTAAATCTCCACTGAGTCCATCTTGATCTTCGCTGCTTTCTGTTTGAAAGTCTTCCACGCCAACACCACCCCCTAGAACTAGCTCAATCGTAGGAGACAGCTTATATTTATAGCCAAGACCAAGAGTTTCCTTCACCTCTCGTTTGATTCCTTTGACTCCGTCCGAGCGATAACCAAGCGAGTTTTGAATAAACCAGTCTTTTGCAATCGTGCGCCGGTAAATCATATTTACATCATAGCGATCGGTTGAAATATACTTCTCTCCGCTGCTGCGCGCGTTTTGACGAAAGCTAAACGAGCCACTATAGCGGTAAAAATTAGGACTTCCTTTTTGGCGAATCTCGAGCTGTCCACGCATGTAGTTCTCACTCCATTTTTTATCACCAGTGCTATAGTTTAAGCCCAAGCGAAGCATACCATTCCAGTAATCTGGAGTCTTGACCGATCTAATCTGCCTAAGAACTACCTTACATTTATGCCACATATGATGGTCCTCGGCAGTATGTGTGGAATCATTCTGATTGGGTAATAAATCGCCTTGGGATTGATCTTGCCTATCAGCAGAAAGTTTAAGCTCAACCGTTTGCTTAGAAGTCGGCTCGTTTGCCTCAATCGGTAGAGCAATCAATTTTTCACCTTTTAATTCAATCGCTTGAATCGACACGACCAAGGAGCGTAGCAGCTTTAAATCCCCCAGCGTTTTTGACCTTATGAACAGCGTCTGCTTATCTGACTCGGGGAGCACTTCACCGATCAACTGCTCACCAGAAGACAATAAAAACTTTTGCTGCGCTCCGTTTAAAAAAGACACACCAAAACACACACAGCTGACAAATATTAAACGGATAAAACGAGCCATATAATCGATACGTGTAAATTGATATGCTAAATAACTATGAGCTCTGATAATCAAATTAGTTAGCACGTCAAAGACACATACTAAAACTGTAAACGAATAAATTGTTCTTACGATGAAATTTTAAAGGTCTGTTATAAAAAGATAACGTCACACGGCGGTCTCACTGAAACGCTGTTCGCGTATGACGGTTATTTCAATACTGCCTGGATAATTTAGTTCATCCTCAATACTTGCACGAATTTTGCGCGCAATCTGCCTAGCCTCCTCATCGCCGACTACTTCAGGTTCTACAATGACGCGAACTTCACGGCCGGCTTGTATCGCATAAGCATCGCTCACTCCATGCTGCTTTAGTGCTATTTCTTCTATACTGCGAACCCTTTGAATAAAGCCATCTATTGACGAGGCGCGTGCGCCAGGGCGTACTGCCGACAGTGAATCAGCTACCATGACTAAGCCAGCGTAAGCACTCTCGGGCTCAACCTCTTTATGATGTGCTGCAACTGCATTGACTACCCTAGCATCTTCACCGTGCTGCTTAATTACATCTGCTCCTACCATTGCGTGGCTTCCACAATATGCTTCGTCGACGGCCTTGCCAATATCGTGAAAGAGTCCTGCTCGCTTTGCTAGATTCGTATCCATGCCAATCTCTGAAGCTATCAATGCGCACAAATTGGCCACCTCCACGGAGTGTGCTAGTGTATTTTGGTTATTGGAAAGACGGTAATGTAATTTTCCAAGAGTACAAACAACTTCTGGATGTATATTGGATAAGCGTAATTTACGAATCGCGCCTTCACCCAGCTCGATTACAGTATTATTCATTTCTTCTTCGGCAGCAATTATAGTTTCTTCAATGCTAGCTGGATGGATGCGTCCATCGCGTAAGAGTGCTTCCAGTGCAATGCGCGCGATCTCACGGCGTACTGGATCAAAACATGAAATAAGGACGGAATCAGGGGTCTCATCAATCATTAGAGTCGTCCCGGTAGAGTGCTCAAAGGTGCGAATGTTGCGACCCTCTCGCCCAATAATACGGCCCTTCATCTCTTCGCTCGGCAGACTTACTACGGTAGCTGTCGCATCATTCATAGGCTGGCTAGTAATACGCTGCATTGATGCAAGCAGTACTCGCCGTGCTTCTTCTGAGAGCTCGGATTCAGTTTTTCCCAAATAATGTTTACGTAAATCTTCCAACTCTTGAGCGCATTCGCGCTCCGTAGTTCGTATCAGATGTTGCCGTGCTTGCTCAGTATCCATCTGCGCGATTTGGTGTAATTTCATCTTGTAAAGACGGCTCTTTTTCTTCGCTTCATGCTCGGCTTCTTCTACTTCAGTCTGCGCTTCCTTAATCGCTTTTTCCCGCTGGATTAATGTCGCTAAGCGCTCTTTGGATAACTCTGCCGTACGCGCTTGCTCGCGCTCGGTGGCATCTAATTGGTCGGTGCGCTTGGCGATCTCACGCTGCAATTCAGCCTCCTTTGACTTATAAGCTAGTTCTAAATTAGCGCGCTCTTCTCGCAAAGTAAGCCGCACCTCACGTGACTCCACCTCTGCTTTTTCACGAATAGACTGGTATTCTCGCTTTGACTCTCCAGACCGGAAGCGAGCATAAACAAATGCTCCAAGCAATGCGCCGATACTGAGCCCTGTTAATATTTCTAAATTCATATGCATTTACAATAGAGAGGTTAGATCAGAGGGGTTTATCTGAGCTACCACCGGGGCTGATACCCGAGTCCACAGGGCAACAAGCGCGGACAATAATATGTGTTAAAGTAAACTAATAATGGACAACTTAAGCTAAATTTCAAGGCAAAGTTAGCGGCGCTCTAGAAACCACTGCTGCACAGCCTTGGCGCTACGGCAATTTAAAACCTGCGAAGTATTCAGCCACCCCTTTCGCGCGATATTCACTCCCGCACAAAAATGCCCAAGACCCTCGGTGCTGTGCGCATCCGGATTAATCGCACAAATCAAACCACGTTCCGCTGCGCGGCGCCAATAACGCCAATCTAAATCAAGTCGATTTGGGTTCGCGTTAATTTCTATTATAACGTGGTTAGCTATCGCCGCATCAATTATTTTATGTAAATCAATCTGGTATTCTCCACGACGAAGCAAAAGACGTCCGGTAGGATGCCCAAGCATGGTAGTAGCGGGATGCTCAATTGCGCGGATTACTCGTGCGGTCATTTCTGTCTCGGATTGAGTGAAAGATGAATGAACTGAGACAACCGTATAATCAAGCGCATCAAGAGTGGAATCCTCTAAATCTAAGGCACCATTTGGTAATATATCACACTCTATACCTGCAAAAACATGCACTGGTGATTCACCAGATTGATTAAATTTGTGAACAGAATCGATCAGTTTTAGTACCCTTGCATCATCCAATCCATTCGCTTGATAGCTCGCTTTAGAATGGTCCGCTAAGCCAATATATTCTAGTCCTAAATGATGCGCTGCGCACGCCATCTCACTGATTGATGCGCGCCCGTCTGAAGCGGTAGTATGGTTATGGAAAACGCCGCGTATATCTTGAACTGCTACTAATTGCGGCAATATCCTCGCTTCACCTGCCTCCAACTCTCCCATGCCCTCGCGCAGCTCGGGCAATATTTCCGCTAGCCCTAGAAATTCAAACAGCTCAGCCTCGGAGGAAATATTTGGGACTGCTCCTCCTTCTTTTGGTTGGAGTCCCCACTCACTCAAACTATATCCTCGCGATAAAGCTCGCTGCCGTAGTGCAACATTATGTTCTTTTGATCCAGTAAAATGATGCAGTGCGAAAGTAAATTGCTCACTTGGAACGACTCGTATATCAGCTTGTAAACCACTCTCAAAGCGCACGCTGGACTTAGTATTTCCATGAGCAGATACTTCACAAACGCTAGGCTGACTCGTAAACCAATTCATAACAGGTGCAGCATCTGAAGAGGCCACAATAAAGTCTATATCTCCAACTGTTTCTCGCAAGCGACGCAAACTTCCTGCAACTTCAACACGCTCGACTTCGGGTAAGTTTCGTAAGTTTTCAAGAATTGGCTTGGCAATTTTCGCTGCTTCCCACCATAAATGTCGCTTCGCATAGGACGCACGGTTGCTAATACCTGTTAGTATTTTTGCAGCAGACTTTTTCCCAAATCCTTTTAACGACTCCACCCGTCCTTCCTGGCAAGCTGCTTGCAAATCAGGAATGGTATCAATACCAAGTGCATCATGCAGTCGCTTGACCTTTTTTCCCCCAAGACCCGGAATTTCTAACATCTCAATTAGGCCGGGCGCTACAGAAGCACGTAGCTTCGTATAATACTCCAACTCACCAGTAGCGTGGAGGGTCTCAATCTTGTCAACCAAAGCAGTGCCAATACCCTTTACAGCCCCTAACTGTCCGTTTTCAATTAAATGATCAAGCTCCTCTTCCATTGTCTCTAAGACACGCGCGCCACTGATATAGGCACGAATCTTAAAGGGATTATCACCCTTAAGCTCGAGAAGTACTGCGATCTGTTTTAAAATTGTAACAATATCGGCCTTATGCATATAAGTTATTTAGATTATCTAAGGGGCTGACTATGCCAAGTGACTTTTTAGTAAGCTGTGAATAAATCCGTGTAGTTTCTACCGAAGCGTGGCCTAGTAGTTTCTGGACTCTAGAGATATCCGCACCATTTTCTAGCATGTGAGTTGCAAAGCTATCACGCAGAACTCTTGGCGTGACTACGCACTCTAGCATTGCTCCTTTCTTAGCTGCAGTACGAACCGCATTTTGGTAAGAATTCTCCCTAACGTGATCGCGGATGCCATCAGTGAGTCGACTATGCGGAAAAACATACTGCCATTTCCACTCTTTCTGGGCAGGCTGATAAGCTTGAGCCAATCTCGCAGGCATAGAGGTACCTTTATAATTAATTGAAAGATCGTCTACATGCATGCGCCGCACACGATTTAATTGAACATCCATACTGCTTTGTAATGATTCTGGGAGTAAAGTTATACGGCTTACATGAACTTTTGCAGAATTACTGCGGACGAACAGACGATTACGATCACTGTCTATATCTCTAACTCGTAAACGCAGTAGCTCCATGGTACGCAAACCTGTGCCATATTGTAAACGAGCCATACACCGAAAACGACTTGGTAATAGCTCGAACAACTCAAAAAGCTGCTCCTTCGATAAAACAGCAGGTGACTGTTTTGAACGCTCGACATTAAGTGGAACTTTATGAGTGAAAAACTTCGGAGCCTCAAAATTCAGGACATAGGAAAAGAAAAAGCTTAAACTCTGGTACGCCTGTTGCTGGGCCGAAGTAGAAAGACCTTTCTTCTCGCTGAGATACTCTAAAAAAGAAATTAAGTCGCTACCCTGTGCGCGCATCGCATCGGCTGGATCGATGTATGCTTGAAAGCGCCGCAAGCAACCCATGTAAGCCTTTTCCGTCCGATAAGCCATATTCTGTGATCGTAGCGCCGCACGCATACTCTGACCAGCAATGTCTAGGGCTACCACTTCTGCGAAAAACCAATTAAGCGTGTCTTCTAAATGGGACAACACCTCTATGTGATTAGATAAGCCAGATCTATGTAATTTTATATCCTTTAGAAATATGGTACCATTTTCTGAATCAAATGGGTCTCCGAGCCTTTTTTTAGAGCAATAGCCAAAATACCACTGTAACGCTCTCCACCAAGCTTCGCGCTGCTGCAAACGCACACCCGATTGTTGCTGCAGTCTTTTTTTTACCCAATTGTACATATAAAATATATATTACATGATTATTATCATTATTTATTTTATATATAAGCAACATATAAAAAATATATAATTTGGCTATTTCAGTGTTTATTGAGTTTAATTTGATCAAAAATGAACAAT
>JAYYDJ010000055.1:0-13051 GCA_036160955.1 Verrucomicrobiota bacterium | reverse complement strand
GAATCGATTCTGGCATGCCTGGACCATCATCGCAGATAGTAAATACAGCGCCAGTTTCTGTGTGCTTAGTTATAATTTTAATACATCCGCTGCCAGGCATGACCTGCATAGCATTTAAAATCAGGTTCAGAATAACTTGCTGAATTTGTCCTTTGTTTACTTCAATATATATGCCCTTAGGGTGCGGAGAATAGTCGATACTTATTTTCTGCTGGCTTAGTTTTAAGCGAACTAAATGAAGGGTCTCTTCAGTTAGTTGGTTCAGGTCGCAGCGCGCATTCATTCCTTCTCGATTGCGTCCAAAATTAAGGACTCTTTCAACAATAGCTTCCAAATGATTGAGTTTCTCTCCAATCACAGCGACATCAGTGGCACGGGCATCATTCGCAGAAAATTGCAGACCAAGTGAATCAAATAACAATTTAATTACAGTTAATGGATTACGAATCTCATGTGCGATCTCTGCAGCTAACATTCCAAGGGTTGTGAGTTTTTCGTTACGCCTCAGAGACTCTTCACTGCTAAAAACACGTGCGTACAGTCGAGCATTTTGAACAGCGATTGCGCCAAGACCACCCAGTGTGGCAAATACCTTTTTTTCATCATTATTGAAGCGGTGTGGCTTATCCGTGTAAGCATTAAGAACCCCTATTACTTGGTCATTGAACAACATTGGCGTTGAAAGCATCGAGATCAGACCTTCTCGGTGAATGACTTCTATAAAATCATTTTCTTCTGTAAACAGTAAGTTGGCTACTTCAATTTGTTTTTGGCGAGATACTGCTGCGCCGAGTGCGCTATCTTTTAGAGCGATTTTTTTATTGGCATCAACAGGCCCTTCCGCAGAGAGCATTGTATGTAATTGCAATTCTTCTTCACCGGAATTGAGAAGAAAGAGTGCGCAGCTTTTACAGCCAAGTAGCTTTAATCCTTCTTGTGTCAAATTACATAAAATTGTGTCTGCATCGAGTTCGCCACTAAGACCTCGTCCAATATTGACTAAAGATTCAAGCTGGTTGGCTTTCGTGCGTAATTGACGGATCAGCCACAACCGAGAGACTACTCGACTGGCTTCATTAGTTAATAGTGTAAGTATTTTGAGCGCTGACTCGTCAAAGGCATTGACCGCCTCGCTATCAACATTTACCACGCCTATCACGCTTCCTTCATCTTCCATCGGTACTGCCATTTCAGCTTTTACATTCGGGCGAGCGGAAATGTAGCGCGGTTCTGCACGAACGTCAGGTACAATTAACGGACTGCCATGAAGGGCGGTCCATCCCGTAATGCCCTGACCTAAGGCAAGATCAATATTTGTCCATTCTTCTGGCAGGCCTCGGGATACTTCAAGCTCTAGCTTTTTGCTGTCTGGATTTATTAAAGAAATAGATGCACTACTAGGCTGCAGGACGCGTACAATTTCTTCTAATATCAAATCCAGTGCTTCTTTTGGGTCTTCTGTATTAGATACTAGACTACTTATCTTGTACAAAGAATCAATTGCGTTATGACCAGATGTATCTCTAGCATGCATACTTGCTAGTGTTAATGAAGTTTTGTTGTGGGCAAGCGTTTTGCGCACGCTAAAGAAAAGACCTTTTCCCCATCTGCGAAAAGATAAAGATTAGATCTCTTCTCTCACAATTTTGTCTAAGTCCATGCGTAAGTCTAATAGATTAGATGTATTTGTTGGCTCTTGAGCATTCGCATTTTCAATATAAAATGTATCCATTGCTACTCCTCGCTCAGTTGCAACTCTAGCAAAAGTAATATCAAAACCTTTTTCATATATCAAGCGAGCCAGCCTATATAATAAACCCCTGCGGTCACTTGTTTGCGCCTCTATTATTGTACGCTTAAGAGAGAGTTCGTGATATACATCAACGCTTGGAGGAAAGGGAGCAGGTAAAAGCTCACGATTTTTTTTGCGTGCTTGAAGGTCTTTTTTCTCAAGCTCATCAATCGCTTTATGTAGTCGTTTGCCTCGCACAAGTACATCCTCGAGATGAGTTTTAAAAATATTCTCTGCCTGTTCGTCCATGACGACTCCTCCTCCGTTGGCTATACCGTAGAAAGTGTCGATTGTAATATGGTCGCTTCTTGAAATCGCTTTAGTACTAACAATATTGACGCCTGCAAGAGTGAGTGCGCCTGCTAATTTATAAAAAAGGCCAGCGCGATCCCATGTAACTACATTAATTACAGTCATGTTTAGGTCGTAATCATTACGCCAGTCAATAATAGGAGTCAGCGCGCCGACAGATTCAGCTGCATTAATTTGCCCTAGCAGTTGGCTGACAAGTCTTAGATGAAGGGATATTTCTTCAACTTTCGTGTTTATAAAGTATCTTTCAGGAAGTAAGCTAAAGTGTGCATCGACTTCTTCAGATGATCCACCCCCTTGAATTGTTCGAGCTAATAATTCTCGGTTTAGCATAGCTTTATGCTCCTCTCGTTTACGCTGTATAACATCTTCTCCTTGGAACGACTCCAAAGTCGTTGTGTATAAGATTCTGTGCATGCTATCTTTGTAGCTATTCCACAGAGTTGGAGCAGTACCACGTGCATCGCAATAGGTATGGACATATAAAAAGCGTAATATTTCAGGGTCTTCAACATGATTAGCGAATGAAGCTCCAGTCTTTGGATCTTCTAGATCATAACGTTGCCAGATTCGTGCCATTTCCAAATGATTTCGTATAATAAACAAAATTTGTTCTTGCTGTTTGTCATCAATGCCGAACCGCTCAAGAATAGGTTTTGCAATACGTGCTCCTGCCACATCATGCCCATTGACTCCTTCCGCTTTACCAATATCATGTAGCAGTAGTATTAAGTAGAGTAATAGCGGGTCGTCGTTCTTGCGCAGTTCACGTTCATAACTGGACGCAATTGAATTCTCTTTTAAAAACACATCATCTAGGTGTTTTATTGTTTGAAGAACGTGCATATCAGCAGTATACCGGTGGTAATATTCGTGTTGTACCATGCACGTTAGCCGCCCAAATTCTGGCAAGTAGCGACCAAGCACGCCAAGCTCATGCATCTGTAGTAGAATGATATAGACCTCACCGGGGTTACGTAGTATCGAGCAGAAGCTTTTGGCCGCAGAAGGACTATTTATAGTATTGTTGTCAATTAGGGATGTAGAATCTGCGATAAGAAATTTCAGGTTACAATCAGGTGACGCTCCATATTGCTGCATGTATTTAAAGACACGAATTAGTCGAATTGGGTTTTTTTGAAAAACATCTTTATTTTCAGCAGTTAGTATTTTTTCCGCTAAAATAAATCCATCAATTTTTTTAGCTCTATGATGTTGGTGGGCACGAAGTGCGTTCTTAAAAGAAATTGACTTAGAACATCCACTACGACTGTCGGTATAAATAGATAAGCGCTCTTTTAGCAGCTCGCAATTATGATAGATGGTACGCGCCGCTGTGTAGTAGTCTTTCATAAAGGCTTCAACTCGACCAAAAATATCAATATCTGAATAGCCGAGCTTTTCAGCGATCGCTGGTTGCTGTTCTAGGTTCAATTTATCGGTAGGACGACGATTTTGCAAGTGTAGTTCGGTGCGTGCGCGTAGCAGAAAATCATAAGATCGCGTCATCGCTACTCGCTGACTTCGTCGTAATATCTTGGCCTTCTCCAAATCTAAAAGAGAGCCATATCCATATTTAATATGAGCGATCCATAGAATATTTTGATAGTCGCGCAGTCCGCCAATTCCATTTTTAATATCTGGCTCCTGTAAATATATCGTGTTGCCTGCCTTATTATGTCGCTCCCTTTCATCGATAAAGCGTTGTTTAATGTAGGATCTAGCATTACCGCGCTGACAGAAGCTTACAAATCTTTTGCGCATTTCAGTAAAAAGTGGTTCAGATCCACAAATAATTCTGGCCTCTAGTATGGCATTTTTTGACTGAATCTCTTTCTTTGCTTCTCCTAAAACTTCTCGAGTGTTGCGTGAAGCATGACCGATTTTCCAGCCTAAGTCCCAAAGAGGGTATAGAATCTCCTCGGTTAAAACTTTTTGGAAGGTCGCAAATCGTTCGCGATTAGAGATCCGGTCTGGGTAGAGAAACATAATATCGATATCGCTATGTGGGTTAAGTTCTCCGCGACCATATCCACCGGTCGCGAGCATGGCCATTTTACATGGCAATCGCCCATGCTGGGTGGAATACATGTCTAGCGCTGCAATAAACAGATTTTCTATGACCACATCCACCATAGCAGTGCGTGCTTTACAGTCTTTAAATCCAGAATCGCCCTGCCGGTGATGACGCTTAAGCATTTCACTTTCTAATTCGACGAAGCGCTTATATGCGGGTAATTGTTTGCTGCGTAGTACTCCCGGATCAAATACAAGACGTTTCTGCGCATGTTTATGCAGTCTCCTAAAAAGAGGATTTTCGTTGAGTTGCTGTGCAGGATTCATCCAATTACTATCTGCTTGCTAAGCACCTCTTTTTTCTTCGCACTAGTCAAGCGACTTCCTTACTATACTTGGATACTAGACAATTTTATTAAAAGGCGTTTCTATTTTGACGGATTGTCCAGTTTGCCTATATCTTAAGTTTATCTTTAACCAACACACGTAATATTATGCAAATAGCAGACGATACTCTAGTAGCAATAGACTACGCTCTTAAAGATGACGATGGAAATCTTATTGATCAATCGCAACCAGGCAAGCCGCTTGAATATCTGCATGGCCATAGCAATATTATACCAGGATTAGAGTCGGCACTCACTGGCAAGCAAACCGGTGATAGCTTGGAAGTTCGTGTTGAGCCTTCGAATGGCTATGGTGAATTCAATCCAGCAATGGAGCAGATTATTCCGCGTGAACGGTTTGAAGGGGTGGATCAGCTTGAAGTTGGGATGCAGTTTAAGGCAGGTACAGAACAGGGTCCAGTGACGGTTCGTGTGACAAAGGTTGAGGGGGATACTGTCACTGTTGACGGTAATCACCCACTTGCTGGGAAGCATCTTAATTTTGCAGTGACAATTACGGATGTGCGCACAGCTACTGAAGAAGAACTTTCACAAAACAGTGATACTGGTGGTGGCGGATGCTGCGGCGGAGGTGGCGAGCAAGGCGGTGGTTGTTGTAATGACCCAGCCAAAGATTCTGCTACAGATGCTAAGAGTTGAAATGATGGTTAATAAGAGTTTTTAAGTAATGCGCCTAAAAGTCTGCTCAACTCTTTGCACTCATCTGATTTCATGGAAACAGCTAGCGCGAAGCGCTTGCATCATTCGGTCGCTTATACCAAAATCCGCACAGTTTGCGTGAGCGTACCGAAATTGGTACAAATAGCATAAAGATGACCCAACCGAGCATTTTTGGCCCGCTGTACCATTGTAATTTGCGTGCGGAAGTCAGCACTGGCGTATCTATGAGGATCTTAAAGCACATGATATTATTTCGGCGCCCCCAGCGCTTAAGTTTTTTTGAAAGGCGAATCTCTTCGCTTGCGAAGAGGCGCTCATCAAACCCACCAACCGCTTGATAGGCTTCTTGTAAACAAAACATAAAACTCCCGGCTGCAGTCTGCGTACTTTTGGAGAGGAACTCCCATAATTTAATTCCAAATTGGCCACTTATGGAGACCTCGCCTTCAAAGTGAACGACTGCTCCTCCTCCAACGCATTGCCCACTACTTAATAGATGGAGTGCTTGCTGTAAAACAGTAGGGTCAATGCGAGTGTCTGCATCGATAAAAACTAAATAGCGACCTTTGCTTGCGCGTGCTCCAGCATTTCGCGCTCGCGCTATTTGGTTGAACGGCTCAAAAACAACTAAATCTGCACCATGTAATCGTGCAGTTTCTGCCGTTGAGTCCGTAGAGTTGTTGTCCACAACAATACATTCTCCCTGTAAGGCGCTTGCTGCCATCGAAGTACGTACCGCAGATAAAGTCGGTGGTAGTTGCTCGGTTTCATTATAGGCAGGGATAATGATTGAATAATCCATATAATAAAATCGGACGATTAGTTCTTTGCTTACATGCGCAATACTTAGTTAGGTAAGCAAAGCATAAAGAAAGCCCGCGGTTGGCGCTGGCGTAGATCCTATAAATAGGGCACACAAAAAACCACTAGCGCAGCTGTAATGTGTCAAACGAGCATTAAGGCTGGATTTTCTAAAATATTTTTGAGGGCCTGCAAATATTGTGCGCCTACTGCTCCATCAATCACCCTGTGATCTCCAGAGAGCCCAATTTTTATGGTATGTCCAATAACGATTTGATTATGCTCATCAACGATCGGACGTTTTATGGTCGCGCCTACACTTAAGATTGCAGCATTGCTAGGGTTAATAATTCCGTAGAAGTCAGAGATTCCAAACATCCCAAGGTTGGTTACAGTGAGGGTCGAACCACTCATTTCGTTTGGTGCGAGCTTTTTGTTACGCGCTTTTTTAATCAAAGCTTTAGCTTCAGCGCTTATTTGGTGTAAGCTTTTTGTCTCTGCTGAGGGAATCACAGGAGTGACAAGTCCATCATCAATTGCGACTCCAAAGGCAAGTTGTACCGTGCCATGTTGGACGATAGAATCGCCCCACGAACGGTTTATTGCCGGAACTAAGCGAACTGCCTCTGCCGCAGCTTTAAGTGTGAGGTCATTGACAGTAAACTTGTTGCCGCCTTTTTCTACGGGTAGGTCTGCATATTTTTTATTGAGTGCCGCACGAAATTTAGAAAGTGGAGCACCATCTACTTCAATCTGAAGATAAAAATGCGGCGCTTGCGTCTTTGAAGCAACGAGCGCCTTAGCAATGCTCTTGCGCATGCTAGAAACAGGCACAGTAAGGGCCTCGAGAGAAGGAGCCGGTGTAAAATTGACCCTGCTCGGACTTGCCCCAGCCTGTAATATGTCTTCTTTAACAATGCGGCCCCCTGGGCCAGATCCTTGAACTGCGGATAAGTCGACCCCTTTCTCGGCTGCTATTTTACGTGCCACCGGCGAAGCCTTAATGCGTGTGCCGCCAACTGCTGGTGCAGACGCTGGGGAAGTATCTGCGACGGTCATTTCAGGCGTAGCAGTTTGTTCAGGAGTTACAGGCTCAGTGGTTGGCTTAGCCTTTGAGTCTTCCGATGCGCTTGGGGGAGTAGCTGGTTCAGCAATTTCAGGGGCAGATTCACCTTCTTCACCAATTGCAGCAATGGCACCACCAACAGGTACTTCTGCTCCAGCCTCTGCATATTGTTTAATTAAAACGCCCTCTTCGAAGCATTCGACTTCCATCGTGGCTTTATCGGTTTCTACTTCCGCGATCATATCTCCATTAGTAATTGCATCGCCTTCGTTTTTTAGCCATTTCACTAGCGTGCCCACCGTCATGGTGTCGCTTAGTTTGGGCATATCAATAAGTGTAGCCATAAGAGTAGTGTGTATGCTGTTTTTGTATGTGGAAAGCTTGAATTAAGCCATTAATTCTAGTGCGCGCTTAATGATGCGCTCTTCATTTGGAATCTGCCAATCTTCTAGTTCTTTTGCATAGACTTGTGGGGCATCAATTGCCGACACGCGGTGTATTGGAGCATCTAGGTAATCGAAGGCTTTTAGTTGTATAATATGAGAAATTTGAGCATCCACACCACAGTAAGGTTTATTTTCTTCAACTAGTAGCGCCCGTCCTGTCTTCTTAACCGAGCGCAAAATCGTAGTCTCATCAAGTGGGCGGATGGAGCGAAGGTCGACTACTTCTACACTTATACCGTGTTTTTGGTCTAGAATTTTAGCCGCATTAAGTGAAAGCATCGCGCAGCGCCCGTGAGAAACAAGTGTCATATCCGTGCCTTCTTTTAAAATGTTGGCGACCCCTAGATCGACTACGTATTCTTCTTCTGGCACATTCCACTTCTCACCATAAAGAAGTGTGTTCTCCATAACAAATACTGGGTCATTATCTCGAATTGCTGCCTTCATTAGACCTTTAGCATCAAAGGCATTAGAGGGGCAGACAACTTTTAGCCCTGGGTGATTGGCCACCATGTTCTCTGGGGTATGAGAGTGAGTTGCTCCAACATTTGTGCCGCCATTAGCGGGTCCTCGCACTACGATAGGCACGTGCATTAATCCACCCGACATATATCTACAAAAGGATGCGTTATTAAACAACTGGTCAATCGCTACATAACTAAATGACATAAACATCATTTCTATTACCGGGCGAATGCCTAGCGCGGAAGCTCCAATGGCGAGACCAGAAAAGGCTGCTTCTGATATCGGCGTATCGATGAGGCGCTTGTCGCCATATTTATTCCATAGGCCCTCGGTTACTTTATAAGCGCCGTTGTATTGTGCGACCTCTTCGCCCATTATACATACGTTTTCGTCACGCTCAATTTCCTCAGATAAGGCTTGCTTAATAGCTTCGCGATAGGTGATCAGTGGCATTTGAAGTGGGTGTTAAAAATTAATTATTAAAAAAAGATTAACGATTGGTCGATTTAATAGCTTATCGGTTTCTTAAGAGATTAATCATTGAAGAAGTAAGTGCCTTTGAGTTTTCCTTCGCTGTCATTATCGACTTCCCAGTAGACATCTGTTTGAATTTCTGAGCGCGGTGCGACAGGGCTATCTTCAGCAAATTGCGCTGCTTGATCCGCTTGTTGTTTTAGCTCTAAATTAATTTTCTTAGCGGTTTGATCATCTAAAGTGCCATCTGCTAGCAATTGTGCCTGTAGCACATTGATCGGATCTTTAGTTTGTTTGTATTCTTCAATTTCCTCTTTGGTGCGATATTTTTCGTGATTTGCGTCTGCTACAGAGTGGCCGCGGTAGCGGTAGGTGCAGATCTCAAGAAGAGTGGGCTTGTGTGTGTTGCGAGCTCGCGTCATGGCACGGTTGGCAACTTCACGAACCTCGAAGACGTCGTGTCCATCGCAGATTTCCCATTCCATGTTGAATCCATCTGCTCGCTGTGCGAGGCTCTCTTTTGCCGAAGAACGAGCTAAGCTAGTACCCATAGAGTAACCATTATTCTCAATTACAAAGACTACTGGAATTTCCCAAAGCGATACTAGATTGAGAGTCTCCATAAAAGAACCTTGGTTGACTGCGCCATCGCCCAAGAAGCAGACTGCGCAGCCTTTAAGACCTTTATACTTAAGTGCAAAGGCTAAGCCCGCGCCGAGTGGCGTTTGACCAGCTACAATACCATGGCCACCCCAGAAATTCTTATCAGGCGCAAAAAAGTGCATAGAGCCACCCTTGCCCTTAGAGCAACCAGTGTGTTTACCGAACATTTCAGCCATACACTCGTTCATGCTCATGCCAACAGCAAGCGCATGGCCGTGGTCACGATAGGCAGTTATTATATGATCATTAGGCCCCATTAGTGATACAACTCCTGTAGCGACAGCCTCTTGGCCTATGTAAAGGTGTAAGAATCCGCCAATCTTTCCTTGATTGTATGCCTGCAAAGAACGCTCTTCAAAGCGTCGAATGCCTAAAATGGTGCGGTAGAGCTCAATTTTTTCTTCGCCACTTAATTGAGCGTTAACGGGTGCCATCATAAAATTTTTCACAGTCGGCTGAGCCCCTTTTGGTTCACGTTTAGTTTTCTGGTTTTTAGTAGCCATAACAAGCAAACTCGAAGTTCGCACAATTTATAGTGATGACAAGTAAATTGAGGTATTTAGACCTTGTAATAGTTGCTTCGCAATTACTTTAGAGTGAAAATAAGTTAGATGAGGATATTTTTCATGCCGTGTAACTGCGACTATCTATTTCTGACTTGAAACACACGCTGTGGGCAACAGCGTAACGTATCTGACCATAGTATGACTGAAATTGCAAAAGCCTACGAACCAAAACAAGTTGAAATGCGTTGGCATGCTAATTGGCTCGAAGCTGGCTGCTTTAAGGCGACTGCCGATGGTGAACGCGAGCCATATGCAATAATGATACCACCACCTAATGTAACTGGTATGTTGCATATGGGCCATGTATTAGATAATACATTACAGGATATATTTATTCGGCGCGCGCGCTTGGAAGGTAAATCAGTCTTATGGCAACCGGGTACCGATCATGCGGGTATAGCCACTCAGACCAAAGTTGAGAAGCAACTGAGCGAATCTACTGGACAAACAAAATATGATCTTGGTCGGGATTCTTTCCTGGATGAAGTATGGAAGTTTCGGGAGCAATCCGGCGGCGTAATTCTTAACCAGCTAAAAAAGCTTGGTGCTTCTTGTGACTGGGATAGAACGAGTTTTACTTTAGATAAGCAGTATACTAAAGCAGTGCGTACAGCTTTTGTTAAGCTCTACGAGCGAGGCTTTATATACCGTGGGCAACGCATGGTGAATTGGTGCCCCGCTACACGAACAGCAATCTCCGACGAGGAGGTAATTATGAAGCCACAGAATAGCTTCTTTTACAAGATGCGCTATGAATTAGTTAAGCCAGATGGGAAACGAACGCACCTAGATATTTCCACTACTCGTCCAGAAACCTTGATGGGAGATACTGCCGTTGCAGTGCACCCAGACGATGAGCGCTATAAGCATTTAATTGGGCAAAAGATTTGGCGACCTTTTCCGAAGGCAGAAATTCCAATTATTGGAGATGAATATGTAGATCGTGAATTTGGTACGGGGTGCTTAAAAGTTACTCCAGCACATGACAAAAATGACTTTGAAATAGGACAACGACATGGACTAGAAAATATTGAGGTAATTGATTGTGATGGTAAGCTTAACCATCTTTCAGGTGACGAGTTTAATGGCATGGACCGATTTCAAGCGCGCAAAGTTGCAGCGCAAAAGCTTGAAGAAATAGGTCTTCTAATCGAGCGCGAGCCATATGAAAATATAGTCGGGTTTTCTGAGCGTGGTGACGTTCCCATTGAGCCACGGCTTTCGGAACAGTGGTTTCTTAAGTATCCTAAAGTAGAAGAAGCAAAAAGAGCAGTAGAAAAAGGGATTATTCGTTTTCATCCCGATCGCTGGAAGAAGACCTACTTGCACTGGCTGAGTGGGATTCAGGATTGGTGCATAAGTCGCCAGCTTTGGTGGGGCCATCGTATCCCTGTATGGTATAAAAAAAATATTATGTTCAGTGAACTAGATTTTAATAACCCAGATCATGTGCACGTTTCGGTTGATGGCCCTGCTGATCCAGAAAATTGGGAACAAGAAGAAGATGTGCTCGATACGTGGGCATCTTCATACCTTTGGCCAATGGCTAATTTAGGTTGGCCAGAGCCGAACGAAGAACAGAAAAAAGAACTGGAGCACTGGTACCCGACTGCAAATTTGGTTACTGGATTTGACATTATCTTTTTCTGGGTTGCACGAATGATTATGGCAGGCCTCGAATTGTATGGTGAAAATAAAGATTCGCTGAGCGATGATGAGATCGAGGCGCGTATTCCATTTAAGAACATTTTTATACATGGGCTCATCCGCGATGAGAAGGGGCGCAAGATGTCTAAATCATTAGGAAATTCCCCCGATCCACTTGATTTAATCGATAAATTTGGAGCGGATGGATTGCGCTTTGGTATGTGTGCTATCGCACCAACAGGTTCTGATATACTTTTTTCTGAGGAGCGGATACAAATTGGACGTAATTTTTGTAACAAGCTCTGGAATGCTGCGCGCTTTCGGCAAATGTCGGGCACAATGTATGATAACGGAAGCCTTTCGGCTATCCATGCGCGTATTAATGTTAGTTTATTCGATGATTATGACCATTGGATACTTACACAGCTTCAAGGAGTTACGAGCGCCGTAGAGAAATGTTTTACGGGGCATGATTTAGCCCCTCTGACCCATATAATTTACACTTTCTTTTGGAGTGATTTTTGCGACTGGTACGTAGAAGCATCTAAAGGTAAGCTTAAAGGCAATGAAGCAGTGCAAGGAAATTGTCTCGCTATACAAGATCTTGTTTTGCGCCAAGTTTTGCAATTAGCCAACCCCTTAATTCCGCATATTACTGAAGAGTTGTGGGAAGGTCTTGGTTATGCCGTGGATCTACCTTTCATACAAAATACCGTTATCACTGGGCAGAAAGAAGTTGTTGGGCAGATTTCTTTGGATACATCTGCATCGCAGCGCGTACGAGAATTACAGGAGCTGATTAGCCAGGCAAGGGCATTGAAGGCGAAGTACAATTTAGCGAACAAACGTACTGTTACTATGTTTTATAGTGCAGGCGCTAAAGCTTCCGACGTAATTATGGCTAATCTAGCGCTGATCTGTAATTTAGCAGGGCTTGAGCGATTAGATGCTATTAAAACTGGTCAGGCAGATGGGTTACCTGCTGCTATATGCCCATTGGGCTCCTTGTATCTAGATCTTAGTACTAGTATCGATGTCGATGCAGAGAAGGCCCGCCTAAACAAAGAACTGACTAAGCTCGATGGCTTGGTTTGTGCAACTGAAGCCAAGCTGAACAATACTAAGTTTACTACTAGCGCACCAAAGCACGTAGTTGCAGGTGCGCGTAAGCAGTTAGTAGATATTATACAAAAGCGCGATGACACACGCCGCCTTCTGGAGTCTCTTTAGAGAATACTTAATTAGCGACGCTATTAATTAGTATAGTGGGCTTATTATTGTTGCATAAAAAAAGCCCCGGCTCTTTGCCGGGGCTGTAGAAAGGTTTTTAGCTTGCCACTAGGCTAGGGTTCAAGTGGCTGGCCCTTCAGGACTAGATACTGATATATCTGGGTCTATAATAATAGGAGTTTCAGTATCAGGCTCAGTATCAGGCTCAGTATCAGGCTCTGGCTCAGGCTCTGGTTCAGGCTCTGGTTCAGGCTCTGGCTCAGGCTCTGGTTCAGGCTCTGGCTCAGGTTCTGGTTCAGGCTCTGGTTCTGGTTCTGGCTCAGGCTCTGGTTCTGGTTCAGGCTCTGGTTCAGGCTCTGGTTCAGGCTCTGGCTCAGGTTCTGGTTCTGGTTCAGGTTCTGGCTCAGGTTCTGGCTCAGGTTCTGGCTCAGGTTCTGGCTCAGGTTCTGATTCAGGATCGAATGGATTTCTACTAAAGTCAACTTGATCTCGTAAATGATTTAAAC
>JAYYDJ010000054.1:0-6617 GCA_036160955.1 Verrucomicrobiota bacterium | reverse complement strand
TAGCCTAACTTTGATGCCAGAGAAAATACCTCAGCTCGGGTGTCTGGATTGATCCCTGGATGGTTTGTGAAGCACCGAGAAACAGTGGTCCTGGAGATACCAAGTTTGTCTGCGATTAATTGTTGATTCACTTCCATAATGAGATGCCTATTATAGTAAGCAGGTCTGACGCCGTAATTGCCATTATTTTAGATTTTTTTAATATTATACAATTTAATGAAACTTTTAATAAACCCATAAAAATTTCGTATAGCCGTTTTAATCAGTCAAATAGTAAGACATTTAGTATCACAGAAACTGATACGCTTTGTCCATTAATGAAGCATTTAGTATGTTATTAAGCTAATATTTTTTAATCGTAAAATGGTAATGAGCCTGTCATCTTGTGACAGAATCTAGGGTTAGCTTAGATAAAATTTTTGTATTACTCTAGCGATCATAGCACCGATAATACCTTGTGATTAAATGGCTTCAATGCACCACAGACTAAACATTAATTGCAAACACAAATCTGTTAAATAATTTAGCCGTACGCTACAGATCTGTAACATACGGCCATCCCCATTTTCTGGTGTATTTGTTAATCCACCACAAGTAAAAACATTCGCTCAGTGATCAACTGCACTAGTTGCCATAGAGTTGCTGATGAGTAATACCTCCCCCTGGAATCTTCTCAGGTGCAGTATAATCAATACTAGTTAGATATGCGTCTAGTTTTGCATTTAACTCAACTAGCTTTACCGCATATTCCGGATTTTGGGCATGATTGTAGAGTTCCTTTGGATCGGCCGAGATGTGGTAGAGCTCGCTCTTGTAATCACCGTCTGGATAACGGACTAATTTCCAATCTTCCGTGCGATATGCATGGAGGGTCGGAGTTCCAGGAAAGCCTCCACGGGGACGATAGTCCGATTCCTTGTAATATTCATACAAGAAACCTTCGCGTCCTTCGCCATCTGGCTGTAGTAGCGGTAACCAACTTTCACCTTGCATGTGCTCCGGAATCGGTGCTCCCACAATATCGAGTAAACTAGGTGCGAGGTCTATGTTTAAAACTAATTCATCCACCTTTTGAGGATTCTTAAGGCTTGGGTTCCACATAATCAATGGAATGCGAATGGATGGATCATACGCCTTGCGTTTATCATGCAAGCCACCGTGCTCACTCATAAAGTATCCATTATCACCTGCGAATATGATTATGGTATTGTCCAATTGTCCTTTTTCTTCAAGAGCTTCGATAATCATCCCTACCCCATCGTCAACCGCAGTGATCGTGCGCATTTTATTTGGTATGGATGGATGCAAGCGGGCTTTGCCTCCGGTAATTCGCCTCTTTTTTAATGCTGACTCAGAAACGTAGAGGGGCTTTGCCTCCAAATTGTCATCTAAGTCATCCTGCGACGGAATTTTGATATTACTATATAGATTACTATGTCGAGGCGCTGGTGTAAATGGTTGATGCACGGCCTTATGGCTGAGGTAGAGCATAAATGGCTGGTCACCACGCTCTTGCTTGATAAATTCTACAGCCATATCGTTCAACTCATCCGTTAGATATTTCCCTTTGGGGACTTCACGAGTTGCTCCATCGTGCATAAGAAATTTGTCGCCAAAATACTTTCCTTGCCCCCAAAAACATGCCCAATAATCAAAGCCAGGGCGCGGGCGGTTGTGCATGGCTTGGTGCCACTTTCCCATGAAACCAGTGTTATAGCCAGCCTCTTGCAATAATACTGGGAATGTAGGCAAAGTTTTATCGTAGTCAACATGCTCATTTACAATGACCCCGTGAGTAGTGGCGTAGACACCCGTCAAAAAAGAGGCACGAGAAGGGCCACAAAGGGACGTGGTGGTAAAAGCATTCTCGAAAGTAACTCCATTATTAACTAGACGATCTAGGTTTGGAGTTTTGAGCCATGGGAAATTTCCGATGGCTGCAATTTCGTCGTAGCGCTGGTCATCTGTAAGAATGAAAACAATATTAGGTCGCTTATTTGTAACTGTTTCATTGCCTTGCAAAGCAATCGACGATAGCAACAGAGCGAGTAGGTAAAAAGCGGAGCTTGATAAGAAAAATACAGATTTTTGATTAGACATAAAATATATGAGTGTGCATTAAATTGCACAATTCAAGGCAAATTAAAACCAAGATGCAAATTAAAGACAAAACCACTTCTGAATGCACAGATTATAAGGAGGAACCACTCCTTGCAATTAAAGACTACGATGAAATGCCTCCGTTCTTTATGTCGCTAATTAGTCGGGACAACACGTGGGCTTTTATCTCCAGTCGCGGTTCACTTACTGCCGGCAGACAAAGTGCGGAAAAATCAATTTTTCCTTATGTAACGGTCGACAAAATCCATGACAATTATGGAACGACTGGTCCACGCACAATAATTCGCCTCAAAGGCAATAACCTGTGGGAACCATTCACGCCGCATGCAGCTAAGGAGCCAGACATTGAGCGGACTTTATCCAAGGGAATACTGGGCAACTCGATCTGCTTTGAAGAAAGGCGAGTTCGGGACGGTTTATCTTTTAAGTATCGCTGGCAACCGGCAGGACGTTTTGGTTTGGCCCGTACAGCCTGCTTAGAAAACTGCAGTAATCAGACAGTTAAACTGAATATTTTGGACGGTATCGCTAATATATTACCCCCCGGCTTGGATTCACGTATGCAAGCAAACAGTAGTGTATTGACAGACGCTTACAAGCAAAGCGAGTTACAAGCCAACTCTCGCATGGCAATCTATTCTACGGCATCAGGAATTACGGATCGCCCCGAACCGATGGAAAATCTTCGCGCTAACTGTGCTTGGTCTTCTGGCCTTGATGAAGTCGCCGTTACCTTGGCAACAGGAGCACCTGATGCGATGATTCAGGCTAAAGAAATTGATTCGTGCGATCTAAACTGCGGGCAGCGTGGTGCCTACTGGTTGCACGGTGAAGTAAGCCTAGAGCCCGGTCAAAAAAAAGAATGGGTGGTCGTACTCGATTCAGATTTAGATGCTGCAGGAATTGCTCAACGTATCGAAGAATTAGATACACAAGACGGGCAGGAACTCGTAAAGGATGCGATCGATAGCAATGCGGCAGAACTGGTTAGATTGTTAGCCAGTGCGGATGCATTTCAATGTGTTAACGACTCAATGTCGCAAATCCACCACACCGCTAATGTTCTCTTTAAATCCATGCGTGGAGGAGTGTTCATCAACGGGTATGATATTAAGGGCGAGCACCTGCAAGCACACTTCAAGCAAGCTAATCGTAGGCTCTATGATTTACATAAGATTGCCCTCTCACGCTTGAATGGCTGGATGAACTACAAAGAATGTCGTAGCCAAATTGAAGCGCTTAATGACCTAGATTTACTCCGGCTATTCTTAGAATACTTACCTCTGACCTTCAGTCGACGACATGGTGACCCTAGTCGACCATGGAACAAGTTTGTCATTAAAACTAATGACTCAGATGGCAATCCGTGCATGGCTTATCAAGGTAATTGGCGGGATATTTTTCAAAATTGGGAATCTTTATGCCTTAGCTACCCTCTCTTCCTAGAACACGTCGTAGCGAAATTCCTGAACACATCTACTATGGACGGCTACAACCCGTATCGTATATCCGACAGTGGATTCGACTGGGAAGAAATCGATGCGGATGATCCTTTTTCTGGCATTGGCTATTGGGGCGATCATCAAATCGTATACTTGCTGCGCTTGATCGAAGCGTTGCGTGCCCACGAGCCTGAAGTCCTAAACAAATGGTTAGACGAAAGAATATTCGTTTTTGCTAATGTACCCTACCGAATAAAGTCACTGGAGGCTATTTTCGATAATCCAAAATCAACTATCATTTTTGATTCCGAATTAAGTGCTAGACTAAGATTACAAGCCAAAGAAAAAGGCAGTGATAGTGCATTGCTGAGATCTGCAGATGCATCAATCCATAAGGCCAACCTAACTGAAAAAATATTAATTCCGATGCTTGTAAAATTGAGCAATTTCGTGCCAGGAGGTGGTATTTGGATGAACACAGAACGACCTGAATGGAATGATGCTAACAATGCGCTCGTAGGGAACGGTTTGTCGATGGTGACGGCTGGTCACTTATTGCGATACGTAGGGTTTTGTCGCGATTGGTGGAGTCAGCTCGACCACGACAAACAAATATCTATGAGCGCTCCAGTCGCTGATTTTGTCGATTCATTGCTAAGTATTTTTTCTAATAAAAATACTGATTCGCACGCCAGCACTACAAATGATATTCTACGTGCGCAGGTGGTGCGTGAGCTAGGTCTTTCGGGGCAGTGCTATCGCGAGCATGTCTACGCTGGCAATTTCGTAACTCAAAGGAACTTAGCATTAAAAACTGTGCTTCAACTACTAGAAAATGCTGACCGTTGGCTACGAGCTAGCTTGTTAGCTGCCAAGCGCGCAGACGGACTAATGAATAGCTATAACCTTCTTGATTATTCAGTAGACCGTAACTCGATGTCAGTCGGCGAACTCAATGAAATGCTCGAGGGGCAGGTATCTGGGCTAAGTGCTGGCCATTTAAGCAGCGCCGAAGCAGTCGAGCTAGTCGATACAATGTTTGAAAGTCAGCTCTATGTTGAGGATCGCAACAGCTTCTTGTTATACCCAGATCGCAAGTTGCCATTATTTATGGAAAAAGGTCTAATTCGGGAAGCTGATCTTGAATCCAGTAAGCTATTGCAACACATGGTCAGCGTAGGTGACGCACGACTGGTAAGTAAAGATATCAAAGGTAAATTGCGATTTGCATCTAAATTAAATAATAAGGATACACTGTTACTACTACTTAAGGAACTTTCCACTGAAGTAAGGCTCGCAGATTTAGTAGAAAAAGAATTCAGCTTAATCCTGAATATCTATGAAAATACATTTAATCACCGTGCCTTCACTGGGCGCAGTGGTGGCATGTTTTCCTTCGAGGGCCTTGGTTGTATTTATTGGCACCAGGTTTCCAAGCTGCTGCTTGCTGTACAAGAATGTTTCCTCAAAGAAGCTGAGAAAACATCGCCAGACAATGAGCTACTCAACGCATTGGGTGTACGATACTACAAAATTCGAAAAGGCTTAGGATTTAACAAGTCAGCAAAGGTATATGGTGCGTTCCCCTCCGACCCCTATTCACACACACCCGCACACAGTGGTGCCCAGCAACCTGGAATGACTGGGCAAGTAAAGGAAGAAATAATAACGCGCTTTGGTGAGTTAGGTATTCGTATTCGGGGGGGCGCACTCAACATTGATCCCCGCCTGCTACAAGCTTCTGAATTCACCCACCAACCGCGGACATTTAAAACAACGAATGTAGACGGCAAACATGAAAGCTTTGAACTCAAAAGTGGCTCACTCGCTTTCACTTACTGTCAGACGCCTTTCATCTATAGCATAGGCACTGATGCTGAAAACATTCGTATAGAAATAGACTATCAGGGTGACAAACAACAAGTATCAGAGGGCAGTCAGTTACCAGCAGATGCCTACCTGGATGTGATTCGGCGAACGGGGAATATTCGCAGCGTAAAGGTTACAATACCTGAACTATTACTCTTTCAGTAAACGAACCGCCAACTTTCTGCCGGCTGCAAGATATTTGATTTGATAAATTAACGCATCAGAGCGCTCATTGCGCATAATTATTAAACTAATAAATACAATTATAGATTCATCTTTCACATGAACGTTCTTAGATTATTTAAAAATACGAGGAGCATTTTGCTAGTAGTCCTATTTTCTGGATCTAGCGTGGCATGTGCTACGCCCAATGCTTCTCTCAACCCTGAGCGCTGGGTATTCTCTTGGTCGGATGAGTTCGACTACACAGGCAAACCGAATCCAGAGATTTGGGACTATGATTATGGCTACCTTGGCTTTAACGAAGAGCTACAAAACTATACCAACCAGCCTGAGAATGTTCGTGTAGAAAATGGAGCCCTCATAATTGAAGCTAGGCTGAACGTAGTAAGTGCAGAGCGCTCTAAAGAGGTGGTGGAGGAGTTAGAAGGCTCTAATGCGGATGTTTCGATACTTGGCAACAAGGAGTTCACTTCGGCACGACTAGTCACTCGAGGTAAGAAAGAATTTGCTCATGCCAGGGTGGAAGCACGTGCACGCTTTACGCAGGGTCGAGGCTCATGGCCAGCAATCTGGTTACTCGGTGACCAGACAAAGAATCCGTGGCCTCTATGTGGTGAGATCGACATTATGGAACACGTCGGTTACGATCCAAATCACGTTCACTCGGCCGTCCACACCAAGCATTCAAATTTCATGAATCACATCAACGTTAAGGACAGCGTGATCCTTCCAGATGTCTGGGCTGAATTTCACACCTATGCAGTTGAATGGAGCGCAATCGAGATCCGATTCTTTATTGACAACATCTGCTACCATGTAGTGCCGAAAGGCAAACGCACTGATGACGATTGGCCCTTCACAGAAGACGACCTATACTACCTAATACTTAACATAGCCGTTGGCGGCAGTTGGGGAGGTATTGAGGGCATCGACATGACTAGTTATCCGCAAAAGATGATAGTCGATTACGTGCGCGTTTTTGAGAGAAAATAAATCCAAACA
>JAYYDJ010000053.1:0-51225 GCA_036160955.1 Verrucomicrobiota bacterium | reverse complement strand
GGGTATTTTTAAATTTTAAATTATTTGTGACGACGCCTTGTAGCTACAGTAGCCATAACAAGAACACCTGTGATTAATGCAAATGCACTTGGTTCAGGCACGACTTGCCCCGTGATTAAAAAATTGTCTAGTTGTGCAGATGCAGTACCATTTAACTTAACTCTAAATGATGCGGCATCGCCATCAGGGATCCAGCCTGTTCCATCTAAAGGTGTACCAATGTTTATAACAAAGTTGTTGATTCCATCTTCAATTGTATCAGTACCAAGCGGCTTGTTGTTAGCAACAGAAGAAGCACTATCTACTGTTGAACCCTTGAGAAAATTGCTGGGAAAAATTGTACCATCTCCTCTTAAATAACTGTGATTATATGAAGTAGGGTTAGTTTGTCCTGGTGCACGACGTATATCAAATTCCAATTTTGTATATTTGAAATCGAATCCGCTGTTATTGACTATTCGGTAGTCAACAACCATTTGGTTAGCGACATTACCAAACTTTAAATAGCTACCATCAAAAAATGAACCAGATTGTCCAAATGTAGATGTACCAGTACCGTATCCGTCACGACCCACGGATGAAGCACGACCTGCTTGATTGCCACCTTGGCTGCTCGCAAGACTACCACCCATGATTAAATCAATACCTCCTACGCCATCCACATTGATGAACATGTGATTCACATTTGTAGAACTGTTGTTAGCTTGCCAATCATCAACGCCAACAGTTACGGTAGACTGTGCTGCAGCAAACTGATATGAAGCTAGTAGCACAAAAGAGGATAATAATAGTCTATAAAACATAAGGGTATAGTACGATAAACACGTACATAAAGAGGTAAATTGGGATGTAAGATTTGTATTTGATCATTCAATGCAATTTAATGCAAGCAATAATTGCATTAAATTGTATAAAAAGTGAAAAAATTAACTAAATAGTTATATTAAGCATTATTAATGAGTACCTTATGGAACTTTTATTGTTACGATTTACCGCATATGTTATAAATTTAGCGGAATTTAGTGACTATTATCTTTTAAATTAACTCATTCGAACGTTAATGTATTATTTTTCATGCATGCCCCGTATGCAAATTTTCACCAAAGTATAATTTTATAACTTATGGCATATCTTGATTGGACAGTAGTCGGCCTATATTTCTTAGGACTCGTTATAATTGTTAAATGGTCCGCCAAACAGCAAAAGACTACTGCAGACTACTTCCTAGCAGGTCGCCATGCTAGCTGGTTAGTCGTCGGTGCGTCCTTATTTGCATCTAATATAGGGTCCGAACATATCGTTGGACTCGCCGGTAATGGTGCAAGCAGCGGTATGGCAATGGCGCACTGGGAATTACATGCATGGATTATGATCCTTCTTGCTTGGGTCTTTGTACCGTTTTATTACCGTAGTGGTGTCTACACCATGCCAGAATTTATGGAGCTGCGCTTTGATGCTAAGACTCGCTGGGTGCTTTCTATTGTTAGCCTAACTGCTTACGTATTTACTAAAGTATCGGTAACTGTTTATGCCGGCGCACTAGTATTTATGACCCTACTGCCGGATACCTTTGGCTCTCCGGACAATGCCTTCTGGGTGGGAGCAATCAGCACCGTAGTCCTTACTGGAGTCTATACAATATTTGGGGGTTTACGCGCGGTACTCTACACGGAGGTGGCTCAAGCAGTCGTACTATTGATTGGTTCTTTCTTTATTACTTGGTTGGGTCTTAGCCAATTAGGTGGCTGGTCAGAGCTCCAGTTTTTAGCAGGCGTAGCCAAAGAAGACTTCGCCCTGTGGAGACCATTGGTGCAGGAAGGTATCCCATGGTGGAAGAATCCTGATTTCCCATGGCTAGGCGTTATGATCGCGTCGCCTGTGATTGGTATCTGGTATTGGTGCACTGATCAATATATTGTGCAGCGCACCCTAGCTGCAAATAGTTTAACCGATGCAAGACGCGGAGCTCTATGGGGAGGTTTTTTAAAGGTCTGGCCAGTACTTATCTTTTTAGTGCCTGGTTTGATAGGCTGGGCGCTCAATCAAAAGGGCTTGATTGCGATACCTCTGCGCGCCGATACAAGCATTGATGGAGACCAAGTTTTTGCTACCATGGTAGCAGAGCTTCTTCCAGTTGGATTGCGCGGTCTCGTAGTAGCTGGTTTACTCTCCGCTCTAATGAGCTCGCTAGCTTCTTTGTTTAATTCCTGCGCCACTCTGTTTACCAAAGATATTTACGAAAAGCTACAACCTGGAAAATCCGAAAGCCACTACGTACAGATTGGACGTTTGGCTACATCAATAGTCGTCATTGCCGGATTAATTTGGATACCAATTATGAAAGCGATGGCAGGCGGTGGAATTTATAAATACCTACAAAGCGTACAAGGCTATTTAGCCCCACCCATTACCGCAGTCTTTTTACTTGGGCTATTTTGGAAGCGAATCAACGCTACAGGAGCCTTCTGGGGAATGGTCATCGGTTTCATCCTTGGTCTTTTTAAACTATCCATTGAGGCGATACAAACTAAAGGAGGTATTACTAATGGCGCTCTTACTGCGATCGCTGAATTTAACTTTCTATACTACTCTGGAGTCCTATTAATGATCAGTGTACTTATTATAGTTGGACTTTCATTCGTAACAGCAAAACCCAAGAACCATAAAACAGAAGGTCTAACTTGGACAAGCCTCACCCAAGAGGATCATGTAGCGATACGAGAGAGTTGGAACTACAAGGATGTGCTGGGAACAATCGTTGTCCTCGCTTGTGTACTTTGCATCTACCTATACTTCAGTTTCTGGCTGTAGTTAGGCTCCAAGCGAATAAATTAAGCTGTTTCCTGTCATCGCAGTCGGCTTCTCTAATCCCATTAATTCAAGGATGGTTGGTGCAATATCCCCCAATGCGCCACCTTCAACAAGAGTAGCATTCTTGAGCGCCTCACTGTATACAACGACTTCAACTGAATTGAGCGTATGGGCAGTGTGCGGACCTTCCATCTCAAAGCTCCATAATTGATCAGAGTTTCCATGATCTGCAGTTATCAGCGCCGCGCCACCAGCAGAAGAAATTGCAGACAATAAGTCACCAACACATTCATCTACTACTTCACATGCCCTAACGCAGGCTTCAATCACGCCTGTGTGACCAACCATATCAGGATTTGCGAAATTAATAACAATCAGTCCGTACTTGCCCGATTGAATTGCTTTCAAACATGCGTCACGAATTTCATATGCAGACATTTCCGGCTTTTCATCATAGGTGACACAATCTTTACGACTGGGTATTAACTTGCGATCTTCTCCTGGAAATGGATCTTCCCGGTAGTCATTAAAGAAAAAGGTAACATGCGGAAATTTTTCTGTCTCTGCGCAGCGAAACTGCGAAACACCCAATTGCGACAAATAGCCACCAAGAGTACCCTCCATTTTAGGTGGCTTATGGAAAACAACATTCGGGCATAAGCCAACCTGATACTCACTTAGTGTTGCGAAAAAAAGATCCAGTTTTTCGCCACGTTCGAAACTTGTAAATTTCTCTTCAATAAAAGCTCGAGTCAACTCGCGCGGACGGTCCCCTCGAAAGTTAAAAAATAATACTGAGTCGCCGCTCTTTATCGTGGCGATAGGTTGCCCATCTTCAGCTAGGATAAGAGATGGCGGGCAAAATTCGTCACCCTTTGTTCCTGAAGTCTCAGGATTGTCGTACTGCGCTTGTACCGCATCAGTTGCGGAGCTAAAAGTCTTTTCTATAGTGCGACCAGTTAAGCAATCATACGCGCGTTGCACTCGGTCCCAGCGATTGTCTCGATCCATAGCCCAATAACGACCGGTGACAGATGCGATTTCGCCGACACCTAATGCGGCCATCTGTGCCTCAGCTTGTTCAATGAATGTTTTTCCTGTATAGGGTCCTGTATCTCTGCCATCTGTAAAGGCATGCAGGTAAACTTTTTCAATACCCTCTTGCTTCGCTATTTTAATTAAGCCGTAAAGATGATCGAGCATCGAGTGTACTCCTGCGTCAGATACAAGTCCCATAAAATGTAACGCTGTACCCATATTTTTAACATGCGATAAAGCCTTCCGTAGTGCGGGGCTCTCCTTTACCGACCCGGTCTCAATCCCCTTATTAATACGGACTATTTCCTGATCCACGACACGGCCAGCGCCTATGTTTTGGTGACCCACTTCGGAGTTACCCATAATGCCCTCAGGTAAACCCACCGCTAGTCCACTCGCGCGGATCTCCGTACGAGGATATTGCGCACTCAGCTGGTCAGCAATAGGTGTATTGGCTAGCTTTACCGCATTGTACGCATCGTATGAGGCGTCATGATTTTCCCCCCATCCATCACGAATAATTAGAACTACAGGTTTAACTAAATCAGACATAAATAAGAATATTGATTAAAATAAGAGATTGAACTGAGCGAGCCCTGAAAGAGTTAAAACTAGAAGATAAAGAAATAATAAAACTAACCCTTCGCGGCGTGTAACAAGGCAACTATTTTTAAACAAGCACAGAAGCAGAATAGATAAGAATAAAAGGCATGGAAACTCTACAAAAAGCAGGCGCTCATCTACTTCGATTGTACTAATAGTTGCGACACTACCACCAATTAACATCAGATTAAATAAATTAGACCCAATAATGTTTCCTGCGCAAAGGTCAGCATGCCCAGAACGAACTGCCGCAACAGATGCTGCTAATTCTGGTAAGCTTGTGCCTATCGCAACAATCGTAAGTCCTACAAAAAGATCACTCGCACCCATGCGCGATGCAATAACTACGCTGGATTGCACAAGAAAATCTGCACCTAGTGCAAGCAATCCACCTCCGATAGCCACTAGTAGTATTGCTTTTGGTGTGGAAACTTTTGAAATTTTGCGAGAGCCAATAGTGGAAATACTAGCATTTTTCCTCTTTTCAAGATTTGCACCTCGCACAACGTAGACTAAGTAAGCAACAGTAAGTGATAGCAGAAATATGCCCTCTGTTCGACTGTATCCACCAAATGCAAATACGGTAAATAGTACCGTTAATAGAATTAAGAAAGGAACTTCGCGGCGAATAAGGCGCTGCTGAATACTTAGTGGAGCAATTACTGCAGTAATACCCATGATGAGCCCAATATTAGCAATATTACTTCCCAATATATTACCTAGCGCTAAATTAGGACTCGTCCTAGCTGCAATTAGAGAGGTCGCCATTTCAGGCATTGAAGTGGCGACTGATATTACTGTAAGACCAACGACAACAGGGTTGATGTTAATATTAACCGAGATAGATGCAGACCCAGATGTTAATAAATCACCGCCATATGCGAGCGCAGTAAAACCGACTACAAGAAGTAATAAAAGCAGCCAAATCGGTGAAGACACTATGGGAAGTTGAATTATTGCCAGAGTCATGCTTTAAAATAGAGCAAGAAAGTAACTTTGATTCGCACAGCGAGTTAAATCGTCACAAAACGAGTAATCAGGCGTAGAGAAAAGTTTATTCTTCCGCAGCAACATCGCTTATCGGAGATACTCGATCCAAGCAAAACTCTTTACGACTTAAAGCCACATAGTGGGTACCAATATCAATCTGGTCACCTGCCCATACACGATTACCTTCAGAATCGAGACGAGCGTTCATTGTCGCCTTTTTACCAGAGCGGCAAATCGTTTTTATTTCAATAAGTTCATCCGCCCAAGCGAGCAGGTATTTACTACCTTCAAAGGGCTCACCCTGAAAATCTGTGCGGATGCCGTAACACAAAACAGGTATGTCTAATCGATCTGTTAATCTAGATATTTGTAAGACTTGTAGGGGTGTCAAAAATTGTGCTTCATCAATTAAGACACAATGAATCTTATCACTGGACTGCACGCTTTGCACCTGATCATACAGGTCATCCTCTTCCGAAAAAACAGTTGCCTTTCGAGTCAGGCCAATTCGTGAGGAGACCATGCCAACACCATCACGATTGTCTAGCTTCGGAGTAAAGACCAAGACACGCATACCACGTTCTTCATAATTATGCGCGGATTGTAAAAGAGTGGTGCTCTTACCTGCATTCATTGCCGAATAATAGAAATATATTTTAGCCATATTAAACTGCCAATTGATTTATTTGTATTGCTAACGATTGCGAATTATTCGCCATATGGAATCCAAATGTTTTTCACTTCCGTTGATTGACGTAGGAATACTTTGCCTGCCCCTTGCTTGGGGTCAGTCCAATCCCTATCCAAGCCATTATTGACCCACGTACGCTTCAAATTAGTTACGGATGAACGCTCAATGCTAGCAGAGTGATTTCCGCTACCAAAATACCATAAGGCATCCACTTCCATATGACCGGACAAGCTATCAACTACATGGCTATGAGCTGCTGTAACTATGTTGACGACTCCGGCAGGCAAATCTGAAGTTTCTAACACTTGGTATAAATCAGTTGCAGAAAGTGGATACGCCTCCGAGGGAACGATAACACATGTGTTACCCATTGCAATAGCTGGAGCTAGGATAGAAATAAGGCCAAGCAAGGGAGATCGATCCGAACAGAACATACCAATAATTCCTACCGGTTCATGCATCGCTATAGCCATACCACTTATGGGAACTCCATGGGCGGCACCATCGAATTTATCCGCCCATGCCGCATAAGTAAATAGCCTATCAATTGACTGCTCTACCTCCTTCATTGCTGCTTTACTATTCGCACCATTCATAAGCGCTATGCGTGCTGCAAACTCTTCTCGCCTAGCAGATAAGTTCTCTGCTATGTAATAAAGGATTTGCCCGCGTAAATGAGCTGTTGATTTAGACCAAGATCGCGCAGCATTTGCAGCCTCCACAGCGTTACGAATATCCTTACGGTTACCCTGCCCAACCAATCCAAGTTGTTTACCGCTATAAGAGTAAATTGGCATTGAATAACCACTATCTGGTCGCATTTGCCGACCACCGATGAATAGCTTAGGCGTACGATCGATACCTGATTCGTTTATTTCCACCGCTTCTCTAATTCGCTTTGTGCTGGTCGCTTTAATTTTTTTCGACGGCTGATGTATACTACGAGCATACGCATACAAACCTTCCCAGCCACCCTCTCGCCCAAAACCACTCTCTCGGCGACCGCCAAATCCTGCAGCAGCATCAAATTGATTAGTAGTATTAATCCATGCCACTCCACATATAATTTTAGGAGCTATATCTAAGGCTAAATTTATATTTTCAGTCCAAATCGAAGCGGCCAAACCATAACGAGTATTATTCGCAAGTGCTACTGCTTCAGAAGGAGTACGGAAAGTTGTACCTACCAGTACGGGACCAAAAATTTCTTCCTGCATTAAGCGGCAGGCAGGGTCGACTTCAGATATAAATGTGGGTGGATAAAAACTTCCATCTTTTGGGCAATTAATGGCTGCTACATGGGAATTTCCACCTTCCTTTAAACCTTCATCGACCAAACGATGAATTGAGTCCAATTGAGTGGGGTCAACGATTGCTCCTATATCAATAGATTTGTCTAAAGGATTACCCATGCGTAATTTATCCATGCGCGCTCGCAATTTTCGGTGGAATACTTCCGCCGAACCCTCTTGCACAAATAAGCGTGATCCCGCACAACAAACTTGCCCTTGATTGAGCCAAATTGCATCAACCAAGCCTTCAACGGCGCTATCTATGTCGGCATCATCAAATACTATATAAGGTGACTTGCCACCTAGCTCCAGAGTTACCTCCTTACCTTGCCCGGCAATTGCCTGGCGTATGTGGCGACCTACCACAGTTGATCCAGTGAAAGCAACTTTATTAATGCCAGTATGTGTAACAATCTTCTCCCCTACAGTTCCATCTCCAGTCAAAATATTGACGACACCGTTGGGCAAACCAGCTTCTTTACAAATTTCTGCAAAAAGTAATGCACTTAGCGATGTATACTCCGCAGGCTTGAGTACGACTGCATTTCCCATTGCAAGCGCTGGGGCGATTTTCCAAGCGAGCATTAGTAGTGGAAAATTCCAAGGTATTACCTGCCCCGCAACACCTAGCGCCTTGTATTCCGGCATTTCATCCTCAATTAATTGAGCCGCACCTGCATGAAAATAAAAATGGCGTGCCACAAGAGGTACATCAATATCACGGCTTTCACGAATTGGTTTACCGTTGTCCAATGTCTCGAGTACAGCAAACAAGCGAGTGTGCTTCTGCACAAGCCGCGCTATAGCATACAAATATTTGGCTCTCGCTGGACCACCAATTGACTCCCAACTACCCTGTGCTGCACGCGCTGCAGCAACGGCAGTATCGACATCCACTTGCTCTGATTGGCATAGATGAGCAAGTAACTCCCCATTGGCAGGGTTGTACGACTTAAAGGATGCACGCCCTTTAGGCTTGATAAAATCTCCATCGATAAAGAGTCCAAAATCGCCTTGGTGGGTAGCTACCCAGTCAAGTGCTGGTTGAGGACTTTCAGGAGCTTCTCCGTAGTCCATTGTTTCTAAAATATCAGTAACTTTCATAACTTATCCTATAGCATGGCGGTGTGAGGCCGAGTAGTGGCCGGATGCATGGTGCTCGAGCTGACGCTCTATATCACCGAGTAGACTCGATGCTCCAAAACGAAATAATTCTGGCTGCAACCAACGTAAACCTAATTCTTCTTTAATTAAAGAAAGATAATTTAGTGAATCCTTAGCTTTTGATATGCCACCAGCTGGTTTGTAGCCTATATAAATACCCGTTCGATCGTAGAAATCACGAATTTGACGTATCATCGTAAGACTCACTGGAAGAGTTGCATTAATACCTTCCTTGCCAGTCGATGTCTTGATAAAATCTGCTCCAGCCATCATGCATATTAATGAAGCTCTAGCTACATTACGCAAGCTACCTAATTCGCCTGTTGCTAGAATCGCCTTCATATGAGCCCCTTGGCAGGCAGCGCGAAAGGCTTGAACCTCATCATATAAGGATTTCCAATCCTGCGAAAGTACATGACGTCGAGAAATGACAATATCAATCTCCCTCGCCCCCGCTTTAACCGACTCAGTAATTTCAGCCAAACGCAATGAATATGGCGAAAGGCCAGCCGGAAAACCTGTAGAAACTGCTGCCACAGGAATGCCAGTTCCACTTAGCGCTTCCACTGCTGCGGGAACCATTTCATGATAAACGCATATGGCTGCGGTACGGACAATATTAGGATCAATATCTAGACGTTCTAATAATTCATGACGCACTGGCATACTTGCTTTTCTGCACAAGCGCCTGACACGTGCTTGTGTATCATCGCCAGAAAGAGTGGTTAAGTCGATACAGCTCAAAGCTTTGACTAACCATGCAACTTGATGATTTTTCTTGATAGAGCGCCTACCTGGTAAAGTTCTACAGCGACGCTCGATTGCCGAGGTATTTGCTTGTACCGAAAGAACCCAATCAAGATCCAGCGGATGTCCAGTATTACGCTTTAATGAATTCATAGTAGTAATCACAATACAATAAGACGAGTAGATTGATATCTTTACTTTGACTTGCAAGACCTGAACTAAGTTCTGATTGCTTGACAGAAAGTATCAAAAAACCACACTGCGCGACTTTCTTAAAGATTCGGTCTCGTATCGGAATTAAATCATGGCTAAGGATCTAAAAAATACACTTAATTTGCCACAAACTCGCTTCCCTATGAGGGGAGATTTGGTGAAGCGCGAACCTGCGCGCATTCAGCATTGGAAAAATAGTGATCTTTACTCAAAAATTGAGCAAAAAAATAATGCTGGTCCGAGCTTCATCTTGCACGATGGACCCCCATTTACCAATGGCGATCTTCATCTTGGACATGCTCTGAACAAAACACTAAAAGATACAATCCTTCGTTATAAACGAATGCAGGGATTCCATGCACCTTACGTGCCTGGGTGGGATAGCCATGGCTTACCAATAGAGCATAAAGTTTCAAGAGAGTTACAAAAAAAAGGTCTAACTAATTATACCCCAGTTGAGGTACGTGAAGCTTGCGCAGAATTTGCAGATAAGTATCGGCAGATTCAAACAGAACAATTTCAGCGCTTAGGCGTTCTAGCTGATTGGAAAAACGAATACTGGACCATCCACCCACAGTACGAAGCCACCGAACTAGAAACCTTTGCTACTTTTGTTGAGCAAGATTTAGTGTATCGTTCCAAAAAACCAGTTTATTGGTCTATACCATGTGCTACCGCACTAGCCGAAGCGGAAATTGAATATAGAGAGCACACTAGTATTTCAGTCTTTGTTAAGCTTCCCTTGAGCGATTTCGGATGCCAAAAGCTAAATCTAAGTGAAGCAGGTAGTTCGATATTAATTTGGACAACCACTCCATGGACATTGCCCGCCAACCTCGCAGTAGCGGTCAACCCTACTGTTGAATACACGGCAATTGATAGCTCTAAGGGTAATCTGATTATTGCTACCGCGCTAATTGAAGAGGTTACAAAAGAATGCCAATTAGAAGAGGTTCAAGTAGTCGCTAACTTCTCTGGAGAGCAACTCGTTGGATTAAATGCACAGCATCCTTTCATCGATAGAATATCACCAATTTTAAGTGCTGAGTATGTAACGACTGAGAGCGGCACTGGATGCGTCCATACAGCTCCGGGACATGGATTAGATGATTACATCACCGGGATTAATAACGGATTAGAAGTTTATTGTCCGCTCGATGACAAAGGATGCTACAATGATGACGGTCAAGTACCCTCCGATTTAGTAGGCCTATCAGTCCTTGAAAATAGCGATGGCAAACCCTCGGAAGCAACGATAGGAGTACTTAGGATTTTGGAAGCTAATGCTAGATTAGTAGCTAAGAAAAAAATTCAACACAGTTATCCTCACTGTTGGCGGTCTAAAACCCCCGTAGTTTTTCGCGCTATGGATCAATGGTTTATTTCCTTAGATAAAGGTGGTGATCGCAAGCGAGCAATCGATTGCCTCGAGGACGTCAATTTCATCCCAGATTGGGGCGAAAACCGAATCCGTGCTGCGCTAGAAAACCGACCTGACTGGTGTATTAGTCGCCAGCGCACTTGGGGCGTACCTATTCCAGCATTTTACGATACCGATGGAACTGCTTATCTGGATGCTGCTGTTATTCGTGCAATAGCCAACAAAGTTGCTTCGAATGGCACTAACTTATGGTTCAAACAAAGTGCAGCTGAAATACTTAAAGGAATTAATATTCCCAGCAATTGGCCTAGCCCTAAATCACTTACTTGTGGATCAGACACACTAGACGTATGGATTGACTCTGGCAGCTCGCACCGAGCAGTACTACAAAAGTACAGTAAACTTAGCTGGCCTGCAGATCTTTACTTAGAGGGTTCTGATCAGCACCGCGGATGGTTTCAAAGCTCACTATGGACTGCTGTGATAGCAGATAAATCTGCCCCCTATAAAAATTTACTAACGCATGGATTTGTAGTAAAAGAAGATGGTACAAAACTATCGAAAAGTGATGGCGCTGCAAGGCCCCTCAATGAGTGGATTCAAGTCTATGGCGCTGATATTATTCGACTTTGGATTTGCTCTCAAGACTATCGTGGAGATGTTCCTGTTTCTGATAATATCGTTAAAAACGTAGCCAATAATTATCGTAACATTCGCAACACTTTACGCTATCAAATAGGTAGCCTATATGACTTTGAACCAAGTAAAGATGCTCTTGCGCTGCACGAGTTACACCCAGTCGATAAATGGGCGCTCAATGAACTAGGAAAATTAGTTACTGAAGTAACGCGAGCCTACGATGCTTATGAGTTCCATCGGGCTTTTAAAGAATTCATTGATCCATTTTGCTCGAATACCCTATCGGCGACATACCACGACATTCTCAAGGATCGTTTGTATACCTGCGCACCAAACGATCCACTTAGACGCTCGTCCCAAACCGCAATCGCCATCATATTCGATGTCTTTACGCGCCTCGTCGCACCACTACTTCCATTCACCGCAGATGAAGCTTGGAGTTATGCAAAATATGATAGTGATTTCACCACTGAATCTATCGCTTTAGAAGCGTGGCCACAGGTCGACCCAAAATGGAATAATCCTGAAATTGCGAATGAAATTAATACACTAAGAAAGTTCTTAGTAGAGAATGTTAACGAACCACTCGAAGCACTTCGCCAAAACAAAGTAATTGGCCAAAGCCTGGACGCAAAAATCACAATAACAGGTAATAAATCGGACTCCAATTTCAAATTACTACAAAAATATGCAGCAGATCTGCCCGAACTATTTATAATTTCACAAGTTGAACTAATTCACTCACCAGATACCGCAAAAATCGAGGTGGCAGTAGCGCATGCGGATGGCGTGCGTTGCCCTCGCAGTTGGCGCTGGGTGTCAAAACTAGTCAGCACTAAAGAATGGGGAGAAGTATCACCACGTTGCGCAGAAGCACTTAATTTTGAATCAAAATAATAATCTAAAACTCAAACATTTAAAGCAATCATGGCTAAAAAGAAAACCATTATAAAAAAAGCTGCTAAAAAGGTAGATACAAAAGTGAAACCAAAAAAAGTAGCTAAAAAGAAGGCAGGAAAAAACACTGAGCCGAGTGTAGTCGAAAAACTTAACAAAGCTTCTGTTGCTCGAAGTGATACAGCAAATAATGATGACAAAAAGGGTGCTCTAGTGGCTTTTTCAATTGATGATGTTGAAGCATTGGTTGCCTCTAGAAAGGTGGAAGAAAAACCTATACAAAAGAAACAGGTTAAAAAAGTTGCGACTCCAAAGAAAAAAAAGAGCCCTCCTATAATTAAGGATAAGCCACAGAAGAAACGAATTCTTGGGGCAGCATCCTTAGCTGACATTCTTGGATTTAACCCAACTGAGAAGAAAAGAGATACCACTTTGGAGACTGAATCTATTCCTAAAAAATGGCAAAAATTCTATAAGTTACTCATCGGTCTTCGCCAGCATGTTCAAGAAGAGATTGAACTGCATACAGCTGATACACTAAACCACTCCAGTCGCGAAGACTCAGGCGATCTGGCAAACTACGGAAATCATCAAGCAGATGCTGGAACAGATACCTTTGATAGAGATTTTGCCCTAAGCCTTGTTTCCAGCGAACAAGATGCATTAAATGAAATTGAAGAAGCTATCCTTCGCATTAAAAACGGTACATATGGAATTTGTGAAGTGACCGGAAAACCAATTAAAAAAGAACGGCTTGCTGCAGTTCCATTTGCTCGATACTCACTGGAGGGGCAGGTAGAATACGAAAAAAATATGCGACGTAAAACGGAGCGCACCGTTGGTGGTATCTTCACAGATACCAGTGATGCACCTAAAATTACCTCGGATGACGATGAGTAATTATAGCAGTGTTATCTTGTGCCGAGATATTAATATTTAATATATTTCTAATCGTAAAGTATTCACAGTTTCTCATTAAATGACTTTAAAAAGTAGAGTCAGCCCCTACAAACGGCTACTAGTAATAGCGATTATTATATTTGCGCTCGATCAAGCTTCAAAGTTATGGATTACCACTCTTTTGCCGTTGGGCAGTTATTGGCAGCCCAACTCCATAGAGTTAATTGATAGTTTTTTATACATCGTGCATATAGGAAATAAGGGAGCCGCTTGGGGAATGTTTTCTGGGCATGGAAATTGGTTGGCAATTTTCGCTATTGGAGCACTTGTAGCTATCTATTACTTACGAGAAAGCTTAGAATTAAAGCAGCCTTTCATACAGATGGCTTTCGGTCTACTTATTGGAGGTGTACTCGGTAATCTAACTGACCGTATTATACATGGTCATGTTATTGACTTTATCGATATTCACTTACCTTTTAGTTTACCATATTTACTCGAAGGGGGACGCTACCCAGCATTTAATGTTGCAGATTGCGGTATCGTAATCGGTGTGTTCGCTTATGCACTTATGAGTGTTTTCTCGAAACAATCAGGGCTTAGAAAATCAACCTAAGTACCTCATTCCGCAGCGCTCACCCATGAGAGCAAATACCTCCATTCTTTGCTCGGAGTACTTTAGTAAGTCAGCATCAAACTGAATTGTACCTTTTTTGAAAAGTGTCACTACACATGAACCACCAAAGGAGAAAAAGCCTTTTTCTTCTCCCTTTTTAACAATTCCTGGGGAAAAAGTTTGATGAATACCTCCAACACAAGTCGCTCCTACCTCAAACATCAATACCTCCCCAAACTCTTCCGATTTGATGACTGTACGAGTGCGCCGGTTCTCCCAAAGTATAGATAAATTTCGGCGTAATGCTAGCGGACTTACTGAACGCAAACTACCTGATAATAAAACGCAATCACTGGCTTGCCCAGATACGGGGAAATGAAAGCGATGATAATCAACTGGGCACAATCTAGAAATTAACATTGCTCCACCCATGTAAGCTGAGGCTAAGGCAGAATCTTCTACAAAACTTGATACATTGAAATATTGTCCTTTGATGTAGAAGCTGTCACTTATCGAAATATCAGAAATTGCTAGATGACGGCCATCTGCGGGAAAGCAAACTAGGTTATCCTCTTGTATAACCGGACGCGCAGATTTTTTTAATCGGCGATAAAAAAATTCATTAAATGAAGCGTAACTTTCGACTGAAGCTGCGAAATCCTCAGTTTTCAAAGAATAATCGCTAATGAATGGCGCTATTTTAGAACGACTCTTAGGGCGATTCATGCGCCATCCATACCAACACGAAAACCATAATCTCTTAACTGCCAAAGCAACAGTCAAACGACCCAAAAAACTACCATATGCCCAGCGAAGAAATCTTTCGCCATATACCGACTCTTCTTCAATCATACCATTTGCACGGTTATAGTATGAGATAGGAATATCGTATTTTTTTAAGTGCGGCATTATCTAAAAATAAAAGACAAAAACTAAATTAGGTAAATTCATTTCCTTTAGAACCTATCGAAAGCCCTACCCAAACCGCTAACAATCCAAAACCTACACTTGCTGCAGCATAGATCCCAGCCTGTTTTCCACCTACATCTTGGAGCAAGGTAAGCACCTGCCAACTAAATGCGGAAAAAGTAGTGTATCCTCCACAAAAACCAGATATCCAGAAAAACTGTCTAGGCGAATTTTTCTCTTTATCACATCTCCCTGACCAAAGGACTGTGAGGTAACCAAATAAAAAAGATCCGCTAGTATTAATGCAAAAGGTCATCACAGGGAAGTTGATCCAACCTAAATGGAGATATGTTGTATCTAAGAGATATCGAATAGTACCCCCTAATGCGCTGCCAAAGCCTATGCATAGAATCCGCATCAAAATAGAGTCCCCTCTCCGATTAAATAACCACCTAATATACAAATCATACATAGTGAAATAGAACCTAATATATTCCAAGCCACTGCCCACCATCTTCGCTGCGAAGCTAAAGATAGGTTCTGTAGACTAAAACTAGAAAATGTGGTTAACCCACCACTAAAACCAACAACACCAAAATAATACGCTGGAGAACTCAAAAATTGGGTTGAAATAGCTCCTATAATTAACACAAGTAAAAAACTGCCAGTTAGGTTAACTGCTAGCGTACTCCATGGAAAAACATCGCCAAAAACTCGAGATATTTCAGTTATGATAAGATAACGAACAACTCCTCCAAAAGCAGAACCTAAAGCAACATAAAGAATTAGCACGCAACAAAGATTGAAAAAAATCTGCTTTTGTAAAGCGATCAAATCATACATAAATTTAAATAAAGATAAAAAATTAGACCTTGATCTTTATTACGTAGAAGCATTAATTCCATCGCTTTCCCTATTAACAACAGCTGAAAATGACACAACATAACAGTTTCAAAGCCTCCAGCGGAAGTGGTAAAAAAAATCGCACTGTACTCAAGCGGTTCGAGCGCGTTGATCTGCTAAAAAAGCGCGATCAATGGAAAGAAGGTGATCGAGTAATTGGACTAAAGAAAACCATTCCTGAAGCCTAAAAAATAAAAATCAAGCTGCACTTTTTTATGTATAGCCTCTCCTATAAAGGGGAGGCTTTTTTGTACTCTAATTAAAGCTAAAGAATTCAGGTTGCACGACAGTCCACAAAAGTAATATTAACTGTATTATTTCTGCTTATAAATGAAAAATCTGTATTTACTCGACGGCATGGCACTTGCTTATCGTGCTCATTTTGCATTGATCCGCAGTCCTATATATACCTCAAAAGGTTTCAACACTTCAGCTATCTTCGGATTCACAAGCACGCTCATAGAGTTAATTACAAAGCAAAAACCCAGTCACCTAGCTGTGGTATTTGATACATCAGCTCCTACACAGAGGCACATTTTACACCCAGATTATAAAGCTAACCGCGAAGCTATGCCGGAGGACCTAAGGGCAGCTATGCCTCACTTAGATCGCATCACATCAGCCTTTGGCATACCTCTACTTAAACTCGATGGATATGAAGCCGATGATATCATCGGTACACTTGCGCATCGAGCTCAAAAGGAAGGATTTGATCAAATATTCATGGTCACCCCTGATAAAGACTTTGGGCAACTCGTAACCGATAAAATAAAAATGTATCGTCCTGGTCGTAAAGGCGATGGCGGCGAAATATTAGGAGAAAAAGAAATCAAAGATAAATGGGGCATTGCAAGAGTCGATCAAGTCATCGATATGCTAGGACTTTGTGGTGATACAGCTGATAATATTCCAGGTATACCTGGCATTGGCCCCAAAAGTGCGGAGAAACTTCTAGCAAAATACGATACTGTAGAAGGGCTGCTTTCAAATATTTCTGAACTAAAAGGTAAGCAGCAAGAAAAAGTGAGGAAGCATGCTGAAATGGCACGACTCTCCAAAAAGTTAGCAACTATACAACTCGACGTACCGATCGATATCAATTGGGAAGAAGTAGAACTAGTGGAACCATCAAGTGATACTCTTGTGCCACTATTTAATGAGTTCGAGTTTCGCACCTTAGCTAAACGAATCTTTGGAAGTGAATTCTCCGTAACCAAAGCGACCAATGATCTTATTTTGCAAAGCGAGGAGGCAGACATTCCTAGCGATAAGAGCCAATTAGAACTCATCCCAGATCTTAAGTATAAAAAAATTGAAGATATTAAGACCAACTATCGCATTATTAATGACTCCAAATCACTAAATGAACTAGTCGCCGAATTAACTGAAACTGGGCAATTTGCATTTGATACTGAAACCACTTCATTAAATCCTAGAGTCGCTAAACTAGTCGGCATTTCATTCTCTTCGCAGGCTTCGAGTGGTTGGTGGGTACCTGTGAGTGATGCAGTATTGGTAGCTTTACGACCTATTTTTTCGAATCCAAATCTAATAAAAATTGGCCATAACTTAAAATTTGACTTAGCTGTACTAGCTGTCCACGAGTGCCCTGTGACCGGTCCTTGCTATGATACAATGATAGCGCATGCACTGATTGACCCGAATCAAAGGCACGGCCTAGATACGCTAGCGGAAGACTACCTCAACTATACTACTATACGGTTTAACGAACTTTTACCGAATGCAAAAAAAGGAGAGCCTATCGACTATTCAGAAGTCAGCCCACAATCTCTTGCTAATTATGCAATAGAAGATGCAGATGTCGCTTGGCAACTTTGGCAAGAATTAGCACCAAAACTTCAGTCCAGCGGCCAAGCAAACGTTTTTTATGAAATAGAAACTCCATTATTGCCTGTACTAGTCGAAATGGAGAACGAAGGTATAGAGATCTGCGAACTAACACTAAAAGATATTGGTGCCTCATTTGAAAATCAAATTCGTCAATTACAAGAAGCTGTTTTTGTGGAGGCTGGACAAGAATTTAATCTAAATTCTCCCAAACAGCTTGGCACAATTTTATTTGATGAGCTCAAACTAGTCGAAAATCCAAAAAAAACAAAGACTGGTCAATATGCTACGAATGAACAGGTGCTCTCGACGCTCTCTCGACAGCATACAATCGTAGCCAAATTACTCGAATATCGCCAACTATCAAAACTTAAAAGTACTTATATAGATGCACTTCCTAAGGCAGTTGATCAAGTAAGTGGACGTGTACACACACACTACGGGCAGGTACAAACAGCAACTGGTAGACTGACCTCGAATGATCCAAATTTACAAAATATTCCAGTTCGTAGCACGCATGGACGAAATATTCGCAAAGCATTTATCGCGCGTAAAGGATGGAAGCTTCTAGCAGCTGATTATTCTCAAATTGAATTGCGTATCCTAGCAGCTTTAGCAAAAGACGACGGTCTACTCAGCGCATTTCGTAAAGGTCAAGATATTCATACTGCCACAGCTGCCAAAATATTCCAATGCCCACCCGAGCAGGTAACTCGTGACCAACGTAGCACTGCTAAAATGGTCAATTTTGGCATTCCTTATGGAATTTCAGCATTCGGCCTATCTCAGCGATTAGGGACCGTCTCTCGCAGCAAAGCTCAAGAAATAATTGATAGCTACTTTTCTCAGTTCCCGGGTATTCCTGACTATATGAACAAGCAACGAACAAGTGCTCGTGAGCATGGTTATGTTGAAACCATATGTGGACGCCGAAGATACTTGCGCGATATTCATTCAAATAATGCAACTATACGTGCTGCAGCTGAGCGCAATGCCATCAATATGCCCATACAAGGAACTGCCGCAGATATGATTAAAATCGCAATGGTACGCGTACAAAATACAATCACCAAGAAAGAGCTTAACAGTCGCATCTTACTTCAAGTTCACGATGAACTCATCTTTGATATGGAACCTAGCGAAGAAACTATTCTTCGCACAATTATAACAGATGGCATGAAAGGAGCACTAGCAGTTCTTGAGTGCCCAATCGAAGTAGACATCGGCGTAGGCGGCAATTGGCTGGAAGCACATTAATCCGATAACATTATCATCATTTTATTGAGATAGTATTGCTGAAAAATGGATAAGTATAAAAAACGAAAACAGGCTTGGATTGGAGATGCTGTCCTCGCTCTTTTTGCACGTGAATGGATCCTATCAGAACCATCTATTACTGCAGCTAATAGAGCCGCAACATTTGTTCAAATGACGTCCAATGAATTTTTATCCGCAATTGGTGAACCGACCTCAATGGAGGCGGAGATAGGAGAAATTTATCAAAAAGAGGGGCTCCATGCAGCCTTCGAATTAATCAATAAAAAATTTATTCCGGTATTTAAAAAACAGCAAAAAAACCGTTTAAAAAAAAGCGGCAACTACCGTAAAAACAATAAAGCTTAAGGACGCTCAGGCCGCGGAAAAAGAATTGTTTTTTCTCCGAGTGCTTTCCCAGTAAGAGTAGTTCCCCAATCGAGTTGCCCATCTAAAGAAGAAAACTCTTTAGCACCAACTAAGCTTCTGATTTGCGCACTCGTAGTTGGCATTATTGGACTCAGAAGAACTACACTAAGCCGAATTGCTTCAGCCATAGTAGCTAAAGATGTTGCTAATTTCTGCTGATCGCCTGTTTCGAGTGATTTAGCCAACTTCCAAGGTGCACGCGTTTCTGCATACTTGTTGATTCCAGATATGAATGTGAAAATTCGCTCCAAAGCTTTGTGGAATTTAAAACCATTAAACAAAGGAATGATCTCCGAACGAGTCGATTTCCATAACTCGCGTAATTCCTGTTCAGGAGCTTCTAAGACTTGTGCCTCTGGTACCTTTCCTTCTGTATATCGAGCACCCATATTAAGCAGTCGACTAACTAAATTTCCAAGGTCATTAGCAAGGTCGCTACTGTAGCGACTCAAAAACAATTCTGTCGAAAATTCACTATCTTGCCCAACATTCATTTCACGCGTTACAAAATAGCGAAATGCATCTGCTCCATATTTCTCAATTAAATCAAGCGGATTAACCACTTCACCTGTGCTCTTAGACATCTTTGCTCCTGAACTTAGCCACCAACCGTGCACCAATAAGTGCTTCGGTAAATCAATTTCTAGTGCCTTCAACATAATCGGCCAGTAGACCGCGTGCGGAGGTACTAAAATATCTTTTCCAATAACATGATAATCTGCAGGCCAATTTTGGGGGAAAGTTTCAGTGCCGTAACCCGCTACTGTAATATAATTAGTCAATGCATCAAACCAAACATAAGTCACAAAATCTGGGTCAAAAGGTAATTCAATGCCCCATTCCAATCGATCCTTAGGACGTGAAATACACAGATCATTTAAAGGCTCCTTTAAAAATTGAAGTACATCAGCAGTACGAAATCGTGGGTAGATCCAGTCCTCATTATTATTTATAAAATCTATCAACCATTCTTGAAATCGCGCTAGCTTGAAGAAATAATTCGTTTCAATAACTTCTTCTACTTCACCATAGATTTCTGGCCAATGACCGTCCACTTTTTCTTTCTCCGTAACAAACTGCTCTTGTCGTGAGCTATAATATCCAGAGTACTGCGCTTTGTAAATAAGGTCCTTATCATACAACTTTTGGAGGACTTCACGAACAACAGACTTATGACGATCTTGGGTTGTACGTATATAGTCATCATTTGATATAGTTAGCTTTTTACAAAGCGATTGAAACTCTTCTGCCAATCGATCACAGATCTCAATTGGCTTCATTCCAGCTTTTTGAGCTGACATTTGCACTTTTTGACCGTGTTCATCAAGTCCAGTCAAAAACTTAACCTTTTGACCATTTAACCGGCGATAACGAGCGATGATATCAGTCAGTACCTTTTCATATGCATGACCCAAGTGAGGCGATCCATTTGCGTAGTCAATTGCAGTGGTAATATAGAAAGTTTTACTCATCGAATCAGCAAAGTTGGTGCAAACCCATACTTAGTGCAAGCTTAGCAATTATAAGATAGCATCTATAAGCAACTGTTTGCGTCCACGATAGATATTAAGCCTAATGACTAGCTCCACTTTACCATCATTATTTTCTAAGTATGATTGTAGCCCAGAAGGTCCCATTAATTCACGATCTGCTGCATATGCTGACCAAAGTACGCCCCCTAGCCTTAACATCAACGGTTTCATTTGTACGATTGTTGCCTCGACCCTATAAAGTCTACCGACAAAACTGCCATAATCATCCTCACTTAAATTACTCAAAAAAGCCCCATCTTTTAGTAATGCAACTGCAGGATGTCCCTTTACTGAATGTGGAATTTCTGCTGAAGGAGTCTGCTCTCCAAGGCTAAAATCCGATGTAGGAGTAAAAGCTCTTGTAGAAAAATATGCATATACCGGGAAATGGTCAGATGTACCACCTCCTTGCGTACCAGCAAAGTTCCATTCAAGTGGACGACCAATTACATCTGCATTAATTTCGGGTAATATAAGGTGATTAAATGATCCGTCTACATAACTAATACCTTGATTATCATACAGTCCCCTAGAAGAAATTAAATGCATAAGACTACCACGACGACCACGCCATACTTCAGAGTAACGAAGCTCATAGGGTAGTTCATACCAAAAGTTATACCAATGTGAACTTTGGAAAGTCTCATCACCATCCGCTCCGAGGACATCATTGATACCAGTTTTTAAATCCGCAAAGATAGAAGAATGATTATAGTGTGAATTTAAGTCACCTCCTATGATAATATCTACCTGCGGATTATTACTCAGTTGTGCCTGCACCAAGCGGTGTAAAACTTGTGCATTTTGGACCCTAATATTTTCCATATTAGGATTAGAAGCGCCTGACTTCCAATGATTACAATAAACCACTAGACTGTGACCATTAATATCTATTTCTGCTTCGATTATATCACGGGCACGATGTAAGGGATGACTTTTTGACCAGCGGATGGGAAATTTAGAAAAAATCGCATTGGTATGTGCCATGTTATCTTCGATAGGCTTAGCAGCGCTACTAACAACATTATATCCACTAATTCCAATATCATCGAGCGCCTTTAGTAACCAATGCACAGAGGAAATGTCAGCAAACTCAACTTGCCATCCATCGGTCAACATCGATTCTACAGTGAGGCTAGAATATTTTAATAAAAATTCTTCTGAACTTATAGTAGTACTATGAGGAGTAAAATCTGCCTCAAATTCTTGGAAAAGCACTATTTCTGGGCCACTTCCTGAATTAAAATGAGCCAGTGTTCGGCGTGCATTGATTAACTTGGTTAGTAATTTACGCCGTGTATAGGTATATGGATCGTTCTCTTCATCTTGTTTGTAATCGTCATAAATAGCAACCCCGTCTACGTCGAATAAGTTCTCCACATTGTAGGCGACGACTACAAAATCTGTAGTCGCATCGCTTTTGATGCATCCGCTTACAAAAGGAATCAGTAAAAATAAGTAAAAAAATCGATGCATGACGACTTAATGTAGTACTACCTTGAATTGAAAAGCACTGCTTGTTATAATGTAATAAGGTTAATGAATCTTTGAAATCTTATTAAATAGAATTTCGATCATTAATTTTATCCCGCGTGAATAGACTACTATCGGAAATATCAATCAGAATTTGAGATATAAATTTAAGTAGTAAGAGCAAAGCCACACGACCAGCACCATTCAATAGAGCTATTATTTGAGAGTCGAAGCCTGGATAAAACAAAAATTTTAAAATTGTAGTTATACTAGTAAGAACAATTGCAATCCAACAAAGTAAATTGATTATTTTTCGCACTTCCGAGTAAGCGGAAATTGAACGTATTTCATTACGAAGTGCACCGATTGAGCTAAGTGCTGAGGGTCGGTGAGAAGCACTTTTTGGCTTATTGCCCTTATTAGTGTCAAATCGATCTTTAGAATACGATTGGCTAACACGCTGACGCGAAGAACAATAAGCCTCATAAGCCTGCTCCCACTGGTGTTGATTCATCTTTCGGGACAATGGATCAACTTTTTCGCGCGAAGACTTAAAGGATTTAAAACTTTTCATCTGCAAAACAAATAGATCAATAACTTAAGAATACCAAAATGGCCCTAGACATGAGGATAAAAGCGCAATAATGATCGTATCGTATTCGTTAATTTGTCAGCGTACTGCTTACTGGTATTCTGTTTTACAGCTACCGCAGCAAGAATAACCGCATGATGTAGTTTTAAACGCTCAAAATAATCATTTTGTTCAGGCTTTATTCGTTGTGTTAGATAGTATTCATTGATCATAGTTATAATCTTTGTCGCATGATCTTCCTTAGTACTTACCCAGCGTGCTAGCTGTTGCCTCGAATGAGCATCCTCTAGAATCGCTAATTCATTAATCATCACACAAGCCTTATGTATTGTCTCTGCATCTTCTAACATTGTATGCACACGACTATGGTCATCATAAATGCCGCATGGCACTTGACAGTGCGCATGCACTATCGGCGAATAAACAAAAACACTAAGTAATATAAGAAATTTAATTACAATATTCATAGACGTAAGTTAGTATAAAATTAGTAAAAACTTTCAACTATGTAATCGTATTAAGTATCGCAATAAACCAAAACAAGGGAAACATTTTCATTAAGACTTAAAAAGTTATACTTATGAAACATTCAAATTCATTCTCACGCCCAGATAAACGAGCGACCGACCAGCTACGATCCATTCAGTTTGAAACAGGAATCGCTCCACACGCACTTGGTTCAGTACTTGTTAGCTTCGGTGCTACTCGGATAATCTGTGCAGCTTCCGTCGACAATCGTGTGCCCGGCTGGATGCGTGCACAAGGAGTTGAGGGAGGTTGGATGACTGCAGAATATTCTATGCTACCGTATAGCACATTAGACCGCAAAACTCGCGATATATCTCGCGGGAAATCGGATGGAAGAACTGTAGAAATACAGCGATTAATTGGTCGCGCCCTTAGAGCCGTTTTTGATTTGAAGAAATTTAGTGGTAAAACTTTATGGTTAGACTGCGACGTGCTTCAAGCAGACGGAGGAACTAGAACTGCCTCAATAACAGGTGCTTATGTGGCGGCAAAAATAGCCATTGGTAAACTAATTAATGGCGGGCAGCTTACTGAAAATCCGTTTACTAATTCTGTAGCAGCAGTATCCGTGGGAATCTATCAAGATACTCCGGTGCTCGATCTAAACTATTTAGAGGACAAAGACGCTACAGTAGATGCGAATCTTGTAATGACTGGTAGCGGTCATTACGTAGAAGTCCAAAGTTCTGGAGAAGAGTCAACTTTTAGCCGTGAACAGCTTAATGCGCTACTCGAGCTAGGGTCCAAGGGGGTAAATGAAATTATCCAACACCAAGAGCAAGCGATAAGCGAAGGATTATCATGATTACAATTAATCAAGTTACCCACAATTTTGGCAAAAAACTTCTATATAATAAGATTAATTGTGTCATCGGAGCACGTGATAGAATCGCATTAGTTGGATCGAACGGTTCAGGTAAAACGACTCTACTGCGTATGCTGATGGGAGAACTTGAACCAGATCAAGGCACTTTCGAAAAACCAGATTATGTATCTATCGGTTATCTGCCCCAAGATGGCATCCATGTCTCAGGGAAGACTCTACACGCAGAAGCACAGAGTGCTTTCGGCAATATATTAGAGCTACAAAAGAAAATAGAATCTGCCGATGCTGCACTACTAGATATGGATACTGAGGCTCCGGAGTATTATGATTTAATAGATACTATAGGTGAGTGGGAGCAACAGCTTGAAAATTACGAACCACAGAAAATGCAATCACGCATTGAGCGAATATTGATTGGAATGGGCTTTCAATCTACTGATTTTGAACGTGATACAGGTGAGTTTTCTGGGGGTTGGCAAATGCGCATCGCCTTGGCTAAATTACTGCTACAAAATCCATCACTTATCATTTTAGATGAGCCAACCAACCACCTTGATATAATCTCACAGCACTGGGTAGAACAATATCTCAAACACTATCAAGGAGCAATTATATTGATCTCTCATGATAAGGCTTTTCTAGATATTGTCACCAATCGCACTATAGAATTAAAACTAGGGAAGCTAAATAGCTACAAGGGGAACTACTCCTATTATTCGAAAGAGAGCTTAATGCGCTTGGAGCAATTACGAAAGGCCCATAAAAATCAACAAAAAGAAATTTCAGAGATAAAAGATTGGATTAATCGATTTCGGTCCAACGTTAAAAAAGCAAGTATGGTGCAAAGCCGTATAAAACAACTAGAAAAAATCGAACTGATTAAAATTCCTCGTGATGAAAAAAAGATTTATTTCAGATTTCCAGAGCCACCACCATCTAGTTCGAAAGTGATTAATGTGACTGATCTACATAAGTCATATGGAGATAACATAGTTTTTGATGGACTAAACCTACGCATTGATAAGGGCGATAGAATTGCTGTCGTCGGAGTAAATGGTGCCGGTAAATCAACGCTTGCAAGAATCATGGCTGGCACCGAGCCCTATCAAAAAGGGGAGGTTGAGAAAGGATTAAATACAGTGATTAGCTATTTTGCACAGTCACAGGCGGATGAGCTTAACCCTACAAATACAGTGCTCGAAGAGGTTGAAGCTGCAGCGGTTGCTAATAAAGACGCCAATCCTAGGGCCGCGCTGGGAGCATTACTTTTCTCAGGGGATGAAGCACTCAAGAAAAATGCGATCTTATCTGGTGGAGAAAAAAATCGTGTTGCGCTCGCAAAAATGCTGATGAAACCAGGCAACTGTCTGATACTTGATGAACCTACAAATCACTTAGATATCAAATCTAAGGAAGTTTTACAAGACGCCATAAATGCCTTTGAAGGTACCGTAATACTAGTCAGTCACGACCGATCTTTTTTAGATGGAGTTGTCAATAAAGTGCTAGAAGTAGCTCCAGGTAGTACGCGTATGCTAACTTGTAACGTTTCAGAATACTTAAAGCGTATTGAAAAAGAAATGACGGAAGGTGCCTATAATTAGTTAACCTATGATAATTTCTAAGCGGTACATTTTTTGCTATCCGATTCTAAGCATTAAAATAGGCAAAGCTAAAAATTAATACACATACGCCCAAAGAGATGCCTTTACTTTAGGTCCACTCTAGGTAGCTTAAACACGTCTGAATTATTATAATCAAAACTAATTATTACAATGCCAGTTGCAACACCACAGCAATACGAAGCAATGATCGATGCTGCCCAAAAGGGCAACTATGCCTATCCGGCGGTCAATATTACATCCATTACTACGATCAATGCAGCCCTAAAGGCTTTTGCAGATGCGAAATCTGATGGCATTATTCAAGTATCCACCGGAGGCGGGCAATTCGCCTCGGGCTTGAATGTATCCGATGCAGCATTTGGAGCGATTGTTTTAGCAGAGGCAACTCATATACTAGCAGAAAAGCACGACGTCCTTGTTGCTCTTCATACCGATCATTGTCATCCAGAAAAAGTGGATGGATTTCTGAAACCACTACTGGAAGCTTCGCGAAAACGTATCGCTGAAGGTAAGGGTCCTCTATTCCAATCGCACATGTTCGACGGATCTGTAGTAGATTTAAAACAGAATTTAGAACTCTCTAAAGAACTACTTAAAGAGTGTACCGAACTAAATATCATTCTCGAAGTCGAAGCGGGATGCGTCGGCGGAGAAGAAGACGGGCATGATACTTCCGGGCTACCTGCTGAAAAGCTTTACACGACTCCAGAGGACATGCTTGAGGTCTACGAAGAATTACAACCAATTGGTCGCTTTTTATTTGCAGCTACATTTGGTAACGTGCATGGAGCGTATAAGCCGGGAGCTGTACAACTAAAGCCAACTATTTTACGTGATGGACAAAAAGCTGTCACTGATAAACACGGCGCTGAAGCCTTCATGGATTTAGTTTTCCATGGGGGGTCTGGCTCTGAACTCAGTGATATTCGCGAAACTTTGGAATATGGTGTGGTTAAAATGAATATCGACACCGACACTCAATATGCCTTTACGCGCCCAGTGGTTAGTCACCTTTGCGAAAACATTGAGGGCGTGCTCAAAATTGATGGAGAAGTCGGCAATAAGAAAACTTACGATCCACGCAGTTATTTAAAGAAAGCTGAAAAAAGTATGGCAGACAGATTAATCCAGGCAGCTGAAGATCTTTGTTCTAATGGAAAAACAATATTTAGTAGTGTTTGATAACCAATGTAGATTTATAAAAGAAGCCGTATGATTTTATTCAGTCGGCTTTTTCATAAACATGTAAATGGTGGAGAAACCCAGTATGCTACATTCATTCAAGATAAAGATCGAAACGTCCAAAAACTTCATTTCCTTTGACCTTAACCTGAGCAAATAATCGATACCAACCGGGATTAGGTACATTGAATAAAAAACTCAATAATTCGTCACTCCCTTCTGCCCCAATAACGCTACTAGTTGGATGCATGTGAGCAAACCCACGCCCTGCTTTGTCAAAAGCAACCATATGACCAAGGGCTCCCATAATGTCTTCTAACTGAAGGGCAGATCCATTCTCATTGGAGACATCTAGATCAATTTTATAATCATGCCCTGCATAAAGCTTATTAGGAATTCCCTGTAAACTGAAACGGACACCATCACTTAGTGAAGTTCGACTATCCTCAAATTTAGCTTTAACGGACGTACCAGAAACAGCACACATTGAAGTCGCAATCATTTGACGCCTTGTTCGCAGAGGAACGATCTCAGCGAAGGCGCGGTAGGAACCAGGGCGGCTCGGAATAAAGCTGAAGCGGTAGCGCCCATTCAAATCCACTGCATCTGGATGCACATGATGGTAATCCTCTAAGGATGCATCTATTAGCATAAGATGCATTTTTTTTGTATGTGTTTTCGCTAGTTCATGGGAAGCTATCGCTGTACCACCTGAAGTTTCTAATAGTAAATCAACGCTAACAGATTCGCCAGGTTGAGTAGTATTACTGGATACTAATTTCATTTTTAGCGGGTATTTTATACTTTCTAAATCTAAAAATCCTGCATGATTGGTTGCACAAAACTCAATACTCCCATCCTCATTAGTTATTTCTTCATAGTGAAGAAATCCACACTGTGCATCTGGCAGTGTTCGCAGTAAAAAAAAGATTACTACAAAAGTAACAGTAATAATTAATAAAACGACTTTGTCATTAACAACCATTGAAAAACTACAAGATACAATAGAACGTGAATGATAAGAAAAAATTAAAAATTTAATAAGTTTTGACTTACTAATTAAAGAGCCGCTCTGCGGCCTTCATCATCGAATTAACTGACCAACGAGGACCATCTATAGCATATACAATTTTACCATTCGAATCGATTAAAAACGTAGTCATTGTGTGGGTGATTGTATTATTCTCATCTCGAGTTAAAATACCAAACTGGAGTAAAATATCTTCCACTACCGATGAGTCAAAGTGGGTTAAAAAATGAAAATTATTAGATTCCAAACCATTAGCTTGCATGTATTGATTTAATATCCCTGGGGAATCAAATGTTGGATCCATCGTTATGGAAACAAAGTTTAAATCTTTCCAACCATTGCGTGCTGCTAGTACTTGCAATTGAGACATTTTTGTAGTCGCGGCTGGACACATTTCAGGCACCATACACCGAGTAAAGATAAAGTTTAATACGAATGGCTTTCCGCGTATTTGCCTAATTTGAGAAAAACGACCATTTTGATCTAATAATGCAAAATTAGGTATGTAATCACCATCACGAAGTGGCCTGCGCCTAGTTTTTGTAGAAGTATCTTCATGCAGTTGATCATTAACAGCTTGTGCTATTTCGGCTTGGACTCCATCAACTGGATATATTGATTCTAAATGCCATTTATTGGCATAATAAACTGCCTTTGCTCGAATCAAGCGGTTCTTGTAGTCTATCTCGCGATCCCCTATGCCCACCTTAAAACGAATCGTTTCATTATCTTGAAACTCTAAACCTGCAGTGGATAATTTTACCAATAACACACTTTCTGAGGAATCGGCATCTACTACCGTTCCAGTGATATAATCAGCAGAAAGTAATGCGCTACTAAGTAATGAAAGTATAGTGATTAACTTAATAATAAAACACTAAACTTTTTATAGAAATCTGCAAGCATGTCCTCGAAATAGAATAGCACTAGTAATAAAATAGCACACTTAAACTGTAAGAATGATCAACTAAGTCTTAATTCTTATCTTAATACCCCTACGCATGAATGTTGGAACATCTAAATCCTCGTCCTTATACATATTTCTTTCGGTTTTGTCGAAGTAACCACGCTGCGCTTCGGTATCAAATGCAAATTCATTCTGCTGAGAATTTAGAGACTTTTTATTACTTAACTTTGATTTGTGAACTGTTCGAGGCGGTTCATTGCTTTGAGAAATTTGTGAATCTAATCCTATCCCGCCTAAATTCGGTTGAGATTCTTCTTTAATTTTTGAAATTTTATCTTTGGATGATTCTGCGGACTTATAATTCACCTCAAGATCTGCTTTTGCTAAAATGCAGATTTCAATTCTATCGCCGAGTGCCTCATCGATTACTGCACCAAATACGATGTCTTCTTTGGATCCGAAGCGTTTGCTAACTTGCGAAACAATCGTGTTAACTTTTGAAATTCCTAAATTTGCGCCACCAATGATATTAACTAAAATACAATCCAAATTAGCAGGGCGATCTCCCATATGTAGTAGCGGGCAGATAAATAATTCTTCTAGAGCATTTTTAACAAAATCCTCACCTGATCCACTACCTGTAGCAAACAGAGTCTTACCTCCAAGATTTTTAAAGATGGCACGAAGGGCACTAAAATCCTGATTAATTAAGCCAGTTTTAAGTAACATTGCGCAAATAGAATTAATGCCTTTGCCAATCCACTGATCGGCTACGGCAAAAGCGTTGAGTACACTTGTATCTTCCTCAACCTCTTGTAAAAGAACGTCGTTGGGAAGAGTTATTAAGCCATGAACTTGATTTCGTAATTCACCCAAACTATCATCCGCAATTCGTTGTCGCCGCGCTCCCTCAAAACTAAATGGTTGCGTTGCAAAGGATAGAACTAAGGCATCTGTTTTGACGGAAACTTCAGCTAATATGGGAGCGACAGCACTACCAGTTCCACCGCCAAGGCCCACGACCAATATAATTAAGTCCATATCGGCAATCAACCGAGCGATAGCGTCTCTATCAGACTCTGCAGCGCGCCGACCAATTTCAACCTCTCCTCCGGCGCTCAGTCCATGGCTAACAGATCGGCCGATAACTAATTTCTCAGCAATAGGAGAATTAGCTAATGCTTGAGCATCGGTATTAATGACTGCCAAACGTACATTGCCTAAATTATCGAGCTTAAGTCCATCAACAGCGTTAGTGCCTGCGCCGCCTACACCAATAATCTTAATCTTAAGGCCGCTCGAGTTTGAGGATGAGTCAAAAAAATTGTTATTTTCAATAGTCACAAATAAGCTATTTTTTAAATTCTGACATATTAATCAAAAATTAAGTATTTTTAAATACGTTAATTATACTGCCGATAAAACTACTAGGCTTGGATGATTTCGATTTCCCCTCTTGGCCCGTTAGAGCATAGTGTAATAATCCAAGAGCAGTGCTGTACTCAGGTTGGCGTAACTCTGACTTAACATTCGATTGAATTTGAGCAGACCTAGCAGCTATTCCGAAGACTGAATGCGCGGCTTCGGACATTCCATTTAAACGTGAACTACCACCGCATAGCACCACGCCACTTGAAATATCGCTGCCATTAAAAAGTTTTGCATCAACTAGTTGATCTTTGATAATGTTAAAGATCTCATCGATTCGAGCAGCAATAATTTTAGTGACCGCAGATTTAGGGTATACCCTATCACCTATGGTTAAATCTCCGATTAGCCAAATTTTCTCATCCCTGTCCTCAGCTTTATACAAGGCTCGACCATGTTTGACTTTGATTTCTTCTGCATTTTTCGCTCCCGTGCGTAAACCAATACTTAAGTCATTGCTAATATGATCCCCTCCAACAGGAACAACACCTGTTCGAACAATATAACCCTTACGATACAATACCCAGTCGGTAGTTCCTCCTCCAATATCAATCACCAATGCGCCTGCTTCTTTTTCAGCTTCCTCGAGTAACACCGCACTAGATGCAATGCTTGAAATAATCATGTCTTCTACCTTAAAATCCAAGCCTTTAATGACACGCAAGCAATCGCTAACAATCGCCTTGTTGCCGTGCACACACCAATACCAAACTTGCAATTGTTGACCCTCCCTTCCTAGTGGACTGTCCATCAATTGACCATCTAAATTGAAGGGGTTTTGTATATGGTGGATGTAGGTTCGATTTTCCGGCAGCATGCGTCGCTTCGCATCATCCTTAGCTTGCTCAATATCTGTGTTACGAACTATACTATTAGGTGCACTAACACTCGCTGTACCTTGATTAAAAACTCCCTCCAAATGAGCTCCAGTTTGAGCCAAGTAAATCCCATCTACACGACGCCGTGAATTGCGTTCCGCGCTTATAATTGCTGTATGTATACAGTCGCTAGCTTTTTGTAAGTCGACTATTACTCCTTTTTTAATACCGTCAGAAGAGACGACGCTATGTCCAATGATGCTGAGCTCAGAGTCATCAATTATTTCGCCGACTAGAACTACTACCTTAGTGGTTCCCATCTCAACGGCAGCAACGACTCTTGAATTGCTCATACTCAAACTAAAAATAGATATTAATAAAGACTCGAACGACCACTATCAAATTGCACAGCAACAGCATCTCGTAAAGAAAGATCAACCCTTTTTAAAGGATCTTTAATACTTGAACTAACTTCTCGGATATGTCTTAAGCGATCGAGTTGAATATTAAAATTAGTGGTTACTGAAAAAATTAGTCTTGTTATGCCTAATGTTTGGCTCTTATCAGTAGTGTGAGTGGCTTGAATCTCAATAACTTCACCTGGTGAATTATTTATCCCCGTATAGCTCTTGAGAGAATCCACCTGCCATTTTTTATACTCTGATGGATGTTTTTGACGACAGGTTTGCAGTAAACTAGCAACATGCTCAATGCCTTGAAGCGGTTGGTAATGGCCTCCTTGATGAAAATAAGGACGCAGAAATGGTAGTTTACGTAACTCTTCTTTGTTATATTCGATGCCTTGATAAATCGTACCTACACTAGAAACAATTCGTAGCTGTCTCTTTTTATTTGGCTCCTCGATAACTAATCGCATTACCGGTTTATACTCTTTTATATCAATGCGTAAGGCATCTGGAAAAACGCGCTCAACAGAAGCGAAGTGCACCTGACCAACAGCTTCTAACTGAGCCTTAATAATACTTATGTCGGCCTCAGCTAAGCGTGTTCCCATCTTTAACTGAACAACCGAACTTAGCCACCGATTGGTAAGCACTCCATTAGTATTAAATTCAATTCTTTCAATAGGTAGCGTTTGTGAAGCAATAGGTCTTTGCGAGGTATGCGCACTATATTTTACTAGAAAAATTATTGTACCAGAAATAACCGCTATCAAAAAAATAATAAGCCCTATTTTAAGTGCCTTACGAATACGCGTTAGTCTAAAAGGAGACGACACGACTGCTTTTGAAGTACTTTTAGTTAAATTATGCCAACTTTGTTCTCCACTTGCATTAGTAGAAGCTTTATGTTTGTACGATGGCATTAATTAATTGCTCCTATTTCGCGCATAGAGAAACGATTCATAGCAGAGCTAACCAACTCTACTGCTAATTGATTAAAGTTATATCCTTCACAACTTGCACTTTTCGGAAGAAGGCTAGTTTCAGTTAAACCTGGTAAAGTATTAATCTCCAAGAAATATGGATTTCCTCCATCCAATATAAAATCGATTCGTGCAAAGTCTCGGCACCCACATTTACAAAATAACTGTTCAGCTGCTTCCCTAATACGACTGCTTGTTGATAAATCTAAATTAGCGGGGTATATATAATTTGAAGCACCCTTAGTATATTTAGCAGAGTAATCGTAAACGCCAGTTTGGCTCGTTACCTCAACGATGCCCATCGCCTTACCGTTTAAAATACCAACGGTTAGTTCCCTTCCCTTAATTCGCTCCTCAACAATCCAATCTCCGTCATTTATTTGAGATAATCTCACACCTAGTTCAGAACGATGATCGGTGAAATACAATCCTATACTACTGCCCATATTGTTGGGCTTAAGCACAAGCGACTGCCCTAGTTCTGAAATAAATTTATCGGCCGGAGGTATTTTCTGACCTGAAAAGTAAATACCTTTAGGAACCATAATCCCTAATTCAGATGCCACTTGCTTTGTGCCATATTTATCCATACACAAACCACTAGCAATAGAGTCACTGCCGCAATAAATAATACCCAAATCTTCCATTGCTTTTTGCAAAGTACCGTCTTCACCAAAAGATCCGTGAAGAGCGGGAAAAACTATAACCTTTCTTGGATCAAATGATTTAGGTAATTGCGCAGAATCTAATCGCAATGGTTCCACGCAATAAGAATGCTCTAATGCATTACTAATTGAAGTACCACTTCGCAAAGACACATCACGTTCAGCTCCCACGCCTCCATAAATGACAATAATTTTATCCGGGCTAGACATCAGCAACATGTTCTTCGATTGGTCCTAGTACATCTTCCCAATTTTTTCCGAGTAATAAGACTTCAGGTTCCAGTATATAGCCTGACTGCTTAAAGATTAAAGAGCGTACCTCTCTCACTAAATCGATAACATCTTTTGCAGTCGCTTCTCCACGATTGACTATAAAATTACCATGAACTGAGGATACCTCTGCATCTCCAATTAGCATACCTTTAATACCATATTCTTCAATCAGTCTCCCTGCGTAATTCCCATCTGGATTTTTAAAGATACAGCCTGCACTAGGCTCTCGAGGTTGACTAGCTTTTCGAGAATGAGAATAAGTATCCATGCGCTCACGGATTATTTGTGTATTACAACTATCATCAGGGCTTTTTAGCACAGCCCCTAAAGCAATAGCAGTGCTGATTTCTTCAACTTTACGATATCCAAAATTAAACTCTTCCTTACGTAAGTCCTTAAGATTTCCTTCACTATCGATCAGAACAACACGTTCTACTACATCAAACATCCAGCTGCCCATAGCTCCTGCGTTCATTCGTAATGCACCTCCAACAGAACCAGGAATCCCCTCTAAAAACTCGAATCCAGAAAGCCCTTCTTTAGCAGCCAATCCACAAATACTTTTAAGACGAACGCCTGCAGTTACCCAAATACGCCCATGACCGAGAGCCTCTTTACTTCGCCAATTAGTAGTGTTAAAACTAATTACAAGACCATCATATATGTCATCGGGAACAAGAAGATTAGAGCCTCGTCCCAAGCAGAATATATTAAGCTGGAAAATCTTAGCAGCTCGTAGAACCGCCTGCAAATCAACTAAATTGGATGGTTCTACATAAAAACGTGCTGAACCCCCAATTCGCATGGTTGTTTTGTTAGCTAAAGCTTCATTTTCTAATAATCTACAATCTTTTGAAACACGAGATTGCAAAAACTGAATAAAAGCTTGAGGTGTATCAAATCCTGTTCTGACCATTTCGACAAAAGCTCCAGAGAACCGATCAATATCTCCCGCTCCAACAAATGCTAGTAAGGTTGGTACTTCCGATAAATTATTAGCTAGTTCCTTCATGCCTACTATATCCATCGATAAAATATCGGGTGGTGAATCGGCAAAAGCTGTCAATAAATCATATATCCCCCCTCCGTCTACTGGCGGCTCATAAGCAGAATAAACAGGCAGTAAAAATAATTGATCCACCGTAGTTAGAATCGAGGTAAATGCATCTCTAAACTGCTTTGTTCTGGAGAATCGATGCGGCTGGAATACCACAACCAATTTTTTCTCAGAGGCCTGCGAACGCAAACTACTAAGTAATGATGAAATCTCATTTGGATGGTGTGCGTAATCCTCAATAATGCTAAGCTGTACATCTTGATGTAAGACCTGTTGTCTGCGCAGCATACCACTATAAGAAGAAAGAATAGATCTAGGTAACTTTGTATTACATATATAATTTACTACTGCTAAAGCTGCTGCGGCATTACCTTCATTTGTTTCGCACATTTTTGGCGGATCAACCTGATAAAACTCGAGTGGTGGAAGAGCTATTAGACTCGCATTTGCAGGAGCAGTAAATTCGGAACATAAGTAATCTGGGGCGAATATAGTAGATTTTGTCCTATCTATAATACCTGCAAATGCATCATGAATTGATTGCTCCGAAGTGTAATAATCTGTATGATCCCACTCTGCATTAAGTAACACAGTAACCTCTGGTATAAATTGATCGATAGTTCCATCACTTTCATCAATCTCAGCAATTAACCAATCACTGGATGAATAATTGCTAGGCTGTAGAGATGGCTCATTAAAGTGGCCTCCTACTATAAAATTTACATCAAAGCTGCACTGACGAAGAATGTGTGCTATCATACCAGACGTTGTCGTCTTACCATGACTTCCAACTATTGCGATTAGGCGCTTTTGCTGACTAACCTTTGCAAGCATTTCCCCACGCCGTATTGTTGGGATACCCCTAGCTTGTGCCGCTTGTAAGATAGTATGCGTCGGAGTAATCGCACTAGAATAAACTATCATTTGATAGGAATCTAGATGCTCCGGAAAAATAAACTCAATTAACTGTACGCCTGAAGCGACTAAAAACTCTCGGGAACGCTCTTGAAGTGCATCATCATATCCGAAAATATCTATACCTGAATTTGACAACCAACTAGCAAGAGGTGCCATTCCCACGCCACCAACTCCTAAGAAAAGATAGCTTTTAGGAGACATTATCATACGTGGACAGACTCCTTTTTTCGCACTGCATCTTCACAGATTAACTCAATATCTGCAGCTATTCGCTCACTAGAATTAAATCGATCTAAACGATCTAAATTTGATTTAAAATTATTTAATAACCAATCATTGAACATTAACTGTTCCACTTCATCGGTTAGTTGCCCAATATTTTTTTGGTCCAAAACGATGCCGGCTCCATGCTGTTCATGAATCAAAGCATTAGCTTGTTGATGATTATCAGCGGCATAGGGATATGGAATCAATATAGAAGGTGCTCTGCAGCAAATAATTTCAGCAATCGAACCAGCTCCTGCTCTGGAGACGACTAAATCTGCAGCTGAAATAACATCTCCCATACGGCTTGAGAAAGGCACCATAGTAGCAGTAATCTGGTCTCCATTTATATTTTCGCAAGCGATTGTACCAGCGGTCAACTTACCTAAGCCGGTTACACAGTAGACGGTAATTCCAGCTTTAGCTAATCGCTCAAAACTACTCATGACCCATTCATTGAGTGCTTCCGCCCCTTGACTACCTCCTATCACGACTAGTAATTTATTAGGCACCTTAATATCTAGTCGCAGCCATGCATCTGCTTTGAGGATATGCTTCACTTCCTTGCGTATAGGATATCCAAAGTGGCGAATAACATTGATAGGCGCTCCAGAAAGTTTGACTCCATCAGGCAGATAAATACGATCCGCAACATATTTGAGCATACGAATTGCCTTTCCAGGCTTGCAATTTGCCTCATGTAAAACAACTAGAACGCCCATTAAGCGCGCAGCCAACCCAAGACCAGCTGAGAGAAAACCTCCAAATAGAATAACTGCATCTGGTTCTTGCTCTCTTATTAGTTTATGAGCCACAAAGAAGCTGGAAAACAAACTCATCAAAGATCTAAATACGTCACTGAATCCTCCGCTGAAAGCTTGCCCTGGCATCCTGTAAAAGCTCAGGTGTCGATATTTCTCAATGAGTACAGTATCCACATCTTTTTGACTGATCAATAGCAGGCATTGATGCCCTCTCTCTTGTAATGTTTCTGCTAGAGCAATCCCTGGAGCTAAATGGCCCCCTGTTCCACCACAAGCTATCAATACCTTACTCATGCGCCACGCTGCCTTGCTAAGGTAGGCATTCGCCAACTGCGGAAACCGTTAAGTATTATACCAGTTAAGGTAAACATTAAAACTAGATTTGATCCACCGTATGAAATAAAAGGAAGCGACATTCCTTTAGTAGGTAAACAGCCAGTTACCACTCCTATATTTATCAAAGCTTGGTAAGTAATTAGAAGTAGGGCTCCGACTACTAGTAAATATTGATATAAATCAGGAGCTCGTTTGAGTTGCATTACACCTACAAAAAACAGCGTCATAAACAATATCACTACGCCTGCAGTAAAAACAAATCCTAGCTCCTCTCCTACAATAGCAAAAATAAAATCTGTATGTGCTTCAGGCAGAAATGACATCTGCTGACGACCAACGCCCAAGCCTACTCCATCAAAGCCCCCGGCTACAAAAGCTAAAATCCCTTGCCATAATTGATACGAACTGTCCGTCCGATTGCCCTCAACATTCAAGAATGAAGTAATGCGCGCTAAACGTACAGGATCATTGTAAACAGCTATCGCAAATAAAGTCAGTGCAAAAATTCCTGTAGGGATTAGAAATCGAAGTCGAACCCCGGCTAAAAAAAGCATTGTACCTCCGACCGCACCACAGAGAAAGGCAGTTCCAAAATCTGGTTCTAATAAAATTAATACACAAATCACAGAAAGTATAGAAATTGGCGTTATAAAACCGCGAATAAAATCATCTAACATTCTACGATTAGTCGCCATGTAATGTGCTAGTGAAAAGAGTAATCCAAGTTTACCTATTTCAGATACTTGCAAGCGCATTGGCCCAAAGTCAATCCAGCGCTGAGCCCCATTAACAGTGACACCAATTCCAGGAATTAAAACAGCAAATAGAAGTAAGATTGAACCACCCGCCAATATGTATACATAGGGTCGTAATGCATCTAAATTTATCAACATAGCAAATGCACCACAAAAAGTAGCAATCACTAGCCATATTAATTGCTTACGTAGTAATATTGTAGGATTATCGTGCATCGCTTGAGAGGCACTAAATAAAATGACCAGCCCAAGAAAAGTTAAGCATACAACAATTAAACTTAAAAAAACTCCTGCTGGAGGCATCCGCCACAACGAATTACCCGTGGCAGTGCTAGCTTTCATACCGAATCTTATCAGTAGACTAATAAAAACTTATCAAAAAACTACTCGGTCGGTGAGCTAACAACTGGAATCTCGACTGCATTTTCAAAAAGTTCGTCAGCTTTCTGATTTGGATCAGATTCTTGAATTGTTACCTCCTCTTCAATAGTTGCATCTGCCGAAACTACATTAAGCGTGACCGGCTCTGGCGTTGATTCTGTTATTTCTTCTACATCATTTGAAGGTAAGTTAGATTCATCATAAACAACGGCTTCAGTAACTGGCTCGGCTTGGAGCTCAGAAGTTACATTGATATCTTCAGCTACACTAATATCTGCAGATACAGGAATAACCAATGTAGAATTTAGTCGTATTAGATCTGAAGTCATATCATTTGCTGCTTTAATCGCTCCAACAGTCGTGTCGAATTTTTTAGCAATGCGCGTCAATGTATCACCAGCGCCAACTGTGTAATTGGTAATATTAGCATTAAAAGCAGAAGGTTGGTACGTATCTGCTACTTGAGTTTGAATTACAGCAGTGGTGCCCTCGACTGGTATTCTTATCTCTTGACCAATACTCAAGACAGATTTTTCACTCAGGGCGTTTGCAGTATATATGTCATTAAGCGACACATTCTTTCTCCGAGATATGGCCCATAAACTATCTCCTTTCTGGATGGTATACAATTCGTAGGAGGGACCAGCTATATCGATGGTAGTATTTAAATCATCCATTGATGAAATACTTTCATTATCTAAATTATTAGTCGGTCTTGTTGGTTCAACTCTGTCATTTGAATCGGAAGCTTCAACATCAATATCGGCATTGAATGATGCATCGATTGTGGAATCATCAAAAATCTCATCTGCAGCTGGTATCAAATCAAGATTAGATTGCTCCTGCGACCCGAGAGTTTCTTGCTGCTGATACGTTTTTGTGGGAGGTTGCCGAGTACTGCAACCAGATTGGACCACAAGAATAGCTACAACACCTAAGTGCAGCGATAGAACGACTCCGAATATTTTAGAAACTTTCATAATATTAATTAAAAATTAGAATGTTTATTAGACTTATTGACAACAATATCATTCTTCAAACCTAAAACTGTCGAAATGAATAATTCTCCACGCTCAGTGTACGATTTAAATTGATCAATACTAGAAAAACCAGGACTGAGTAAGACTACCGATGGAGGATTCAATAGAGCAGATTGTGTGGCGGCAAGGACTGCATGCTCAAAATCAACATATGATTGCACATCATTATGCTTCTTCTGCAGCGCCTCGGATAAATCATTAGCTACCTCTCCATAAGTAAATATAGCTACCGCCTTAGATGCTGCCATAGAAGCAAAGGCAGAAACATCTCCTCCCTTACAAGCTCCGCCACAAATCCAATAAGTTGGACCTGACATCGCATCAAGTGCAGCTAAAGCAGCGTTAAAATTGGTTGCTTTCGAATCGTCCCAAAAGCTAACACCCTCCCATTCCAAAATTTTCGATAAACGATGTGGAGCTAGTTCGAATTGGTTAGCAGTTTCAATTAATACTTTTCTCGGCAATTCCAAATACTCCCACAGTTGTGCAACCAACTGTAAATTATCAAGTTGTGGATGTCGAAAGAAAGGTGATTTTTTCGAAAGTGCGGATGCTAAAACTGGCTCACAAACAACTCCTAAGTTTTTTAAATTAGTATCCATATCAATGACTGAATCTCCGACAACAGCGTGTCCACCTTTTTTAAGACACGATAACAAATTATATTTCGCCTCAAAATAAGATTCTAATGAAACATGCCTATCAAGATGGTCTTCAGCAAAATTCGTCCAAATAAGAGCCTCTAACTCTATACCTAAATTTAATTCTGCTTGGAATGAACTTATTTCACATATCGCCCATGTTTTTTCACAATTTTCATGCCTTAAACAAAGTTCACTTAGAGGCTGCCCAATATTACCAGCCGTAACTGCTCTTACACCGATTGCATTAAGCGCTGATTTCAGAAAGCTTGCTACAGTAGTTTTGCCATTAGTTCCTGTAATACCAATTACTTTTCCCCTCCACTGAGATATAGCAAATCCAAGTTCCCCAAAGCATAAATTATTAGATTTTTTGGCAATTTTTACCCATGGATGCTCCGAAGAAAAACCTGGACTAAAGACAAAATTATCAAATTTTTTGGCTTCATTATCGCTAAAAAGAGTGCTGTCACCCTTTCCACCTTCGTCAAAAACAAAGTAATTCAACCCCCGTTCTGCGCAAAGTTTAGCAGCAGCTACCCCACTCATTCCAGCCCCAAAGATAGCCACACCTTGGCATTGGGATTCTAATCCTGGAAAACAAAGATTCAAATTCAGCGAAGTTTTAAAGTAGCTAATCCAGCCATAGCAAAAATAAGTGATATAATCCAAAAACGAATGACCACTTTGTTTTCATGCCAACCTTTTAACTCAAAGTGGTGATGGATTGGTGACATTTTAAAAATACGTTTTCCGCGTAATTTAAAAAATCCCACTTGTAAAATGACTGAAGTAGCTTCAATGACAAAAATACCACCCACAATTATGAGGGTTAATGGTTGATGTATCATAAATGCTATTATGCCAATTAATCCTCCCAATGCTAAGGATCCAGTATCACCCATAAATACTTCGGCTGGGTGGGAATTATACCACAGAAATGCCAAACTGGAGCCCAGCAATGCGGAACAAATAATAGTCAATTCACCAGTTCCTGGAATAAAGCTAATAAATAAGTAATCTGCTATAATTGCATTACCAGCAGCGTAAGCCATTATAGCATAGGCTAACGTAACAGTAACAGTGCATCCGATCGCTAGTCCATCGATTCCATCGGTTAAATTAATTGCATTACTCGATCCAGATAGAATCAAAAATAAGAATGGTATCAAAACCCATAAAGGCATCTCACTAATTACTAGATTTTTATAAAATGGAATCCATAATTCCCGCGCTTTAAGTGCCGAATCAGGAAAACTTAAAAGCATAAGTAAAGCAAAGAAGGTTAGGCATGCTTGACCAATCAACTTATAGCGACCAAGTAACCCTATACTGCTTCCTTTCGAAATTTTCAGGTAATCATCACAAAAACCGATAATTGTAAGTCCCCAGTAAACCATAAGGGCTGTATATACATAAATATTGGGTCGCGCCCATAATACTACGCTTATAGTGACTGATATTGATATCATCAAACCACCCATAGTGGGAGTCTGTGCCTTATAAGCGTGTAGTGCAGCAAGGTCTCCAACTTCATCTTTGCCTCTTAGCGATTGTTTCGCACTGAAGCGCTTTAGTTGTGCTAATAAATAGGGCCCGATTAAGAAACTGACTCCCATTGCGGTTAATCCGGCAAAAGCAGCACGTAGAGTTAAATAACGAAATAGACGAAGAGGGCCAAAATAGGCTTCAAAATCAGCAAGATAGCTTAGCATTTATTAGTTGGAAAAATTAGAACTGAAATTATCAGGGAGCAATGTTTCAAGTTGATATACTCGACTACCTTTAAGAAATAGCGCCCCATCAAATTCAGCAATATCCGATTTCAATTTATCCACTGAGTCTTCGCAACGAATCTGATCTAGCAAACATCCAGATTCTTTAGCTCCCAAACAATACTCTCTGGTTAATTTGGCAGGTCCTACGAACCATACACGATCTGAAGAATTTAATTTCAATGCTCTTCCAACAGAGCGATGAAATTGATTAGCCTGAAACCCAAGCTCATTCATCGCACCGATGACATATCCACGAGCGACCTCACCTACATTAGTCTGTTTAAAAGCTTCAAGTGAATCCATCATCGAGCTAGGATTTGCATTGTAACAATCAATGTAGAAAATTTGCTTTGCGTCTCGCCACACAAATCCTCGATTTGAATCTGGTCGCCATAAGGCCAATCTTTGCTGAATTGTTTCTAATTTTATTCCAAAGTTTAAAGCTGCAACAATTGCTAGCGCACAGTTAGTGCGAACTCCACGACTAGGACTCGCAATCTCAAAATTCATATTGAATAAACGAATACCTTTGGAAGTATAGGCGTATCGTATAACTCGCCCTAACTCATCAGGGAGATTTACTGAATCATTGGCTAGTACAATTGATTGCTTAGAAAAGCAGCGAAAAGCTGAATGCTCATAAACTTCTGCAGTAACAACTAATGGCGCATCAGGCTTCGCAAGACGTATAAGATGAGCTTTCTCTTCAGCGATAGCCTCTAATGAATGCAGTAATTCTAGATGCGCAGGACCAATGTGGGTAACTATAACTAAATCAGCCCTTATCATCTGTCCTAAGTGCACCATTTCACCAGGCTGATTAATTCCTGCCTCAATAACCGCGTACTTATTATATTTATTTAACCCAAACAAAGTCATGGGCACTCCTATTCGATTATTCCAATTTCCATCAGTTGCGTGGGTTTCCAATGAACCTAATAGTATCTGTAAGATATCTTTTGTAGTGGTCTTACCGCAACTACCTGTAATTGCAGCTAATTGTCCATCGAACTGAGCACGTTTTGCAGCGCCTATCGCTTGCATAGCCATAAGAGAATCCTTAACCACTAACTGTGGTATTGAATGATCTGTAACTCGCTCAGTTAGCACACAACTGGCACCCATATCAATTGCCTGATCTATAAAATTATGGCCATCACGTGCCGTAAAATTTAAAGCTATAAAACAATCACCATTTTTGAGTAAACGAGTGTCAAAACAAAATTCTCTGATGTCTTTGGGTAGCCAATTATTTTTCCAGGCGCCATTTGTCCATGAAGCGAGGTTATTCGAATCAAATCCTCCCATAATTAATCATCTACTTTAAAAGACTTCAAATGAAGTAGTTCACGAGCGACTTGGCGATCATCAAAAGGAATAACAGAACCATCAAACTCCTGATAAGTTTCATGCCCTTTACCAGCAATTAAAACGCAATCACCAGATTTTGCACAATCCAAGGCAAGTGATATGGCACGCTTGCGGTCTGGTATGAAATCAACTGATTGAAATGTTTTTTCGGATCCTTCCTGAAAGCCCATGTCTGAGAAAATTTGATCTATCGATTCAGAGCGAGGATTATCTGCAGTTACAAAAACTCGCGATGATCCTTGCATAACAGTAGTCAACATTGGCCGTCGCTTGGATCGATCACGATCCCCACCACATCCAAAAACTACTATTAAAGCGCCTTTAGTTATTTCACTAAGCATAGCACAAGCCTGCTTAAGTGCATCATCGGTATGGGCATAATCAATAATTACATTAAAATCCTGACCCTCATCAATGCGTTCCATGCGCCCTGGTATTACAGAAAACCTACTGAGTTTGGATAAAGCATGCTCGAAATCAAGCCCCTTAGAATAAAGAACAGCCAATGCTGCTAAAAGATTACTGATATTATACCGTCCTAATAATGGTGATTCAACCTTAGTTTTACCGTTTGGCCAAACCAAATCAAAAATTGTACGATCCTTTAACAGCTTTGTATTTTCTGCACGGATAAATGCATCCTTGTTTAAACCAAAACCTACTATTTCCATACAACCATCTAGTTCATTTATCAAACGCTGACCGTATGGACAATCTTGATTTACAACTGCAACCTTTGGTCCTGATCTAGATGCCGAGTCAGTAAAAAGCTTCTTCTTAACCTTGTAATAGGACTCCATAGACTGATGATAATCCATATGGTCTTGAGTAAGATTAAGGAAGACTGCTATGTCTATGTTTAGATCATGCACTCGCTTTTGATCAATACCGTGAGAACTGATTTCCATAACTGCATCTTTACATCCATTTTGCACCATTTGTCCTAGTAATGCATATACATCAACAGATTCTGGAGTCGTCTTAAATGATGGCAGAATTCTGCCTCCTAGATCGTAACGAACTGTACCTAATAAACCAACAGCTTCTTTTCCACCTAGAAAACATTGAAGTAACATGGAAACTGTTGTTTTCCCATTTGTTCCAGTTATCCCTGTAATGGTGAGTTCATCGTCTGGATTCTTATAGAAATTCTTTGCTACCATTGCTAAGCTAACTCGGACATCTTTAACTTGAATGTAATCAATGGGCAAATACTCACCAACACTTTGCTGCGATATAATGGCAACTGCTCCACGGTCCACAGCTTCTTCAATATAATAATTACCGTTGGAACGCAGGCCGTCTATTGCAAAAAAAAGAGCCCCAGGCACTACGCGACGGCTATCTGTAATCAAAGATGTTACCAACTTAGATCCGTCACCATTAAACTCTAGAACTTCGTTACCCTGAATTAACTCTTTAACATTCTTTAGCATAACTTACTTAATATAAGACCTTTCAGAGCTTAAAAAAGTTCCAAATAAGTGTGTGTTTTTGTCTAAGCGAGTGCCGAGTGAGGTACTAATTCGCAACTCTGCTAATCCGACCATTAGGCACTTTCTTTAAGGCTAGAGATGGGGTTTGCTTATCAGCGCGAATACCTAAATACGAAATACACGCTTCGGCAATATTCTTAAAGGCGGGCCCACAAATTTTTCCTCCTGATGCCCGTACTCCCTTAGGATGATCGACGACAACAGTAATTATTAGTTCTGGATTGGATGCAGGCAGAAATCCGCTAAAAGATGCAACATGCTGGGACTCAGAATAATGTCCATCAATAATCTTTTGTGTCGTTCCAGTTTTACCAGCTACTGTGTATTTATTCATTCTAGCGTAATGACGCGCCGTTCCGAACTCGACTACGTCGGTAAGCATAGCAATTACTTTTTCGGCTGTTTTGGTAGAAATAACCCGATGTTTTGGGCAAGGACTAAAGCGAACTACTTCATTGCCGTGTGAATCAAAAATTCGCTCAACAATTAAAGGTTCCATTAATACTCCGTTATTAGCAATCACAGACATCGCAAAATGTACTTGTAATGGCGTCGCACTAAGTGCGTGCCCAATTGGTAATCGCGTGATTGTAAGTCTATCCCAGTTATCAACGGAATGTAAAATCCCGGTACTCTCCCCAGTTAGGTCGCATCCAGTTTTGGATCCATACCCAAAAGCAGAAGCATAATCGTGTAGCTTCTGCTCACCTAGTAACATGCCAACTTGAGCAGAACCACGATTACTCGATTTAACGATGACGTTGTGCAGATTAAGGCGATCTAGTTTTATGTGGTTATCTTTAGGTAAGCCAAGATTGCGGCCCTTATACGATACGCTTGATAAATTAGTAGCAAACTCATGCTCAATATTAACGATACCCTCCTCTAAGGCACCCGCTATAGGTACGATTTTGAAAGTAGATCCTGGTTCAAAAGCATCGGTTAGTGCACGGTTACGCTGATTTCCTATGGGATATTTTGAAATATTATAATATTCATTCGGATTATAAGTTGGATAATTTGCTAGTGCCAAAATCGCACCATTTGTGGGTTTGCTGACAATAATGCTAATACTTTCAGGATTATATTGGTCAACCAAGCGTTCGATTTCTCCTTCCACTATATGCTGCACCATTTGGTCGATGCAAAGTTGCACATTAAGGCCATCTTTAGGTAAAACCTCACGTTCTCTATGCTGAGCTAATTCACGACGACGCCCATCACGCTCTGTCACAAACCAACCATCTTGCCCTCGCAAATAATAATCTAAGCTACTTTCTATTCCAATAACTGGAGTCGATTCCTTGTTAATAAAGCCTAAAATATGTGCAGCTAGTTCTCCACCGGGATAAGTACGAGAAAATTGACTATTTCCATAGACACCCTTAATTTTCAGAGCGTTGACTAAATCAGCAGTTTCTTGATCAATATCCTTAGCAAGTGGCGCCCAACGCACTAAATATGGATCTCCTGTATCCACTCTTAATTTAGTCTTAGTTGCTATAGCTTCCTCAATACTGGTGATAGGCTTGCTTAAAAGTTTTGCTAGGTCTTTAAGTTTGGCTAAGTCAGCTTCAACTACTGCTTGTGGATCGACACCGATATTTACTGTGGTATTCGTCGTTGCAAGCAAGTTACCTTTACAATCGACCACATTGCCACGTCGCGCCTTTAGTACCTTCACCATACGTCGACTACTTTCAATTTTCTCAAGTAGTTCAGTATGATCCCAAGTGTGCAGATAAATTAATCGTCCCAGCAAGACTGCAAAAGCTATCGCGATAGTGGCGAATACTATCGTAGCGCGTTGGTTACAGATAAAAGCTCTGCTCATTTATAATTAACCTGAGCTAAATATTAATCACTTTTGTAACGTAATTCGAGTTGGCGAAGCGTTTGCTGTGACGGTTTTAAGGGCTCAATAGATACAACATCAGCATTCAGGTGACCGACTGAACTTGTTTTCTTGATACATTTTTGTACGAATTGGCTCTGTCCTTTGATAGGATGAGATTTAGCGCTAAAACAATTTATAGGAAGCTGCATGTGAAAGTAAAATTGGAGGAATTTATGGTGATTTGAGATTGTAATATGCTAGATTATTAGCACCTCTGTAAGGAGCAACATGAGCATATGTGCGGATTTGTAAATTATCACGCTCTCTAATCCAAACAACTTGGCTCTCTTTACTAGGTCGCAAACTTTTTGCTACTTTACCCTGTAAGACAACAGGCTGGTGAAACTTAGAGATTTTCTCGTCTAAATATCGGATTTTACCTATGATATCACCAAGTTGATTATCTAAAATAAGACTGCTACGAGCAGTTTGATTTATTTCCTGCTGTAACCAGACAATCGAAAAAGCTGCTACTGCAACTACAGTTATGATAGAGCTTATAAGAATTAAGAAACTGCTTCTAATAGTCGTTATTTGTATTCGCATGAGTATAATTAAAGTCGTGTAATCGCACGTAAACGTGCACTTCGACTACGTGGATTTTGGTTGATTTCTTGTTCGCTTGACAGAATAGGACGTGTTGTAATCATTTTTGCTTGTTCATGACGTTCCTCCTGAACGCGCATATCAGCTAAATGTTCAGGGCGACCGGACATACGACGGCAAAAGCGTTTTACTATGCGGTCTTCAAGAGAATGAAAGCTAATCGCTACAAGAACGCCTCCCGGTAAAAGGCGATCAAACGCAGCAGGCAAGCCGCGCTCGATCGCACTCAACTCATTATTTACCTCTATTCGTATACCCTGAAAGCTTCGAGTCGCTGGATGAACAAAAGATCGTCTAGAACGATTTGGCCCGACCGCATTTGCAATCAAATTAGCTAGTGAACTAGTACGCTGTAAAGATCCAGTCCCACGGGCCTGTAGAATTGCAGCAACAACCCTTCGCCAGCGCTTCTCTTCTCCATAATTTCGGACTGCACGTATCAGCCCCTCTTCATCAGAAGTCTCTAGAAACTCGGCAGCGCTGATACCGGATTGCGGATTCATCCGCATATCAGCTGGAGCATCCATACGAAATGAAAATCCACGCTCAGCAGCATCTAACTGAAACGACGAAAGTCCAAAATCAAATAAAACTGCGTTGAATTCGCTTTCACCTAACTCTGATAAATTACCAAAATTCGCTGAATAAAAACGAAAGGACTCACCATATTCTTCATACATAGACTCTGCTCGCACCGACGCTTCTGGATCTCTATCTATAGCGACTACTTTAACGTTGTTTGTACCTTTTAAAATAGCTCTGCTGTGTCCTCCCCCCCCAAAAGTAGCATCTAATATTTTGTCACCCTCTTTTGGCGAAATTAGTTCCAGAGTTTCATTCAATAATACTGGAACATGCCCGCTCATTGAAGAGGTATTTATAAATTCACCTGTGGAGCAACGCATTGAGGCAAGTCTTAAGAATTGAGCTATTGGATTGTGGTTCTCGCGATTGTACTTTTTCACGGCGCTGCAATGCTGAATGAACCGTACCTGTTTGAGTGAAAGGACTTTTCGGAGGGGTTGTAAATTGCCACGGCTCGTTGCGCTCCCGACTTGGTTGGGTTATATATCCAGAACTTCTAAAATTTTCGCGAGCGATTTGTTGGAGAATATTGGCCATGGCTAGTTTGTATTACTTTGTTAAATTCCAAATCGTTTGAAGATTGCAGCGCGTGTTTCCTTATCAGATTTTTTGCCAGCACGCATCAACTCGTATAGTTCCTCACTATAAATACTGAAAGTGGCCACCTTACCAAGTAGTACAGCTCCTTTTACAAGACTAGCACCTTCAATGAGATCTTCATTTAGCTTGATGCGGCCATGTTTATCACAACTAAGATCTTGAGCGGCATCTAACAAATCGGTGACAGCCATTTGACCCTCGTAATCTTCTAAAGGAACTTGAGCTATCGCCTCTTCTAACTTTGCTGCCATCTTTGGCGGATATATAGCAATAGAGCCGTCACTAATGGGTAAGGCTAAAAACGCATTGTCGCAACTTATTAGATTTGGTCGCCAGGCTGAGGGAATTGTTAAGCGCCCTTTCTCGTCCAAATTATGACGAAATTTACCAACGAATCTGCCTGTTTTTATAATACTCATTTATGTGTAAGAACCATTTCAACCCAAAACGGCCCATTATGACCCACATGTCAAGCGAATAAATCTGTAAATTTTTGTTAATAATCTGTGAACAAATTATATAAATACATGTTTTACAACAATTTACAAATTAATTTATGATTACTAATTGGTAAAGAAATAACTATTATTTAGGCGAGTCAATGAGGGGGCGTTTTAAACGCCATCATTAGTAGAATTACGCCAGCAAATAACACTCAAATCGCATGCCTAGTTATGCTAGAATATTAAGCCATTAAAAGCGTTGGATTAAATGCTACTTATTGTTCACCCAACCCTGGCTAATAAAAGTATACTCCTAATCGCTCTTAATATCTTTAACGCACCTAAAGCCTGTATGATTTGCAGGAGAATCAAAATGTAAAGACTGCCTGGAGCCTGGTTGATATCCGCGGCACCAATTATCCGAGCATAGGAAAGAACCACCTCTGGTTACATATGCTATTGTTTTTTGCCCTAAAGCAATAAGCTCTTGTTGCGAAGGACCAGTGGGGTTGACCACCACTTGGTTTTGCCTGCTTGCATATGTCTGCGACCAATAGCGATCCGCTACTAATTCCCAAACATTTCCAGACATGTCATAAAGGCCAAAGGCATTGGGCAAAAAACTTTTGACCGGTGCTGTGGTTAAATACCCATCTTGAGCTGAATTTTCATAAGGCCATATGCCCTGCCAGATATTTGCCATCCATATGTTGTTGGGAGTAACCAAGTCTCCCCAGACATAAGGCTTACGAATTAGATCACCACGGGCTGCCCGCTCCCACTCTGCCTCGGTGGGTAGTCGCTTACCGCACCACCGCGCATAAGCCTCAGCATCTTCGTGAGTAATATTAACTACAGGATGATCCTCTAGCCCTATGATCGACGAACCTTCCCCATTAGGCGATCGCCAATTAGCGGAAGGTAAAATCCGCCACCATTGAGTTTCATCCGTTGCGTTATACAATTGATGCGTGGGGGGTGTAAATACTATTGCACCAGCGACACCATTTTGCTCCATCGCTTCTTCAATTTGCTCTATACTAGCGCATATATCGTCTAATTTTGAGCCTACTGCGTATGTGGCAGCTCTTTGCAACTCCTTTAAATTAATCGCTGCCATCTTGCGCATCCTCTCAATATATTCTGTGGGTAATGGTCGCTCCGCAAAAGTAATATAACCAGTTGCATTAACAAACTCCTCAAACTGGCGATTTGTAACTTCCGTTGTATCCATCCAAAAAGGATCAACTTTTACCTCGTGTATGGGATACGAAGAGCTATGGGATTGAGAATTTCCTCCCATTAGTCCTGCATCGCCACCCATCGAAAAAGTACCCCCTGGCACTAATACCATAGATGCAACTTCACTCGTTGCGCTTTTTACAAATAATGCGCATACACTAAAAATATATAAGCTCAATAAGAGTAAAGATGACATACGTATAAAAGACCTTAAATTAAGGCTAATTGGCAATTTATAAAAATTAGTATAATCGGTGCTTCTTGTAAGCAAAGTTTATCATGACTCTTATAAAAGAAAAGAGAGACTCATAACTAAAATGACTGGGACGGGAAATAAACTCGCCGATTAAACTGCTCGCCATACTCCCGTACCACATCATACGGACTCGAGTAACCGGTACCAGATCTACCCTCATCAAGCAGTCGTAAAAGCTCGAGCCCATCATCGGAGACCACTGTTAAAATGATATCAGCATATAGAAGATCGATAGCATCTCCTTTACCACCGAATATAACTTTTGAATTATTATCTATTTTTAAGTCAGCTTGATCATCTTCTCTGTCATTTAAAGCCAATCTTCTACCTTCATCAGAATACGTTTCATCATCAGAGTATACAAAGATTTTAAATTCAACAATATTGGACACTAAATAATTTGCTTCGTCTATGATTGAAGAATCCGCCCACGAACCACCAATGAGCTCTTGCTGATACGGATTACCCAGAAGTGAGTCAAATGTTGTTCTGGGGTCGACTATGCTACGGTATAATGCAAATGTTTTAGGCCCTGATTTATTATCACTAGAATAAGATTCTTTATAGGCTAAGCGGTATCCAATTGCACATATGTCTCCAGAAATCTCATTTCCTTCAGCATCTTGCTTTGGGCGGTCAAGAGCTGGAGAAAAGAGCTTTAAAGAAACAGTCTGATCGTTATAGTTGCCATTTGGGTCGATCGGGCCCTCCACACGCAACCACTGCTGACCATTATTTCTAAGGACCGCGGTCTGAAGATCATGCGTCAGCAAATCCATTGCTATGCGAGCTTCTGCATTCGCTGCTAATTTTCCAGAGGCGCGGTTCCAAGCATTAAGCACGTTGAAAGTAATCTCTACGACTACACCAACCAAAATAAGCATGACAACTGTGGCCACCATTATTTCGATGAGCGTAAAAGCGCTACGAGCTTGCCGATTAGATTTTTTGAGCTTCATATTATTATGTACTCATTTTTAGCGCACCACAGCTGTGTTATAGGTAAATATTGGTTCGATGTCGGACAGCTCTGACAAATCTTTGCTGGCCTGAAAACTTGTACTCGGACTTGGTGGATCTTCCGCAAAAATCCTCACCTCCATTGCAAAATATCCTTCCGTATAATCACCTAGATCATTTTTAAGAGTATAGATACCGTCTCCATTGCGTTCAGGGTCCCGCTCAGTTGCTGGTAATACCGAGG
>JAYYDJ010000052.1:0-9642 GCA_036160955.1 Verrucomicrobiota bacterium | reverse complement strand
CCGATTTCCAAATTACATGTATGATACACGTCACTGGATAAAACAAAATAACGATAAAGTTACGCATGGGAAGTACAATTTAATAAAAATACTGATAAAATAATTTATATATTAATAGAAGCATTATTATATTACTAATTTAGTCTTTATCATTCAAAAATACTGAACCGATAACAAATTAAATCCTTTAGTCCGGTAAATCCGTATAAATGCTTCGAGTACAGGATGAAGCAACTAAATTTGGAAAAATATGGCCTATTAAATAATAGAGATCCATAACATTGCTAAAAGTTAACGAGGCATAATGTGATACCCATATTAAGTACTAGGATCGTAAAATGATTTTGCTTTAGTTAACGCAAAATCAACCAATTAAAAAATGGAGGCGCGGGTCGGAATCGAACCGACGATAAAGGATTTGCAGTCCTCGGCCTTACCACTTGGCTACCGCGCCTGATACTATTGATCAAAAAGACGAAGCGAAGAGCTAAGATCAAGTGAAAATTAGAAAAAAGTAGCAGAAGCACCCACTAGATATTCAGCAGATGATGCAAACGCAGAATACATGCCTAACTTGGCTCAGTTAATAGCTTCAATAAAACTTAATTATCCTACAGGAACAGGCTTAATTTTCCAAATTTTTTCAGCATATTCACTGATTGTTCTGTCTGAAGAAAACTTACCCATGCTTGCTGTATTAAGAATTGCCATCTTAGCCCAACGCTTTGTGTCGCTGTAAGCATTGTTGACTGCTTCTTGCGCACGGATGTAGTCGGCATAATCAGCTAAGCAAAGAAATGGATCCCCGCCATCTAGCCAGCTACTACACAAAGGTGCAAATGCGTCAGGCTCGCCGGGAGTGAAATAATCAGAACGAAGCCAATCAATCACAGCTTTTAGTTCCCAATTACTATTATAGTAATCGTACGGATTATATCCACGTGCGCGCAGCACATCGACTTCTTCTACGCTACTGCCAAATATAAAAATATTTTCTTCTCCTACCTCTTCTTGAATCTCAACGTTAGCACCATCTAAAGTACCTATAGTAAGAGCACCATTAAGTGCTAGTTTCATGTTTCCTGTACCCGAAGCCTCCTTGCCGGCTGTCGATATTTGCTCAGACAAATCAGCAGCTGGTATAATGCACTCCGCCATTGTAACGCGATAATTTTCAGGAAAAACAATTTTTAACTTATCCTTAATTCGAGGGTCGTTGTTGATCTTTTCTCCGACTTTGTTGATCGCACGAATGATATTTTTAGCAAGTGCATATCCAGGTGCAGCTTTAGCACCAAATATAAAGACCCTTGGATTCATCTCATAATCTGGATCGTTTAGCAGACGTCTATAAAGGGTTAAAATATGGAGTAAGTTCAAATGCTGGCGCTTGTACTCGTGCAATCGTTTTATTTGTACATCAAACAAAGCCTCTGGATTAATCTCTATGCCGCATCTCTCATGTACATAAGCCGCAAAAGCAACTTTATTAGCATGTTTAATTGCCATGAACTTCTTTTGAAAAACAGCATTATCCGCGAAATTAGCTAATTGAGTCAGTTGCTCTAATTGCTTTGGCCAACTCTTACCTATCGTGTTATTAATTAAAGCGCTAAGCTTTGGGTTACACGCAAGCAACCAGCGGCGAGGAGTTATGCCATTGGTCATATTCACAATTTTATTCGGATACAGATTATGGAAAGTCGCGAATAGATTTTTTTTGAGAAGCTCTGTATGCAATGCCGCCACACCATTGACCATAGAAGAGCCTATGACTGATAAATAAGCCATGCGTATCATCTTGGTGTCCCCTTCTTCTATTATGGATAATTCGGCTTTTTTAGAATCGTCTCCTGGCCACCTTGCTTCCACCTCACCCTTTAGAAAGCGATCATTTATTTCATAAACAATCTCAAGATGGCGTGGTACGACTTTTTCAAATAGGGGAACGCTCCACTTTTCTAAAGCTTCTGGTAACAAGGTATGGTTCGTATAGTTACAGGTACCTTTCGTAATCTCCCAGGCCACTTCCCAAGCAAGTTTATGTTCATCTACAAGTAGACGCATCAGCTCAACAATCGTAATAGCTGGGTGTGTATCGTTTAATTGTATGACATTGTATCTAGAAAAATTGCTCCAATCATCATGAGTTTGTAGAAAACGTCGAATAATATCCTGTAGGGAACAACTTACGAAAAAATACTGCTGCACGAGGCGTAGCTCTTTGCCGTTCTCAGTAGCATCATTAGGATAGAGCACTTTGGAAATCGTTTCACTAATAGCTTTTTCGCGAACTGCCTCCACATAGCCGCCTTGATTAAACACATTAAAGTCAAACTCTTGAGTCGCCTTAGAATGCCATAAACGAAGAAAATTTACGGTGCTACCCCCGTAGCCGATAATGCCAATGTCATATGGAACACCTTCAATTGACTTATGGTCGAGCCAAACTGGAACTAATTGGCCCTTGTCGTTAATCTGATGCTCCACACGTCCGTACACTTTGACAATTTGTGAAAAGTTTGGGCGCATCACTTCCCAAGGGCATCCTTTCTCCTGCCAAGCATCCGGGTGTTCAATTTGATGGCCCTCTTTAAATTCCTGACGGAAAAGACCAAATTCATAACGAATGCCATAACCCACAGCAGGTAAGTCAAGAGTCGCTAAAGAATCGAGAAAACAAGCTGCTAAGCGTCCTAAACCTCCGTTACCAAGACCCATGTCCGCTTCTTCACAAACAATAGTATCCAAATTTTGCCCTAATTCTTCTAGTGCAGTACGAGTTACAGAATAAATACCGCTATTGTGTAAATTGTTAAGCAGTAAGCGACCCATTAAATACTCTAGGCTCAGATAATAAGCTCTACGTACTTTTAACTCATTATGAACACACTGGGTATGCATAAAGCGGTCTAATAAGCGGTCTCTTATCGCGAAACACGTCGCCGTCCACCACTCATCATCTTTTGCACTTTCTGGGTGTCGAGCCAAAGTAAAGCGCAAGTGATTTAGAATCGATTTCTTTAATGAACCCACATCTGAATCGATACTAAATTTAAAACTGTTTTGCAGTAAATCCGGCTCTTTTAAAGGCATTTTTGAGCTCCTTTTTAAATACTTTTTTAGCAACTTGGGAATAAATAATAGCAGTGTTATAGATAACGCTACTGGAAAGCAAAACAACTGCTAAGCAAACCGCAACAATCTATATAACTTACAGTCAAATTATCCACCTATTATCTCCCTACATGGCAATAGTGCTGCATCCTTCATACCATGTATAATCTTCTTATCTGCTGGACATAAAGTCGCTAACACTCCGCGTAATTGCACCTCTTTTATTTCCTCATTTATAAAATAATAGGGGCACAAACGAATGCGATGATCCATAGTAATAACTTCGCCATTTGTACTATAAATCGGATGCGGCAAAAGCTTAGGCTTTTGGTAGGTCTGTAAAATATGCAGTGAGTTCTCAGCCATTGAAATCGCACGATTAATAGCACTTTCCCACTCTTCTAAGGAACAATCACTTCCTAAGGTAACACTACGAGCCCCCCATGCAGTTTCATGAAAGCCACTGATTTTTAGAATTAAATTACGTTCTTTCTTGCCAGCTCTAGCGAGTTGCTCCCATCGGTGAATTGGTTTACCCTTCACATGAGGCGCATCCAACATTGCATTGGGCGGCAATTCGACCGGATCCATCACCCAAGTTTGAGGCACTACTTTATGAAGCATTTGATAAGATTCTTTAGGTAGATTTTCTTTCCAGAAGTCCTCTAAAATTGGATGGTGGAAAAGCGCTAAACTGAGCTTTTCTTCTTGGAATGGTCGCATGGGCGGGGTCAAACAAAGTCGTGACTCATTTCCATCCTCTAATAAAAAATCTGCAATTGATATATTATTTAAATCAAATAGCTCCCAGAAACGATACACTATATCTACTTGCTGAGGATCACCGTCAACATCGACACAAATTGTATCGCCTAATGGCATAACCGAATCTGGATGAAATACACGCACGCGGCGCCCACGCTGACGCATCTGTGAGGCTAACCACTCCATCTCTGGGCGGTAGGTCGACGCTTCATCACTAACAATAATAGCAATATGCGGGGCAGTTAAACTTGGCGCCTTCGAACACAAGGATACATAAAATGCGTCCACCATGTCGATGCTACTAGCACCAAGCAATGCGTTACCATGGCAATTACCATATAAGCTATTAAGGAAGGCTGTTAGACCGATGCCACCCGGCACTGAGTCTAATTCAGTGAGAGCGAAGCCACTATCTGTAAGAAGTAAATCTGGACGTATTATCAGAGGAGACGAACCTCTTAAGGCCTTAGAGCGAGCATGCTTAACTAATGCTGGAGGCTTACCTCTGTCCAAATACTCCGCAACCCATGGCGCATGTAACTTACGATTACGCAAAAGGTTCTTATCTTCTGCAGAGCGCAAATACAGAACCTCTTGAGCGCGATAAAAGTCGTAACATGCTGTACCAATAATTTGGATTTCCGACACTTGCTGAGCAGTCAATGCGAAAGCTTCAGGCGAATAGCGCCAAGTCTTATTTTCAAACAAACTTTGCTCAATAAATGCTTTTTGCAAGGTTGCGTAACTGAGCCCGCCACTAGTCTTATCAGAATCATTCATCACCAAACTCCCGATCACCAGCTGATTTTCTAGAAGTCGGCCCACCCGCACGTAACCATGCATGCACAAAGGCGTCTAATTCACCGTCCATTACACCTTGTACATTGCCTTCCTTAATACCAGTACGCAAGTCAGTGACAAGTTGGTAGGGTTGAAAGACATAAGAACGAATCTGGTTACCCCATGCGATATCCCCCTTTTCTCCATAAAACTTTTCCATCTCACTACGCTTATCGTCTAGCATTTTTTCATAGAGACGAGATTTTAGAGTACGTAGCGCGGTCGCTTTATTTTTTATCTGAGAACGTTCATTTTGACAGGTGACGACTATGTTACTAGGAATGTGTGTCAGACGTACAGCAGATTCAGTGCGATTAACATGCTGGCCACCCTTTCCGCTAGCACGATAAACATCGGTGCGAATTTCAGTCTCTGGTATATCCATATCGATATCATCTTCAATCTCGGCAATTACATCGACCGAAGAAAATGAAGTGTGTCGCCTAGCGTTAGAATCAAATGGGCTAATTCGTACGAGGCGATGAACTCCGCGCTCAGCTTTTGCATAACCATAAGCATTTGGCCCTTCGATGCGTATGGTAGCAGAGCTAATGCCTGCCTCTTCACCAGGCATTATATCTTGAATATCAACTGTAAAGCCACTGCGCTCGGCCCAGCGCGAATACATTCGAAGGAGCATATCCGCCCAATCGCAACTTTCCGTACCACCTGCACCAGCATGAACAGTCAAAATAGCATTACAAGAATCGTGAGGCCCAGTTAAAAATGATGCTAATTCAAGGGCATCTAATTTTGACTGTAGAGACTCAACTAGATCGATGACTTCTTGCTCATAAATTAATTGCTCCGAGTCATCGCCGATCTCATTGACCAATTCGAACAAAGCATTGAGGTCTGACACTTCCAAATTAAATGCCTTCGAAGGATTTATCGCAGCTTTCATGCGATTTGCAGCATTAATGACTTTTTGAGCCGCTTGTTGATCTTCCCAGAAATTAGGTGCCGCCATCTTTTCTTCAAGTGCAGCAATTTTTGCTAATTTTTTTTCTCCGTCAAAGATACCTCCATATGTGGCCAGCACGGCGCGAAATATCTTTTATCTGAGAGCGAACTTCGGGTGTTATTAATTGCATATCTTACAAGGTATAAGGGAACGATTAAAATAAAGCAAAAACTTCTAATTAGTGTTTATTTTCTAATGATAGATCCCAAGGTAATTGAACGGAGGATGGAATATGATTCCAGACCTCGAATGGCTCGAAGATCTTACCTGGGTTAAGGATTCCTTTGGGGTCCAAGGCATTCTTGACTGCACGCATGGCAGCAATCTCAGCCTGCGTATGTTGCATTGGTAAAAAAGGTGACTTTGCTAATCCAATACCGTGCTCGCCGGTAATTACTCCTCCAAGATCCACTACTTTCTTAAGCAGCTTTTTAATCCCAATCTTGGCCTTGCGCGCCTCATCTTTATTGCTGCGATTGTACATTATATGTACGTGCAAATTACCATCTCCTGCATGGCCATAGGTTGGCGTCGCTAACCCAATTTCTTTTTTAAGTGCCAGAGTGTAGCGGATTAGTTCTGCCTGCTTGTTAATCGGCACAACCACATCTTCATTTAGTTTTGTGTCTGCAATTAAGTACATCGATTGAGAGCAAGTTCGTCGCACTTCCCAGATTTTTTCCGCCTGTTTCGCAGTGCTCGCTACCTGCTGAAAAGCTGCACTTTTAGACATAAAATTAAGTAGTGCTTTACGCTGATTGCGTACTTCACTTATGTGACCATCTAGCTCGATTAATAGGATCGCTCCTCCTGCGCAGCTATTAAAAATCCACTGCCCAGTATATTTTTCTGCACAAGTGACCGATTGCCGATCGAGAAACTCAAGAATTGATGGTTGAATACCCGCTTTTAACAATCCCACAACTGCGCGAAGTGCAGCACTCTCAGTCTTAAAAGCAAACATAGCTGTGCAAGTCTTGTCCGGAATTGGAAGAAGCCGTAAAGAAGCAGCAGTAATGACTCCTAAAGTACCCTCAGATCCAATCCATAAATCCCGAAGATTGAGGCCGGAAACATACTTTTTTAGAGCTAATCCCCAGTGCACTGGACTCCCATCGGCTAAGAAGCCCTCAAGCCCAAGAACATAATCTCTAGTCACCCCATATTTTACACAACGCATACCACCGGCATTGCAGGCGATATTACCTCCAATCGTAGAGTATTTTTTAGAGGATGGATCTGGCGGAAAGAATAAGCCGCGCGCTGCTGCTCGCTGCTGTAATTTATGGGTGACCACTCCCGCGCCAACAGTCGCAATCTTGGAAACTGTATCGATACGAATACTTTTGAGCGCCGAAACATCGAGCACCCAACCGCCGTTAACGGGCACGGCAGAACCAGTGGTCGAAGATCCAGCACCACGTGGAGTGACTGCTATGCCATTACTGTGCGCTACCTTAAGTAAAATACCTATATCCTGCGCTTGCTTAACTTTTACGACCGCATCGGGCATAAATGAAAGTCGTAAATTATCCAAAGAAGCTTCGTAACAGCTACTCGTATCTGTATAAACACGCCCAGGTAACTTACGGCGAAGCATCGTGAGCGCTTTAGAACTAGGACTTTTTTTACGAGTTGGCATATATATGATTAGATAATACTTAGTTAAGGAACAGAAACTTAGAATTAAGACAAGCCCGAGAAAGCAGATAGATGCTAACTAAGTAAGTCTACTGACAAAAGTGTAATGAAGGTTTACCATTGCACAAACGCGAGTGTACCACATCTTTTGCCACTATGCTACAAGCAGGTATAGTCGGTCTTCCCAATGTGGGTAAAAGCACACTCTTCAATGCACTCACACGCACGCGCAAAGCAGAATCAGCAAACTACCCATTTTGCACTATTGATCCTAATATAGGCGTCGTGCAAGTGCCAGATGCACGCCTAGAACCACTGCGAGAGATAGCTAAAACTGATAGAGTTATTCCTGCGGCAATAGAATTTGTCGATATTGCTGGCTTAGTCGAAGGCGCCAGTAAAGGTGAGGGATTAGGCAATAAATTCCTAGCTAATATTCGCGAAGTAGATGCCCTCGTACATGTCGTTCGCTGTTTTGTAGACGATGATATTATACACAACATGGGCTCGATTGATCCACTGCGAGACATAGAAATAATTAATACTGAGTTGATTCTAGCCGACATGAGCTCACTAGAGAATCAAAAAGAAAAAGCTGTTAAAAAAGCACGCGGTGGCGATAAAGAGGCAGCTGAGAATATTGCTTTAATCGATCGATTAATTCCTCATCTCGATTCTAATAAACCTGCAATCACCCTTGATATGAGGGAAGAAGATCAGCCTATTCTCAAGCGCTTATGCTTACTCTCTGCCAAGCGTGTATTGTATGCTTGTAATATAGCCGAGGAAGATCTGGTGGAACCATCAAAGAATGAATTTGTAAGGCTTGTGGAGAAGTATGCAAGGGAACATCATGGAGCTGCTGGAACCTCAATTATCTCTGCTTCGGTAGAAGCTGAATTAATTTATTTTAATGCGACTGAAGCGACCGAGTATTTGGAATCCCTAGGAGTTAATGATTCTGGCGTATCGCAACTAATTTGCGCTACATATGAGCTACTTGGCTTAGCATCCTACTTTACTGCAGGCGTTCAAGAAGTCCGCGCTTGGACTTTTAAAAAAGGCATGAAGGCTCCAGAATGTGCAGGGGTCATCCATACCGATTTTCAAAGTGGCTTTATCAAGGCCGAAGTAGTCGCTTACACAGATCTGACTGCTGCTGGAAGCACCGCAAGAGCTCGTGAAGCAGGGAAATATCGCCTCGAGGGCAAGGATTATGAATTTAAGGACGGTGATGTAGCTTTATTTCGCTTTAATAATTAACAGAAGCTGCGATCTTTAATTGGCTACTTTTGTTGCAGAGTTAAATCCTTTAATTTATACTTAAGTATGCTTTTAAGTAAGTCCAAAAAACAAAGCACCCTTTTAATATTTGGGTCAATAATACTACTTCTATTAAGCGGTTGTGAGGATCCCGTAGTGGTAAGCTATTCCGTCCCAAAGAGCCCACCTCCAACTATCTTACAAGCTGTTTCAGATGAAGAAACTGATAAATCAGTTTTTAATCAGGTAAGCAAGCTATCTACAACTGAGATAACCACTAAAGCAGAAATGCAAATTTTACCGGGCATGCAAGAAAGTGCAGATGCTGGACCAGATATTGTTTTTTCACTTCCGGAAGGCTGGACCGATGCAGGCAGTTCTGGCATTCGTAAAGCTAACTTGCGAATTAATGATGCCAGTGGCAGCGCCGAAATCACTGCACTTTCCTTTCCCGGAAATGTTGGAGGAAACTTAGCTAACGTTAACAGATGGTGCGGCCAAATTGAACTCAATACTATGAGTCAAGCGCAACTGGATTCTATCAGCGAGCCAATCACAATCTCTTATCACGGTGGCACCTACCTCCGCCTTAAAGGTCCACAAAAATCAATCTTAGTCGGTATACTCCCATTTCATGGAAGTACTTGGTTTTTCAAAATGCTAGGAGATAATGCTACGGTACAAGCAAATGAATTAGCTATGAAAAGCTTCCTAAATTCGGTTAAGATTCACGATTCACATCACTAAATGATGTCCCAAATGCTTAAAAATATAGCCTCCGTTCGACTTACGGTAGCACTGTTATCACTCTCCATGGTGCTGATTTTTTTCGGCACACTTGATCAGGTAGAATATGGCATATGGCACACACAAAAACTTTATTTTGAGAGTTTCTTAGTCATTTGGAAATACCCACAGACTTGGCCAATTGACACTTACCTAGGATGGATTCATATTCCTATGTTAGGCGGTTATGCCGTAGGGGGTTTACTACTAGCTAACTTGCTAGCAGCGTTTTTTTCGCGCTTTAAGTTTTCTGTCACAAAGCTCGG
>JAYYDJ010000051.1:0-5568 GCA_036160955.1 Verrucomicrobiota bacterium | reverse complement strand
TCTCGTTAAACCCTTTGATAGGCTGAGCCAATGATGGACCATACACTGCTTCGATTCGAGTATAAGGAATTTCAGTTGACTCGATTTCAGAGTGCATGTGCTCCATCCGTTCGGTTGCCTTATCTAGGTTGATAATAAATGCTTGGATGTGCTTCTGGGTTTTCATTGTAAATTCGGGGATGGGGCTAACTAGTTTTTACCGATGAGTTCCACCTACACCGCAATGAACCATATACTTGATACAGTTGATTGGTTTATCCCACAGTAACTATCGTTTCTGATATATTTCATCACAACCGATACATTTTTGTAACTTGTAGCCGACTATATTTAAATAATTAAATAATTCTGGGGTTCTAGATCCGTTTTCTACGCCAATTACTCTAACGTTGATTTCGGAGAAATCGAATTTTTTAACAATCTCCATTTCGCATCCTTCTACATCGATCGATAGATAATCAATTTTCTTTAAGTGGTAGTTGTTTATTAGAGTCTTCGGACATATTGCATCAATTGTTACTAATTTCTTTTTGCCGCCATTGATCTCGATTTCTCTATCAATTCTTTCAATGTGCGTAGCATCCATAAAGGTGCTAATACCTGAAAGCATGTGGGATGACCCTTCAACTACCATGAAATCGACGATCGAATCAGTTCCAGAAATACATGCATTAAGAAGATCGCATGAGCGCGCTGAAGTAAGTTGTTGAAATGCTATCGGATGGGGTTCTATACACACGCCTGTCCAATTTAGTTTTTCAAAGAATAGACTGTTCGAGAAAGTAGTACCGTCATTTGCACCAATGTCTACAAAGATACCAGTTTTTGGTTTTCCCAGAAGTTCATAAACCACCTGATCTTGCCCATACTGGCTAGGGCTACCCTTGCGTATATTATACTTTCTGAACTTACGTTTTAGTTGCCAGTAAATTTGAGTCCTTGTTACATCAAACATGAGCCATCTATTCTTGTGGATGCATAGAAATTGTTCTTAAGTGTTAGGCAGCGAATATAAGTTTTTTCCGCTGCAATGCGTAAAGCAATAAAGGGATTTTTTCTAATTGAATGTCTGCTTCGTATAGTTATCTTAGACTGGGCATTAGTGTTGAAATCGTGATATTTTTCTATGATTTTGGAGACAGTCGCAAAGGTTGAGTATTTGTAAAGGCAGCGTTCACGAGCAACATTTATGGCTTTTATTCGCTTTTCATATTCTTCCGATGCAATTGCGCTTTTTATAATTTCAAGGCTGCCCTTAAAGTCGTATATATTAATTGGTATGAAGCTTTCCTTTGGGAAATAATGATGGGCATTCGGTGCCCCATGATAAAAAGGTAGTGTAAGTCCCAGGAAAGAATCAGAGAGTTTCTCCGTCCACCAGTGGTCACACACGTGATTTTCGACTGCAATATGGTATTTGTAATCGTCTAGGCATATCGCTTTGTCTGGTATTTCCTTAAATCCCTCGCCGTAGCGATCTAGCGCAGGTAATGCTTCTTGTAATCGTTCAACAAACTGCACCCTATCGTAGTGCATGGTATGTTTCTGCGCTTTCGCTGAGCACATCGTGCCAATAATTTTATTTTTCTCCTTTGGCAGGTTAGCGGCGATTGAATCAAAGTCGCGAATGTTTGTGGGGCCAATTCTAGAGCTGTCGCCATAATACCAGCGAAGTGCAGGTTGAGAATGAATTTTCCCTCGGTGCTTCAATGCCCAATCTTCATGCCCTGTTAGTACATACCGAAATTGATTCAGGAATGGGCTACCGTAAGTGCTAACGGATGAAGGTTCACGTGTAATAAAAAGCGTATTTTCAGGTGAGCAAGCTAATGATTCTATTGCAGTAGATTGTTTACAACCAAATTGAGCTGGCAGATCGTTTTCCACAACGAACCAGTCGTAATTACGTTCCGAAGGGTCAAATATAAATTGGCATCGTCCCCACCTTGGTATGCGGCCTGGAAATTGGCGGAGCCATTGAATTGGATCAGACTTAGTTTGTCCGCGATTTACAAATTTTACACGAATTGGATCCTTAAGACTCATCTATATTTGAAGAAATTGTTCTAATTTTTGAAGCCCGTCCTCAAGTATGATATTATCGTAGTAGTTACCAATATCGCTAGTGCATTTTGGTAAATTCCCATTTGGGTAATAAGAATTGTCCCAGACCGCGGTGGCCCATGGACTAGCTGGAATGCTTTTTTGCGTGGTAGAGCCAAAAATACCAATAGTAGGTGTACCTTCTGCAGCTGAAATATGCATGGCGGCAGAGTCTGTTGATACTGTTAAGAATGCATTACGGCATAACACTTTCAATTCAATTAGAGAAGTTTTACCTGCGACAACTTCAGTTTCGAAGGGTAACACAGAAGCTATGCTCATGACGTGGTCGATTTCAATTTCTGATCCAGTAAGTTTGAAAGGTAAACCAAATCGCTGATCAAGAATGGTTGCAAATTCCTTCCATTTCCAGGCTGGTGGGCGCTTAGCTGACCACTTTGCGCTCGAGCCAGTGTTGAGGATGATATATTCTCTGGGTTTTGGTTGATAATTTCTCGTGACATTAACCTTGTTTGAAATTTCTTGGACTAAGTTAGAAAATGGTCGGTATTTGGAGTTTGGGTCATAGCCATTGTGCGTAGTTGTATGGGAAGCAATTCTGCACAATTTGGAGAGCAATCTGCAGCGGTCATTTCCTTGTAGGTCGATGATATCGTGAAAGTCATGTTTACGGATTTCGCGTATTAGCTTTATATGGCTTTTTATTGTTTTATCCTCCAATACTAGAAAATTAGAGAACTCATCTTCTAGAAAAGAACGACCCAATGGAGATGTAATTATATATGTATTAGGGTCTAGTGAGCGCATGAACTGCAGGCATGCAGCAATGTCTCCTAGAGCACTGAATTTCATAACAGCTATTTTGCGTTCGCTCATATTTAATCGTAGAAAATCACTCTATTTCTAGGTGCCCTTTAGTGACACAGATATTATTGCTTAGTATTGAGAGATAGGTTGGGGTTAGGTTGTAAACAATCTTAATTTTATGATTAAATGACAACTAAAGCAGGAAATATTTCTACAAACTTTCATGGTTTGGGTATATCTGAGAGTGCGAATGGGTTACATGCCCTTGACCAAACATCAGATGGAAGATTCACTGTGAGTGAACAAGGGGTGCAACGAATTTCGGCAACTGGTGACCGTAAAGTCGAATTTGTTGGCTGGGAAACACATACATTAGCACATGTGTGTTCAGAAATGGGATATCCAGCATACTATCCAATCGAACCAGTTGCGACTGAAGATCAACTTATGGCTGTGTTGATGGATCTTGATGGCACCACGATTCGCAGTGAAGAATTTTGGATTTGGATTATCGAGATGACCACCGCTAGTTTAGTGGGGGACTCTAAGTTTACATTGGAAGATTCTGATATCCCTTATGTTTCAGGTCATAGTGTTTCTGAGCATCTGAGCTACTGTATCCGCAAATATTGTCCTGATGAGAGTTTGGAAGCGGCGCGCGCGATTTACTTTGAGCATACGCACAGAGAATTGGATGCCATCATGAGGGGAAGGGGAAGGACTAATGCGTTTACTCCTTGCGAGGGTATTAAGGAATTCTTACAAGAACTTAAATCATCAGGCATAAGGATTGCATTAGTAACTTCTGGTTTATATGAAAAAGCGTGGCCAGAAATTTTAGATGGTTTTAAAACACTTGGCTTGGGTGACCCTACAGTATTTTACGATACGATTATAACAGCGGGTTTTCCTCTACGCTCTGGAACTGTAGGCACTTTGGGCGAATTGTCGCCTAAACCACACCCTTGGCTGTATTCAGAGGCATGTCGAGTTGGCTTAGGCGTTGATTTTTCGGAGCGTAATCAAGTTGTTGCTATAGAGGATAGTGCGGCAGGGGTTTGTGCTGCTCGGTTGGCTGGTTTTGCCACATACGGTATTGCTGGGGGTAATATAATCGATAGCGGAGCACAGTCTCTCTGCCATCGATATGTAGATGGATTTGAATCTTTGATTAAAGATCTCAGGCCTCGCTTGCCGAAGGCTTAACGATTGATGTGTTCGATCGTTTGCGTGGTCGAGTGACCTTCCAAAAACGGTAGGAAGCGAACATCCGTGCCTACAGCTTTTAGAGCCTCACGTTCGCTCGCGGGTAATGTGTCGATGGTATAGTCGCCCGCTTTTGTATATATGTCTGGTCTGATCTGAGCTATCTCATTATGGAAACGAGGCCCTTGAAAAATGAAGGTTCGGCATACGGCTTTCAAGCTTGCGAGGGCGTAAGCGCGATGTTGCTCAATGTTAATTGGGCGGGTAGTGCCTTTCAGTTCTTTAACAGACCAATCACTATTGACGCCTACGATGAGAGTATCACCAAGCATGGCGCTCTCACGGAGATAATTAAGGTGACCGAAGTGGAGTAGATCAAAGCAACCGTTAGTGAGGACTACTCGTTTGCCTTGCGCGGCCATTTCCAGACGGTAGGCGATTGCGGCTTCGAGGCTTAGAATATTTTGTATAGGGTCAGTCATATAGGATTTTTGTGTGTCAAAAGTTACTCGGGTTTCAAGTGTTAGACCTACCCGTTAAATAAGAGGTTTATCTATTTTTTGACAATAGCTCTTTGTAGGTCGTGTTGATCGATTTCAGCATCGAGTCTAAAGTGAATTCTGTATTTTCATCAATTCTTGGAGGATTCTTTTGCCAATTGGTGAGATACTCTACCATCTCTGAAGTGTTTCCTACTTGGACACAACCAGTGCTAAAAAGACGGCTCAGTTGCTCGCCAACGCCCCCGTGAGCATAGGCGGCGACGGGTTTGCCAATTGCAAGAGCCTCCAGTGTGACTCGCCCGAAGGCCTCAGGATCTGTGGAGCAGGAGATAATGACGTCGGAGACGGCCATCACTTCGCGCAGGTCGCTGCGGTGGCCGACAAATGTGATGTTGTTTTCTATGCCGGCCACGCTGATTGCGCTTTTGACTTCCTCCAAAAATTCCAACTTCTTAGGGTGGGGCTCGCCAACAATAAGACCGTGGACGGGTATTTTTCTCTCTTTGAGGCCGGCGATGACTTTGATGAAATCTAGCTGGCCCTTCCAACGCGTGATGCGTCCGGCTAGGGTTACGACGTATTTACTTTCAAGTTGCGGATATTGTTGATGCCATATTTCCAGCCATTCGGGAGTGGGTTTGAAGCCATAGGGATACATTACTGGGTCCACGCCACGGTGGATGACGGTGAGTTTGTTTTCCTTCACGTCAGGGTAGTTTTTGAGGACATAGTCTTTTACACTGTTAGATACGCAAATCACATGTTCTCCTCGAGTCATGATTTTAGAGTAGGCGTTAACGGAGTAGAAGCCGTGCACGGTGGTGATTAGGCGGGGACGCGTGATAGGGTCCATTTTACGCCAGGCGAGGTAGGCGAGCCAGGCGGGCAAGCGAGAGCGTAGGTGTAGGATGTCGGGGCGCTCTTTCTCTAAGAGACGGCGAAGGACTCTGACTTGTTTGAGTGAGCTGAGGCGTTTCTTGTTAACGGG
>JAYYDJ010000050.1:0-29477 GCA_036160955.1 Verrucomicrobiota bacterium | reverse complement strand
TTGATCGCACCCACCGTACTAACTGCTCCATCAGCGCCACCGCCCCAACCATCAAGACCGCTGGTAAAATCGCTTAACGCGTAAGTAAAACTTGAACCGTATAGTGAGCTACAAGAGTAAAGAAAAAACCCAATATATACTATAAAGAATCTAAGATTCATTCAATATATAAGCCATTGCTAGCTAGTCAAAATTCCCAAGGGCGATGCCAAATTAGCGAAGTTGAAGTTATTAATATTCGGAATTACCGTACTAATCTCTGAGGATGGAACACCATACCAAGAAGCAAGTTCTCCCATGTAAGCATCCACTGATGTAGATGGTAAAATCCGCCCCCGTCCCAAATCATTAGAGCCGCCAGCCAAAGCCGGGTAACTTCCATAGATTTCACCACCGGCAACACTGCCACTAATAATAAAGTGATTACCCCCCCAAGCATGGTCGGAACCACTTCCGTTTGAAGTCAAAGTGCGTCCAAAGTCCGAAGCAGTGTAAAGCACCACATTGTTTTCGAGACCTAAATTAACGACCTCACTCCAGAAAATTTCGATTGCATCATTAATCTCCGTAAAAAGATCTGATTGAGGAGCCAATAGTTCATTGTGATGATCCCAGCCGCCACGTTCTACGAAGAAAATTTGGCGGTTCATACTCAAAGCTGTGCGCGCTTCCATTATTTTTGTTACCATTGAAAGTCGCTTATAAGTTTGTTTATACCCATTGAGAGCTGTTGGATCAAACGGTGTAGATAAGCTATCTAACGCACTCTTAAACGCGACCGACGCGTCGATTGATTTACGGTTGGCCTGCGCCAAAGTTTTCGAGTAGATGCTTTGGTAATGCTGTCCTAAGATGTCATCTACTGCCAGCTTTAGCGTTGGATCTTGATCATATTTTCTTAACTCGACCACACCTGCTGGATCAGTTATATATGGCACTGTAGTGGGGCCAGACTGTAGCACGTTGGCTCCTGAAAGGGAAATATTCATAGCTATGCTACTTTGCTGATTCGCATGCGACATCACCTCTGCCATGCGACCTGCCCAGCCTTTAGGACTTGATCCTCGTACTTGCGGAACTAGTGTTTGCCAATGAATTTGGTGATCGGGATGAGAAAAGAGCCCCTCCGGAAGTGGTTTAGATTTGGCATTATACTGAGCCAATGTTGTCGGCTCAATTAGAGATCCGACATTACTGACAAAGGCGAGGTCTCCCTGATCATACAGCGTCTTTAAATAAGGAAGGTCAGGGTGAATGCCAAACTCTGAGTACCCAGCACCACCAGGCTGATTCTGTACTGAAGAAGTGATCGGCCACAAGCCTCCCTCTCCAGGTGTCGTGCTGGTCGGTTCGTCCTTGGATAATGCTAGTCCACCGCTACTTGCCAAGCCGCCACGAACGCTTACATATTGGTTATACGCATTTTGCTGGCGCGGCACGAGCATGTTGAATGAGTCATTTCCTCCATTAAGAAACAAACAGACAAGTGCTTTATAATCGGTGAAGTTCGACGCTGAAGCAGCACCAGCAGTCAAACGCAAAGATAGTAACGATGAAAGAAGTGAGGCAGTTCCTACCGCAGCACAATTAGCTTGCCCTATAAATTGACGACGCGAGATCTTATGTTTCAAATCCATATTAATAAAGTGTGTTAAATTCAGGGGTGAGGACCATCAAACCAGCTATATACTTAACCTTTTCCTCGCCAATTAAATTAGTACTGGCGATGGCTGTCTCGATTGAAGTTCGGTTCTCGGGGGATAGGCGCCCAGCACACAAGACCAAGTTAAGATGATCGATTAATGCAGTCGTGTTGCCAGCAATTGAAATTTCATAGGTATAGTCTAACTGCGCCTCAATTCGATTGCGTTGCCCAATGTTACCATAATAAGGCATATTATTTTGCCCAACGATACCGTGCTGAATAAGAGTCGCAAGCCCATTGGCTAAATGTAGCGCACTAACATCGTTGTGGATTTGAAACTCTGGTGCGTTAAGTCCCGAATCAGCAATCACACCGTTTGGCGAATAATCTGGTCGGTAATAATTGAATACAGAAGCTTGCTCATAGGGCGCTTGCAGAATCTTATCCTCAAGATCCTTAAAATAAAGCCATCCATAGGTACGATTAGAAGTAATACTAAAGGTGCGAGCAACATGAATTAAACGAATAAGCGGTTCCCTTAGCTTGCCGTGATTCGGATCGTATGCGAGGCTGGATGAACGAGCTTCAGGATGAAGTAAAACAGCTTTTACAATGGCCTCCATACAACCACGTTGGCCTGATCCAGAACCATTATAAAATCCATCTTTAAACGCTTGAGACACATCATATATGTAAGTAGGCGATGGATTTGAAACCGTCATTCTTTGTATCATGAAACGCGCAAAAAAAGGTGGCATATTATCATGATTGAACAAATGGTCTAGAAGCCCCTTAACATCATTTCGCACAGCATTAGCGTTGGTACCACTTTGCTGAAGTATTGTGCCATCGAGCAGTGTCTTCGGGCTAAAATCATGCCAACTTGCAGTCACCCGCATCCTGTCAACATAATTGGTAGAGCCATCACCTACTTCCTCAATGTTTGGAGTGTTGCCACCACGACTCTGTGGGCGTCGCATACCAGTAAAAACTTTGGCGAACTCAAAAATATCATCGTTATCGTAGGTTGGTATAGCATTCCCACTACCGTCCAGCTTTAGAGTTCCATCTTCGTTGAGCTCCCATAGCCCAATAGTAAAGAGCTGCATAACCTCTCGTGCATAGTTCTCGTCGGGGTAAGTGCCAACGTTGGGTCGATACTTGCGATTTTCTATATGTGAAAGATAGTAACCCATGTGCGGACTCCAAGTAACTTCGTCCAGCATATCTCTAAAATTTCCGAAAGCATGCCGAGTAAAAATGTCATAGTAATTAAGCCAGCGCTCGACCGCTTGCGGCTGGTTGTTACCTAGTTCAGCGACCACAAAATATTGCGACAAAGCCCATGCAACTCGCTGGCGTAATTGATCTGGCGCATCAATAGCAGCCTTGTACCATACAATTTGCCGAGTATCGCTTATGGGGTAGACAATGTCATAAGCATTACTCCATCCGTTTGCTAACTGATTTACGTACGCGTCATCGGCGTGTGAGCCCACAATAGGTCTGCCCGCATAATCATATCCGTAAATAGTGGAGCCTTCGGTACCAACCGATCCATAGCCAGGTAGCACGCTGGTCCAATCAGTCCTGTATACGGTATTACCACGATTAAATCCTAATTGTACGCCCTCTGATGGCAGATGTCCCACTTCATTTACTTCAGGATCTAAATAAGTTTTCCCTGCTGATTGATCCGTGAATTCTGGATCGCTACGCTGACGCCAAAAAGCTCGGTGGTAAAAGGGGCTAATCGCAATTTGCTGATCGATCCAAGCCTCAAAGCTATTATCACCTTGCTGTCCAAAAGTACTCGAATTAACACCGGGAAATGAATTAATTTCGGATAGGGTGGGGCCAAAAGTAGCCTGCATTAAAAACCGCGCAGCAAGGGCATTATTCGTGACAGTTTCTAAATTTGTGGCAGAACGCTTGCGATAAAAGCCAGATTCACCCGTAGGCACTGCCATTAATTGATCTGTGCTTCCAGTTAAGTCGCTAAGAGAATAACTAAACGGATAGGTACTCTCCCATTCTCCATCGTAATTCCGAGCTATGGAAACCCAATTCTCCAAGTCATAGGAGTGTTCAATGATTTCAATCGGATCAATCGGATCTTTGAGGCGTAATTGAGTGTCCCCTCCGTCAATTAAAACAGAAAAGGATTCCGTCGTAGTCGCTGTAACTAGAGAAAGAGATGCGTGGGCAACAATGTAGCCGAATATTCCTAATTTTAACACTGTAGGGGAAATGTGCGATTAGTTAAATGATGTAAACAATTATATAACATTAGAAAATATTCAAATTCAGCAATAGAAATGTAAAAAAACTACCTTTAAAGGAGCAGAATCACAACTATTTTACAAATTCAGATGATAAGGTGCTCTGTAGCGCTTCTTTAAGATCTACAGGTCGTTGAAATCCGGATGCGTCCAACTTATCAGAATTGATCTCAGTTGATGAACAAAACTTCTTAACGCGTATTGAGCTAATGGGCAAATTCTTGGCTGTGATCTTAGACAAGAGATCGAAGCAATAGCCTCCAAAAATCCCAATTGGGTACGGAATTCGGAACTTAGGAGCGGACTTTCCCTTGTGGCGATAAATCTCATTTACGAGAGTGTTCATATCAAAGTCAGGCTTATCCACGTAATTGTATATTTGTACACCTGAGAATCCCGAATCTAATTTATATTTTATAAAACCCACGATGTTTCCGACATATGCCATTGACTTACGGTTTCGTCCATTGCCGATCATAAAAAAATTTCCCGAATATATTTGTTTGAGTAGATTAAATACGTTCCCACGGTTTTGCTCGCCGAAAATAACAGTAGGTCGAATCACCAATGCATTACGCCCTTCGCCTTTCGCGGCCCATTCTTGCAAAACCTGCTCTGCTGCCCACTTACTTTTACCATAATGATTAAACGGTGCTTCGGGCGAAGTTTCTGTTGGCGCCATGGGTTGATTCAAACCATAGATTGCAACCGAAGAAGTAAATACAATATTTCTCACATTATTTGCATCCATTGCATCCAATACATTACGCATCCCTTGAACATTAACATCATAATACAACGAAGTTGGAGAAACATCATCACGATGCTCTGCAGCAAGCAAGACAACTGTGTCTTGATCTATAAAGTGGCGTGCGAAAGAACTCGGTTCGCGGACATCGCCCTTATGGGTTAACGCCGCATGAGTGGCACTAGGAGCTTTGTCAATATTTAGTACAGCAGCTTCATCACACAATATAGAAATTAAGCGGTTACCTACAAAACCAGAACCTCCTACAATACAAATACGTTTCATAAATAAAATATTAATAAGATTATTCTATTAATAAGATGCCAACTATTAACCTGCATTATTGAACAAATAATAATATAAAATTATGGAAATAAAAAAATTAAAGGCAGAATAGTGGCAGGTAGGGAGAAAATCTATATGCTATACAATATACTATATATTGATGTTGTTAATTACTAACAAAAACGGCTTACGTAAATATGTGCTGTTTGTAAGAAGTCTTTTTTAGGTGGAGTACTCAATAACTCCTATTGTAGAGTAAAATTGTATTTTATAACCACTTGAAAACATGGGTTACATGGATTGCTTGCGATAAGCTTGTTGCGATCAATCGCTGAGCATTAACAGCAACTCCAAATTCAGGACAGTATTCATACGTTTGAGCTTTATAAGTAAAGCCAATCTGCTTGGGGATATAAACCTTAACGTCTAAACATCTTGCGATCCAAATGTCTTTATCTTCTTCCAATTTAATATTTGGAGCGAAATGAAATCGGATTTCTACAGGGTCAGCACGTTTGAATTGTGTGATAGAGTCTGTCAACTCAAGAACTCCTTTTCTTAATTTCCATACACGCTGGTGTAAGCCTGCAACCCCTAGTAATTGGTATCCGTTGTGTGATGCAGATAGTACAGCTGAAGAATCCCCCTTATTGCTAACAAAATTAAATTTACCCGTAGCACGGCGCCCTACACGAAAGCTTGACCATACTTCGGAAGAATTTCTGCCGTTAATAGACAAAGTATTATGAGACTTAGTCGATCGCTGCACAAGACGCTCTTTACAAACCTCGTATGTATTAGTCCCAGCATCCACAAGTAACCGATTGCCAAGAATAGCAAATTCAAACCCCAAAGTTCCTGCGTGGGAGTGCCCTGGTTGATGCTTGGGGCCAGGCCCTCCTATTTCAGCAAGTATGAGAGCATCCTCCGTTTCTATTCGAGCGAATCCAGAATACTTTAGTCTTGTAATCAACTGATCTTTAATGGGGTTTGGTAAAGAGATATCGAGCCTACAAGCATACGCTTGCAATGTATCCCTCGAAGAAGCTATGCCGTTAGCTGCGTCATTAAATAAAGGGATGGATCCGTCCGGATAAGTCATTACTTGCAACCATGAAAGCATATTTTCTGCTACTTGCCTGCATAGCCGAAAAAGCTCTGCAGGAGCACGCTCCTCGTATACCTTTGCCGCATTAAGTAAATTCAATACATCTTCAAGAATCAGCGAATGATACATCACAGACCGTTCAAAATGCCCACCATCATCGAGAATTTCCGTTGGGAGCTCTTTGCGAACGATACTCCAACCTTTCTTCACCCAACGATCTGCATGCTTTCCTTCGAAGTAAAACCCAGCAAACAGCAATGCCACACCATTGACAAAATAATGATTTCCAAGCAGGTGAGTTTCAATACGTCCCATTAACCATTGAGTCTGATAATAAAGAGACTCATGGGCTGATTCAACGGCGCCTTGCTCAATAAAATAACGAACCCAGTTAATGATGCGTACCGATACTGGATACGGTTCCCACGCTCGATTCTTGTTAGAAGGAGGATTATCAACGATCCAGCGGCATATCCAATCTGCTCCTTCCGGAAAATATTCTTGGTTGAGCCATTCAAAATAATTAAGGTTATAGTACCATAAATAAGAATTATCTGAACCCCACCATCCAGATGCATCCTTTAACTCGCACTCTATATTTAAAAAGCGAAATCGGTTCTCCCCCAAATACCCGCGGTGTTTATTAATACCTTTTTTCCATTCATACTTTAGTTTACAAATAGGTGCTGGAGAAAAACACTTCGCTGGTACAGTCCTAGGCAAGCGGTTGCGGATTTGCCCGAGTACTTGACGAAGCTTTAAGTGCTTCAAAGTTCGCAATAATAAGAAAATATCCACGACAGCAAGCGGCTAAGCTACCATTACCATAAATCGATTATTGGAGGCTCGGAAGCTTGCTTCGTTTTAGCTACTGATTCCAAGATTAAAGCTAATTTATCGGCTAGCATTGCTCGAGAAAAGACTCGCTCGCCCAAGGAGCGGCTGTTGCGCCTCATTTGATCAATCGCTTCTACTGAAAGCTTTGACATTTCAACGGCAGTATCGGCAAGATCTTCTGGGCAGTTAGGGTCCACAAAGGCTCCACAATTGTTTTCTTCAAGTAAATCTTGTAGTGGCCCCGGCATATTCGTCAACGCAGGTCTTCCGGCAGCAAAGGTATCAAATAATTTGTTTGGAGAACAGGTCGCGAGAACAGGATAATTACTATAGATGGTCATGCACACATCCACCGCTGCAGCCAGATCAGCTACTTCTGCCTTACTTTCAACAGGACCTGAAAATGTCACATTATTGAGTCCCTCACTTTCAACGCGTTCTTCCAAAGCGGCACGCTGCATTCCGTCTCCATGTAAAATGAATAAAATATTCTTGTTACCGCGCTGCTTAAGGATAGCGGCAGCATCGAGAACATACTCCAAACCATTAGCTAAGCCCATCGTGCCAAAATATGCTAATGCAAACTTATTATCTAGCTGAAATTTATTTCTTGAGGCACTCCCTATTGCCGATGGATCAAAGAAGTCCAAATCGCTTGCATTAGGAATTACATTCACCTTACTTGGAGAAACTCCAGAGGCGACTATTCCGTCTTTCATTCCAGGAGATAGAGCAACAATATGATTCGAATAACCATATACAAAGCGCTCCAACGTGCGCGCAAAAAACTTCGCAAACGGATTTTTTAGAACTCCGAGCTGTATGGCACCTTCAGGCCACAAGTCGCGAACTTCAAAGACTAAAGGCTTGCGCTTTATAAATGAAGCAAAAATCGCAGGAATCGCTATTGTCAAAGGCCCACTGGTCGCATAAATAATATCGCCTTCTAAAGAAGCCGCCTTCCAGCTACTTTTCCAAGCAAACCGGATAAATGCACCAATGCGCTTTTTAAAGCTCATTTTATTAGAGTATGGAACAGGCAACCAGTTAACCTTTATGCCTGATTCTTCTGAGACATACCAATCGCGAGAAGCTCCAACTTTAGCATGAGTATCTGAAGTTACCATCTGTACTTGATGGCCTTTAGCAACTAGTCGACGCCCCAGTTCATAGGATCTAACACCTGCTACACCCACCATATTCGGAGTATAAAAATACTGATGTAAGTATATTATTTTCATCAATAATTAACTCCTTTTAGCTGAAGTCGATTATACCACGCAATCCAATCCAGGTCTATCACTAGCTGAAAATTGACCGGTTAAATCAATCACAGACTTACCTGCCTTTAACCATTTCTCCAAAGTCCCATCTTCCACTTTATGACATAATAAAATTAGCTTTGCAGCATCCAAAGCTTGCAGATCTCCTGTTACCATATCCGCAAGATGTGGAAAAACCTGTTCGATATACGATTTATTTTTTCCAACCAACTTTGAGACGTCGACTGATTTATCGAAAAAGATCAGCTCACACCCTTTCCCTAGCAATCGCTCGGCAAGCTCGACATAAGGGCTTTCGCGCAGGTCATCTGTTCCTGATTTGAATGCAATACCATGAAAACCAATGCATTTTATTTTAGTAGATAAAACTTTCGTTAAGCTATGTTCAATTTGTACTTTGTTACTGGGCAACACACCCTCAAGCATTGGCAGCTGTATTGATCTCTCGCGGGCGACAGACAAAAATGCCCGAAGATCTTTAGGCAAACAAGAGCCACCAAAGGCATAGCCGGGCTTCAAATAACGATGGGAAATATTTAACTTTCGGTCTTGGCAAAAAATATCCATTACTTCTTGGCTATTAATTCCGTGTGAATGACAGAACTGGCCTATCTCATTCCCAAAAGTCACTTTAACAGCATGAAATAAATTATCACAGTATTTGACCATTTCAGCGACTTCTACAGTTGAAACAATACGCGGCGCATCGAATTTTTCAGTATAAATATCAAGTAGCTTTTTGGCGGATCCTTCAAGGCATTCCCCAACAACTATCTTAGGCGGGTTATAAAAATCATATACCGAAGTACTCTCCCTCAAAAATTCTGGATGAAAAACGACCTCATAGCCATCACCTAGTTTTTTTTCACTGTGCTGCTCTAAGGTCGGCAACACCAAATTGCGAATCGTTCCTGGGACCATAGTACTACGCATCACTAAAAGAATATCCTCATCCCTATCACGCAACTGTTCGCCAATCTGCGCTACTACCTCGCGAATGTATTCTTGGTTAAGAGAACCATCTTTACGAGAAGGAGTGCCCACGCAGACAATCACGATTTCGGTAGACTTAAGGGCTTCTTTAACGTTCAAGGTTGCCTGTAGTCGGCCGTTTAAGACATTGTCTTTTAGTATGTCTCCAATTCGCTCTTCAATAATTGGCGTATCCCCAGCATTCACCATATCAACTTTGCTGCTTGCAACATCAACGCCGATGACATGGTGCCCTTCCTCCGCCAAACATGCCGCTGTAACCACGCCAACATATCCCAAACCAAATACAGATATATTCATAATACTTTAAACTTAATTGTTGATAAACTTTCTACTTCAAGACGCCCATACAGTAATCCCTGAATTTTTCACCATTCCAATAAGATGAACTAAAGTCTTGGGCAGACTGTCGAGCTCCATTAGATAGTGTCAAAAGCAGATCATTATCATCTAAGATACGTTGCATAGCAAGATAAAGACCTTTCGAATCTTTCGGAGCCACAAGAAGTGCGTTGACTTCATTCATAGCGATTTCAGGAATATACTTCCAGTCCGAAGCTATCGAAGGGCGCCCGTATGCGAAAGCCTCAATAATGGTGCCTGGATATCCTTCACCATCATACCATGAGGGAAGCAGTACGATATCTGTGGACTTTAGGACTTCAGAAACTTGGATTGGCTCAACCTCGCCATAGTATTTAATCTTATCTGACACTTCCACTCGAGAAATGTCTACATTAGAAAAAAGACGTCCGTACAATCGAACCTCAAAGTCATCTCGTGCATCTAATAGCTTAACTGCTTCTGCAATTTCATAAATGCCTTTCTCGGCACGAACATGGCTAATAAGCGAGAAAACTATGCGCTTATAACTTTTTTGTGCACATGGTAGACATATCTCGCTTGAGGGAGGCAAGGGGCGACTGTTTGGAAACCATTCTATCCGTGCATCCGGAAAACTCTCGAACAATGATTTCAGCATCTGCTTCATTTCAACCAACACCAAATCAGCTTTCATAATAGATCGGTAGCAAGCGAAACGCCAGCCTGACAAACGCAAGCCTACTGCATAAAGTGAGCCTCCAAAAACCCTAGCCACTAAAGGTTTACGCATCAAGCGACACAACCAAGCTAGTATACCCCCGAATACGACAAATCGTTGTGTAGATGCATGTAAGCTAACCACGTTAGCCCATGGCAAAAAAAGGAGCACTAATAAAAATTGCCAAGCTATACTAAAAAGTAGGTAAATTGGGCGATTTTTCGGATTTGCCGTATTGATAATTTTAAAATCAAATTCGCTGCGCAACCTTACTTCACTCTGCAAATGCTGAAACAGTACGCTTGTTCCTCCAATTGGTGGCGGCACGGGGCCAATCAATAGTAACTTAGTTTTAGACATGTTAAAGAGGCTGTCTATTGCTTAACCCATTTGAAGGGGAACTTATATTTTAATATCAAGGGAAAACAAATGACTGAAGTAATCCAGTGGGCGAGCCATGGAAGTCGATTTTTACGGTTTACTGCAGCATCAAATGTAAAAGTAGCCTGCTTACTGGTCCACTCGTTTCCAGCAGCCTTATGCCCAGTAATGAGATCTTCACCAGAGCGCATCTTTGCTTCTAGTCCATCAAATGACTGCCCCATGTGATTGGCTATCAAAGCGGTCTGTCCAATAGGATCAACGCAGAAATCATCATACCTTAAAAAGAGCACACGCTCTGGGAAAAGAAATTGTAAAAATTCAGCATAAAGGTTACCAATCAACCAGCTTAATGCAAGTATCGCTAGACCTGGATATTTGGCCAAAGGATACCGTCGGATCGCTCCTCCAAGCTGGAAGCGCACTAATCTGAAATCGCCTCCCCTTAAAATGCGTTGATAATACGAAGAAATAAAGCCGTGTGGGTTACGAACCAAATGCACCCCTTTGGCATTAGGAAAATGCTTTAAAATAAAATAGGCACGGGTCATCTCTTTACTCGAGTCAACAATATGCTGACTATCGGTAACTTTAGATACTTCACTGTAAAGGGTTTCATTTATGTGTCTTAGATTTTTTGCCCACTTATTAGAGCCACTTAAAAAAAACGTTTTTAGGAAAGACTTCAAATGCATCTGCGAAGCAAGCGAGCCGGCCCATTGCTCGCGCAAAATTCCAAGTGAAGCTTCAGTATGACGTACAACAACTCCCCAAACGGGGCAGTCAGACAGTACCGCTCCACACGAGCAAATACCGTCTGGATAACGGCGATATAGGCCTTCAACAAGCTCGCCAGCTCCAAACGTTGAATCTAAATTACCTAATACTGCATCCACCACCGTAGATCCACTGCGGCCACGGCCTAAGATATATAATATCGAATAGCTATCCTTTTTCATGGCTTTAGATTATAAGGCATAATCATCTACAACTAATTGATATTGCTGAAGGGTTTGTAGCGCAATATTATCCCAAGAATAAGACTTTGCTAAATCCAACGCTGCTCGTCTGTAATGGGAATATTCTTTTCGAGCTAATAATGCATTCGTAATAGCTAGAGAAATTGAGTCTGCATCCACCCCACATTTCCATCCTGCCTTAGCTTCTTCAATTTCATCAGACATATTGGTACCAGTGGAAACTACGCATGGAACCCCGTATGAAAGCGCTTCCAAAACAGCCATCGGGTGGCCTTCAAAACGAGAAGTCAGCAGAAATACATCTGCATTCTTTAAAATTCGATCTTTTTCTTCACCGTATACTGGCGAAGAAATCTTTACGCAGGCATGCAGGTTTTTGCGTTCTATTAGCTCTCTTAAAATACGAAGATCTTTAGAAATACCAGGGCCATAGATATTTACAATAAACTCAGGTAGCTCAGGTCTCTCCTGCAGCAATCGAATTGCTTCCATTAATAAATCCAATCCTTTATGTACTATCGAAACCCTCCCAATAAAAACCATATTTACTGTCCTGGAGCAACATTCAGCGCGTTCATTTGTCGAGATAGCTGAAACGCCGTTAGGCACAACGAAAAAAGGGCGCTTCCAATGCTGTGAGCCGGCGGCCTCATTTTCAGTAAGATAATGAACAGCACTACAGCTGGAAACAATAAAGTTAAAGAATAGGTGATTCCCAAAAAATTTTTTTAATGGCTTAATTCGTCCCGCGCAAACATTCATGCCGCCACGTGGAGTAATAACCATAGGCACGCGATGGCGCTTCGCGATACGCGCAACTTTCCAATGAAAAGGAATATAGGTACTATGAAAAATTACAATGTCTGCCCATGCGACGAGCTCATTTAAATCAAGCGTATCGTTGTCCCCCAAATTGATCTTCCAGATAATCGGATAGTCTGCGTTAGTGATCGGCTCTGGGTCTAAGCCCGACGCCAACATCTTAACCAAAGCTCCTGCTTTTTGTTGCGCATTGAGCAGTGCAGGAATTGAGTAAGATAAGCCACTTCCCAGTCGTCCATCGATAGGCGCAACGTGTAAAAGCTTCAAGTGACTACCTCCTCGATCAGCTCACACCACTCTCTTAGAAAGCGCTCCTTTGAAAGCATTGTCTCGGCACGGGCGCGACTAGCACGACCAAATTCAAGGCGAGAATCAACGTCCATAGCAGCAAATCGCTTTAAAGCTTCAACAATTGTAGATACATTCAATCCTTCGAAGATAAAACCATTGGTCCCATCTTCGACCAAATAAGCGTTGTCTCCTGCATCACTTGCTAAAATAGGAAGCCCAAAAGCCATCGCCTCGCAAATGACATTTGCACAACCTTCATGCAAAGAGGGCAGGCACAGCAAATCTGCGGATACATAAACAGATTGCACATTTTTTACAGGATCGTGAAAACGAATTCCATCCAGATGTCCGCAACTTCTAAGCTGTTCCTCAATCGCCGAGCGAACCCCTTGTGCTGCATGATTCTCTCGCCCGTACCAATCTACTTCCATCCGGGGCAAATGGCCACGAGTCTTCTCGTATTCGGCAAGAGCCTGCGCCAAACGTACGCCATTCTTTTGCTCCTCAATCCTTGCAACAACTACAACTTTGATAGAATCACAATTAATTTCCTTCGCGGCATCAATACTCGGCACGAAAAGCTTTAAATCGACACAATTGCTTATGACACGAATTTTCGGGTTCAAATACGCTGCATGCTTGTTTAAATAGGCCGCTTGAGCATGGGAATTAGGAACGACATTATCTGCGATACGATGCATCCAAAAACGACATTTCGCGCGAAGGCTCGGAGCTAATAAGTCATTATTACGCTCCGAAACAATTAAACGGTATCCCCCACCCAATAAGCGAATTAGCGAAGATAGAAAATTAGGCACATGCAGAAACGAAATGACCACTTCGGGCTTTTTACTACGCATAAACTTCCAAACCTTAATGATACGGTCGAGTTGACCTGACCACTTTAAAAGATGAACAGGAATTGCTGGTTCAGCTTCCAGTATCTCTCTGAAAAACCCTTTATCATAATAAACTAACACATCTACCTCGTAGCCTTTCCCCTTTAAAATCCGAGCCAAAAATGTCAGTTGTCTTTGCGCACCTCCAGAAGTTAATGAGTCGCTAAATAAGACAATTTTCATTATAAGCTAAATCTCACAAACATTAAACTTAACGATATGGCAAAGCTTGTCTGCCGTCCTCTTCTTTCATTAATTCCAAAGCTGCTGATGCTGCAAAAATGCCAATTATGTAATACAAAAATGTACCTCCAGTAATAAAAGAGTCATTGTGCGTCATACTATTCCAGGTATAGTTAAACATTGCTAAGATACAGCCAAAACTAATCCATGAAATATCTGTCATACCAAATATCTCCCTCTTATACCATTTGTATATAAAAAAGAGAGCTATGATGTGGGCAAATGAGAATAAGAGTCCAGGTACACCATAGTACACCATTGCATTTAAAAATAGGTTGTGAGGCGGCAACTCATACTTCTGTGTATATTCTTGTATTCCAATACCTATAACAGGATTTCTGATTGTGCTCTCGACAGCTAACTGCGCCTGGTAGATACGATATCTATCATCGAAACTTCCCATGCGATCAAAGTTCTCATACTTGAAAGCATCTTGCCCCTTTAAAACTAGCAGTACTGCAAATAAGGCAGCCCCAAGCATGAAAATACCAAAAATCGTTTTATGAGGACGGAAACCGCTATAAAGCCTAAAAGGGAGTACCCATGCAGCAAGTCCTGAGAAAACAAAGGCTAGCATTCCTGACCTAGACTTTGCTAGAAAAGCGGCAAGTGCAATACACCCGAATGCTAAAAGGCCCAGCCAGTAAGCAATCTTGCTACCTCTCTCCTTGATCAAGACATAGGAGAAGCTAAATATTCCGAAGGTAATTAATGTGTAGGCAAACTGAACAGATCGACCAGAAAGACCGGTGATATGGCCGTCCATCATCGTTCTTCCCTTTAAAATTTCCTCAACTGCGACTGTAATTGGACGAAGCTTACGGTGAATTTCCCAACCTATCTCAAGGTCAAAGAACTGCAAGTATGCAACAAATACTGATGCAACAATAGTGGAGATAATAACAAATATAACATAACGGATATCATTCGCTCGCTTCAACAAAACTGCAAACGAAATACAAGCCATTATCGGCACAGCAAACTTAGATAACTTATTGTTTAGATAACCAAAAACTTGGAAATTTAGGTCTACTCTACCATGACCGAAATCGCAAAAATTCGTCCATATAGTAAAAAAGAACCATACAATTATCATTGGTTTGAGGACATTCCAAATCTGAGGATTGTATTGCCTATTTGCTATTCGGATAATCGCCCACGCAAAGAGTAAGAAAATCATCCATACACGAGGACTTGCCGGACCAAAGTCAATCTCTACAAGAATAAGGGACGCATAAAGCGTATACCCTACCATTAAAGCCTCCAAGGACAGTTTTGACAAATTCCAAAACATGTAACCACCTGCAAATAACAAATGGATTAGCCCTGAGGCTAATAAGAGGCTAAACTCTTCAGTCATAATTTATAGGCGTAACAGTGAGTGCATTATGATTTATGGACATTATTTGCATTTAAAAATAATTCTTCGAAACGTTCACATATGAGGGTAGGGTTACACTTTTCTCTAAGGACCACTAAACTTTCACAGCCATATTTTTGAATCAGGTGAGTATTATTAAGTAGGTAATTTAAAGATTCGGCAAGGCTAGAGGGATCGCGCTCACATAATAATCCATTTCGCTTGTGCTCCACATAATTAGCTGTTCCATTTTCATGACATATTATAATCGGCAGCCCAGCTGCCATTGCTTCTAATTGTGACACCGAAGCAGGTTCATCATAACTTGGCAGAATGAAAATATCATGTTTAAGGTATTGCTCGCAGACGAACCCATGTTCTTTGTTCTGGTGAACCGTTATAATATCTTCAAGGTTGTTGGTCTTTATTTCTTGGTAGATGCGCTCGCACTCAATGGAATGCGCATGAGTGGTATTCTGCCCAATGATAGTAACACTTATTGGAGTTTTTATTAGCTTTAATGCTTTTAACAGAGCGTCGTAATTCTTTCTAGGTTCGAATTTACTTATAGCTAGAATGCGCGGATGAACTAATTGATACTGTCGACTAATTGCTCCACTATCTACGTTATGAGCAAAAGGGATGAAATGCTTCTTCGGACTAAGATCAACGTACTTGTCCTCACCTTCAATGCGCTCTACTACAGTGAACAGTTTCCAGCGTAACAACTGAGTAATTAGATAAAGATTACGTCGATCTCTCCAACTAATGGATCGTTTATATTTAGGGGTCTGCACATATAGAACTACCTTTGTACCCCGCAGCATTAAAAAACATAATGCAATAAAAACAAAGTAACTATAAAACGGTCGTATAATCGCTACGTCTGGCTTAAAACAAAAAATTTTACGCCACATAGCTCGTATACTGGGAAACATTCGCCGAGTACGATAAAAATAATCGTCCCGCCTAGAATCCCGCAACCAAGCGACTATTCGGTCTAACTTTGATATTGGTATGACGTGTGGATGCAATCGGCTATGATCCTCCGACTTGCTTTCCCCCATAACAACATATGAGACGTCATGTCCGCGATCTAGTAAGCCAGAGACTAAATCGACTTGGTTTGTATGAAAGCGCGGAGCTAAAAATAATATTCTCTTACCTCTAATAAATACTCCTAACTAACCTATGTAAAACGCTTTAAGACAATGCGGGAAATCTGCAAAGGGTTAGAAAAAAACCCTAACATTCTATAATAAAAAGCCCCTGCCAAACGACCTTCGTGCTGCATAAACCCTCCAAGCTTCCATTTAATTAAAGCGGACCGCGCTAAACTGCCTCGCACTTTCCTGCGATGAGAGGCATACTGCTGATAGATGTGTTCATACGACTGCAGATACTTGCCTGTTGAGCGCGTAATGCGCTGACCAGAATGCCCTCCAAATAAAAATTCTGGCTGTGGCACTACTCCGATTTTAAATGCTTCACTCATACGCAGAGCATATTCCCAGTCCTGACTCGCTGGAAGCTCTATATTAAAATTGCCGATAGACACACTGCTTGATTTGCGCGACATAAATCCAGAAGTTTTCCCAGTCACATTCTTGAATATTAATTGATTAAATAGATCACCCTCTGGAAACTCTCTAGGCGGATGCTCTCGAATCTCTCCAGTATCCAGATTAAAATGATTCCACCCGCAGTAAACCATTCCAATAGTACTATCAGCATCCAGAACAGCAGCTTGACGCTCTACTTTGTTTGGCAACCACTGGTCATCATCATCTAAAAAAGCAATATAGTCACCATTTGCGGCCTTCACGCCTAAGTTACGAGCGGGGTTAGACCCTATGCACCCACTTGTTGCAATTAATATTATGCGAGGATCGTCAAAGGATTTAATAACCGCCTCATTCTCACGCTGCGTATGATCACTATCGTCAATTACAATAATTTCATCAACAGCACGAGTCTGGTTTATCACAGATTTGACTGCAGAATCTAAATAGTCTGGCCGATTAAACGTAGTTACAATTGCTGACAATGAAGACATTACGTTAACTGAAATTAGCTAGCAATAAGTAGATCTAATTAGAAAGCCTTAGCTTCCTTTTTCACTACATATTTGTCGGTAGAATTCATAAAGGCAAGACGACAAAGTATTCCACTCGAAGGCGAGTAGGTCGGAACGCTGGCAGCGCAGCGGAGTATGGGCGCTACATGTAATCATTTCTTCTGTTAAGCCTGTATCGGGAATCAGTCGCACAAAACTTGAATTTAGTTGGGATTGCAACTCTTTCATAGTAGGTAAGGCTGGCACCAATACAGAGCAACCAAGAGATAGTGCCAATAAAGCAGAGCCTGAATTTAAAATATCTCTGTAAGGCAAAACCGCATAATCTGTCCTCTCGTATAAAGCCTTCATTCTTTCATCAGATACAAAGCCTTGTAAAAAGTGTATTCTCGCATCTTGAGCAGCAAGCCCTTCGATCTCAGCTAATAATTCATGATCACGTTCACGAACTTTTCCTGCGACGATCAATTTGTAATGATCCCCATTTAGCTTAGAAAACTCACGCATTAAATACGGAATATTTTTATATTCCCGAATCTTACCGTAATTACCAAATACAAAATCCCCAGACTGATTGGTTAATTCATTATGAATTTGGGAATCAGGGACAACCTTCTCGTACACATCACAATAATGGCCATGAGGTATAACCGTAGACTCATATTGTTTTTCATATTTTTTCTCGAATGCAACACGCGAGGCATCAGACATAAAAATAGCGCCATCTACGAACCTAAACCAAATACTGTAAAAGAAGCGCCGCCACCATATTGGTAAAGCGCGCTCGTGAGGTTCAAGGTTATGCACAGTCCAAACAATTTTGGCTCCCCAGCGAAGCTTAACCCAAAGAAGCAAAATCCAAAATCGTATAACTTTGTTGATGCTTATCCGTAATAAATTGCCAGTAAGCATTGAATCAGGCCAGTGTATGTGACAAATATCACATCTCTCTCGAACATTAGCCAATGAAAATTGTTTAACTACCACTCCATTGCTCGGCATGTGAGAATACAGTAAATCAACATACGGATTGTCGCTAGCAGAGAGAGGTAATGCCAAGATAATCATATAGTTAATTACTAATTGGTTTCTAGCTAGCGCTAGCCATGAGAGCATTTGTTAAATAATGCATGCTCTTTTTACGTAATTCTAGTAATTTTTCACTAACAAAAGAATAATCAATTGAGCTATGCCCTCTAGCATACGCTTCTAGACCCTCAGAGCTTCTGCATATTCGATCTTCTAAACCAAACGCTGACAAAAGACTATTCATTCGCTCTGAACCTTTTTGCTCACTCACGAAAACCAAAAAATTTTTTTCAAATAAAATACTAAAGCAAACGCAATGAAACGAATCTGTTAATACTAACTCCTTCGTGTCTCTAATATGCATTAGCCACTCTGGGACTGAACTGAAATGAATCGCTGCAGGAAACGGCCAAGTTCGAGATTTAGCACAATAGATATCATTAAAAGATTTTCTATTTACTTCGGCAAACTTAGGAACCAAATCGATGAACGGTGCATCCTCACTTATAAAATGTAAACTCCAGTCACTTACTGTAATGGTTGGATCTGCCTTCTCAATAATAGAATCAAAGTAACTGCGTCCCACCAAAAGTGTAGGATCTAGTGCCTGTATTGCTTCAAGTCCAAAAATATCACGACATATTTTTACGCCACTAGACTCTCTAACAGATATCGCATCAAATTTAGCGAGATCACTACTAATCTGCTCTGTAAAATTAGGGTCATCTTCCCCTTCCCAATGCCCTACTCCAAAGCTAGCAGCGTATGCGATTCTACGGCATCCCTCAGGGAGAAACCGCAAAAAAAATACCCCCGCGCGGCTCTTAACAAATTTAATCCGAAAGACCTGATCACTACCAACTATTACTAAGTCATACTTCCATTGCTCGTACTTAAAGTCTGGATAGTCATAATAAGTTCTGTTACTTAAATTAATATGCTGGCTACGAAAGTCTGAGAATACCTCATAATTACCGAATTTTGGCATTTTAGGATTTCGCCCAAGCATTCCTCCCATAAAACTCCGAATTAATAATCTGATCGTAGCAACTAATCCGGGCGTTTTCATTGATTTTGGCCGAGCATCAATATGCTCAACCTCTGCTTTTGGAAGTATGCCCCTGACCACAGACTCAAGGGCAGAGGCCTGAAGCAGCGCGCCATAATTATGCCGCGAATACTGCATATTTAAAATTCCAACCTTCATATCAGTAAAACGCTATTAAACTACAACTGATGAACGCCTGCTGCTTAACATCTCCAACAAATGTAAATATAATTTTTTAATTAAATGGCGATTATCAGCGAACAAAGATACCACTAACAATGAAGCCCCAATACAAATACATAGTACTAGTCCTACTTGCATGTAATGAGGTAAGTTCAAACTTTCGACACCGATTCGCCCTAGTCCCGCAAGAATTATTGCCGCCAACAAATGTATCGTGTAAACCAAATAACCAATCACCAATCTATTACGATTCACTGGCCCAGATCTACCACCAATCCATATTAAAAAAACAACCATAATGTTTGCAGCAAAAGCATCCATCGCGACGATCATTTCAACGCTATATAACGCCCCTATAGTGGTAGGTATTATGCGAACCGGTAAACGTATCAGCGATAATTTAATAATATCTGCAGAACGCCCTTGGGTAGTTAATAAATTGCCAACAGGCCAAATTCCAAAATTGAAGATTGCCCCTATAGAACACAGCAAAAACAAAACCTTAGCGTCATTCCAATTGGCACCTAATGCAATGTCAATAATCCAGTCATACATGACTACAGCACAGCAAAAAACTGGCAATACAATGCATCGAACTAAAGTCCAATAAGAGTTAAAATAGCTCTGATATCTCTTTTTATCATTTGTTAACCGTGACATAGCAGGAATTGCAACAGAATTGAGAGGCGACGTTGCTTGCCTCAATGGAGTTAACAAAAGCTGCTTAGCTTTTGAATAAAAGCCCAATTCTGTTGCTGTAAATACACGTCCTATCAAAGCATCCGGATAAAGCTCTACCGCCTTCTTTAGAAATGAATCAATCGAAAGACTACCTCCTAATTTTAACATCTGAGTAACCCCAGAACTCTTATTGGGCCCGCCAGGAATCCAAGGCAATAGTAACCAAAAGAGAATTAAAGAAATAACAGGTTGAGCTAATTGCGAATATACTAGCGCCCAATAACCGTAGCCCTGATTTGCTCCAAGGATCGCTACCAACAATGATACAATGGTAGCCGTGACTTTAATAAACATCAATCGTCCAAACATCATGTGCCGCTTCATTAAAGCCTGATGCTGTATAAAAACTCCACTAATTGGAAATGACAGCGATAGCACATATACCACTGCCTGCAAACGAGGTTCACCGTAGAATGAAGCAATTAAAGGAGCGCTAGCTGCAAGTGCGATGCCTAAGATTGTGCCCACTGAAGCATTAATCCAGAATAGCGAACTTACTTGTTTATGGCTAATCATATCACGCTGTACCGTCGCCATAGACAATCCTGCATCCTTTAAAACAACTAGAAATGCGGCTATTGTCATTACCATCGCAATCAAGCCAAAGTCCTCAGGGGATAACAGGCGGGCTAAAACATAGATTCTCACCAAGTTTAACAAAAAACTAGCAACCTGCCCTGTGAGAGTATATAACCCTCCGTTGAGCGATCGCCCTTTTAAGTCATCCCTAATACGACTATCATCAAAAGGGTCCCACTTAGAGCGCATACTTAATATATAAGATTACTAAAAATATTGGCATGCTTATAGCAAAATATCTCATTTTAAAAGTTTGGATTTAATATCTTCTGGAGGAAGCCCACATACGGAAACTTCACCAAAAAAACGATACCTCATCCTCGCAACAATACGATAAAATAGATCTCTAATTGCACATGGAATTAGGAGAATCAAATCTCCTAAAAAACTTAATCTTGGTAAGGATTTTAATATATGAATTACAGCAGTAGACCGATCATATAAATGCCCGTTTTCAAGCAACATAATCGTCCATTCTTTTCTATCCTCAACAAGCCGTATTCCGTTTGAATTAGCGGTCTCGCCATTCAACGGGCTAAATTTAAAGCAATCCAAATGATCAAGACGAGAAACCAGCTGAATAAATCCATCACATAAACCACATTTGGCATCAAAGAATATAATCTTTTCTCCAACATCTGCAGCACTTCGCTTATGGTCCACATACCAACCCAGTAACGGTAATAGTAACAGGCATAAATTTTGCCAAAAGAAAATATTCATAAATACCCATATGCTAATGTGGAAGGCAATTAAGCTAAATACTATTGTTAAAGTAAAACGTCTTACAAACAGCGCAAGCGGAGCAATTAGCTCTAAAATCGTAGCAAAAAAGAAAGACACCATTAAAAATCGAGCGAACCAAACATGATTTAATACATCCTTCGCGAGACTAATGTCCCACCAGTTAAATTTATGACAATGATGCACAACATAACGTAGCATCGTATTAGAAAAATAAACTCTTACATCTGAAGTCGCAACACGTGCAAGCCCGATGTAAAAATAAGTCAATAAAACCCAAAAAGTAAGCAGTTGCAGCAACAAACGAGCTTGAAAATTTTCACTCTTGCTTGGGTTGGAAGACAGAAGATGCTTCTTCGCCTTAAGAGTATACGCACGGAATGCAACTGACGGAAATAAAAAGAATAGAGCATGTAAGACTATGATTTCCTGATGATTCACATGCCCCCCAAAACCTCTTGCAAGTCCATGAAACCATATAGTGCAAATCAAAGTGATGCCAACTACTAGCCAAGAAGGTCCCAAACCTATTAAACCCAGCGTAAGTACGCTAAGATAGAAATATCGGAACCCAATTAAACCATTTTCACTTAGTAAAAATGAAAGCGTGCTCTCGGGAATTAGCGCCAACAAACCATGGGGGTGAAAGTTACCCATTCCCCATATAGCATTAGCCGGTAAATCATCAATAAGGAGATCAATAATCAAAATAATAAATACCAGAACTCGAGCTAACCCCAAGTCTGTTACTGTTGCTTTTGAAAAGATCATAACAAGTTTTTATAAGTATAGATAAGCTGACTTGAGTCGCTCGAATACGGACTAGGTACTTCGATTCCATACTCCAAACTAACAATACGCCGCCAAAGCCTTAAAGCCACAATACTTTGATGATCATTCTTCATATTGTGTGCATCTAAAATTGCCTTGGCATACAAATCTACTGAAGCTGTATTTTGGTCACCACTCCATATTATTTTGCCCATAGCTTTAGTCTTAGTAAAGTGTGCACAAGCATTAGTTGTTAAAAATAACTTTGCTGGATTAACCTCAACACCAAGACCATCTTGCTGAACCCCTTGCCATTCATATATAGCAATGTGATCAACACTATTCTTAGAGCCCGCAAACATTGCCCAGCGTGTAAAAGGAAACCACTCACGCTCTTTAGGCCACTTATACTGGTTAAATGTAAAGGATTGCGCAAAAAGAGATGCTCCAAAAAAAATATATACAAGCGCGCGCATTATTGGAAATTTCTTTAAATATTTCCTAACATCTGGATGAAATAAAAATATAAAGACGACAGCTACATTTATAACCAACTGTAATATGACTTTAATTATTAACATTCTTAAAATAACGAACAAATATGCTTATCAGGTATTGTCACATAATAACATACGCAATACTTGTTTCACGTACATCTAAAAGGGCTTGAAGAGCGAAACATAGAGAATTAAGACTACAATGATATCAACTCTCTCCGCCAATTGTAGAATTTAATTACGCCTTCTTTAAATGTGGTCTGGGGCTTGTAATCGAACAACCGTCCTGCATGAGAAACATCCGCCCATGTTTGAGGAACATCTCCCGGTTGTTCGGGCATGCGATCAATAATAGCTTTTCTATTCAATGTCTGTTCAATAGTTTCAATCATTTCTGCTAGAGTTACCGTCTTGTCATTGCCTAAATTAATTACTTCGTAATCTGAATCTTTATAGTTAAGGGCTCCAATTATACCTTCAACGACGTCATCAATGAAAGTGTAGTCTCTTCGCGTAGACCCGTCACCAAAAACAGGAATAGGCTCGCCTGCTTCAATCAAACGAGTAAATTTATTAATTGCTAAGTCTGGTCTTTGACGGGGGCCATAAACGGTAAAAAAGCGAAGTCCAAGAAAACGAATCGGACACAGTTGGCTGTATACGTGACCCATCAATTCGCAACTAACTTTAGTGCTAGCATAAGGACTGATCGGCTTAAGTACGGCATCATCTTCGCGCCAAGGCACGTTTGTATTCACCCCATAAACAGATGAAGAGGATGCGAAAACAAATTGCTTGATTTTATTGTCTTTAGCAAATTCGAGGAGGTTCTGAGTAGCTATGACGTTGGCGCGCTGATAGCCGACTGGATCTTCGATTGAGGGGCGAACTCCAGCCTTAGCAGCTAAGTGAATAATAGCATCTATTGGTTCGCTACCAGCTAAAAAGTTTAGCTTTTGGTAGGTCTGTGGGTCCGCTAGATCGGCTTCCAGAAACTCAAAGTCTGGATGGTCAGAATGCGCCGCGATGTTCGCAGTTTTTAGCGTGCGGTCATAAAAAGGATCAAAATTATCAACTCCGATTACATGGTGACCATCCGCAATTAGGCGATCGAGCGTATGAGAGCCGATGAAGCCGGCACAGCCCGTTAGTATAATTTTCATAATATAAAAGAAGAAATGCGTATCTGGTGTGAGGTATTCTGTATTTTGACCTGCTAAATATATAAAATAATTAAATTCTTAATTTAGTATAATCAATTAGTGCGTTCAACCTTAATTAGAATAACTGATTTAATACATTAAGTATAATGCCGAAGCCTATAATCCACTAACCTTAACCTCTAGGGTTTGGGGTGCTTTGCCTCAAGTTTTACAAATCGATTCAATAAGGCGAGGCTGCCCACAAAAGCGACCCAATAAGACGGGCAACTAAAAATAAAATCTGCAAATGCGTGCGCACCTGCGCAGGCAAAGCCAAACAATAAGAATAATACGAGCAGAGGGTGCCGTACAATACCCGAAAAACCAGCAACTATTAAGCTAAACAAAGCAAATAATAATAGACTGAGCCCAACTATTCCGTACTCAGCTAAAAATTGAACTATATCGTTGTGCGCATACCGGTAAAATTGCTGCCCTCTCCAGCCATACTCTCTATGGTGGTCAGCATGCCAAAGTGCTGGGTAAGCTTTCTGGTATTTCGGAAAAACATAACGAAAAGAACCTGCCCCCCAACCAAATAAAATTCGGTCTTTTGCCATATTATAGGTAGCTCGAGTCGCTAATGTGCGTTGGTCCGAATCTATATTTTCAATAGTTGCATCAATTGCGCCAAAACGCTCTTTAATGGCTTTCCAGTCAATAGTCTGATGAGCCATAGCCAACCCAACCGCGATCATTAAGGCAAGTATCGAGCTCAATAACACTCCACTAGAGCGCATGTTTTTAACAACATATTGAAAAACAATGCTAACAAAAAATACTCCAGTAATTAGTGTAGCAAACAAAATGCCCCCACGTGATAGGGCAAGCCCCACTGAACAAGCAGTCAGAACAATACCAAAAACGCACAAAAAATGAGGACCCCCGCTTTGCCCGGCCTCCGCGCTACGCTTAGCATGATAAAAATACAGACATCCTGTCACTACCAAAACCCAATTAAGATAGGCAGCGCCATGATTGCGGTAAAAGAAGCTACCCCAAAAGTTTTCATTTTCGGAAGCCACCGTCCAGAGCACTTTATCCGCGCCACTGAAATGCTGGAGCATTGCGACCACTGCCAAGAGCACGCCACTAATGACAAAGGCCCAAAGCACAACGCGGGCTGCTTTGCGCCGGCGCAAGCCAACCCACAGACCGCAAGCTAAGCTGCCTGCTGCGAGGTGTAATTCAATCGCACGCCAAGCATTCATGGGCTCAAAATTGGTGCGTATCGAAGACGGCCAAGCTATGCCAAAAGGAGGCTCAATTGCCTCAATCCACCACCAGCCGCGCTCATCTTCCATACGTGCCATCGAGGGGTTAATCGCCTGCACACAAAGGTATAAAATAAAACAAAGTCCAAGCAAAAAAAACGGACTCAAAATGAGGCGCTTTATATTCTTACTGTTACTATGCTCCCCATCCGTACCGTTGTACCATACTCTAAATCGCTGAAGCGAATGCACGCCGAACGAAGGAATCGGAAAAGCGGCACAAGTGAGCGTTACTAATCCGCCAATAAGCATGGCATGCAGCGCCCATGCCATCACTCCAGCAAAACTCCAAGCGCTAAAAACAAAAGTCGCGCCACCTGCAAAAGCGACTGCCCACTCGCGCGGCGCAATCGATGGTTTTTGGCTTATGACAGAATACATGAAATGCTAAGCTCGTAAGTCACGTAGCTGTAATAAAAATCAGTAGGTAGGGCGATAGAGGTTACGTACTTTTTGCGAACGATAACTCTCCATTGGTTTTGCAACCGCTTCCAAAGTAAGAGTGGCATCATTTGCAGCTAACCACTTTGCGCTCGCCTGCACCCAGGCTTCTAAGGCAATATCACAAAGAAGATTAAAATGCCTGTCGGTAAAATTATCTACTACTGCATAAAGGATAAGCTCACCTTTAACGCTGCCAGATAATTTTTGTGACAAACATAATAGATTCTTCGACTCTGGCTCTGGCGCGTCCGTAATGCAAAAAGAACGACTCGATCCATCCAGATATAGTTTTGCACGACAAAATCCCATTTTCTTCAAAATAAAATGATAATCTGTCCATAAGTTATTGCCCGTGTCTGCTCGTTCCGCCTCAAGTACAAACCAATTTTTGAGGCTTATCGCATTTCTGATATCGACCCTAGAGCCAAGTGAATCCGATAAATAGCCTTGCATGGCAGTTAGCGATATTTTCTGCCCTCTTATCACGAGTAAAAGAACAAATAATGCTGCGCCAAGTAAGATTGGCAGATAGCGCCCTTCATTAGCAAAAGCTAATAAGCCAGCGACTAAAGCAACTAGTGAAATTGCATACAATAATAACACGGTCTTGGTACGGTTTAGCCCAAGGCGCATTAAAAGATGATGGATGTGCCCGCGATCTGCTCGAAATAGTGGCAACCCCTGTAAAGTTCGGCGAATAATTGCATACGAAACGTCTGCGATTGGAAGCGAGAGCGCGATAGCAGGCCCCACCAGCGCCGCAATGACAGCCCCCTTCTCTGCATTGAGTAGAGACAATGCGGCAATTACATAACCAATTGAGTAAGCTCCCGAATCCCCCATATATACTTTTGCAGGGGGAAAGTTATGAAATAAAAATCCCACAATTGCGCCAATCATACCAAGCGCTAAAACCCCAGGAATAAAAGCCCCTTTAGATAGCGCAAGATAAGCAAGCAGCACCATCAACATGCAGCCTATACCGCCCGCCAGACCATCTAAGCCATCAATCAGATTAATCAGATTAATGATGGCCACGAACCAAAGGACTGTAGCCAAAATACTAAATGCACCAAAGTGCAGTGAGGCATCAGTAAAAGGAAGCCCTAGCCTTTCAATCGATAATCCACAATAATGAGCACCAACTGCAATAGATATCTGTACAAGCAACTTAAACTTGGCGCTGACAGTAAAAAAATCATCCACAAATCCAAGTAGAAATGCAGCTGCCGCGCCGCCAAAGACAGCAAAGTGAGTAACTGAATAGTTGTCATTGGCATCGTAGAACATAAAGCAGGCAATATATATAGCGCTAAATCCGCCAATAATACCCGCTCCTCCTATCCGCGGAATTACTCCGCTGTGAGTATGGTGATGCTGCGGCGAAGCACTCTTAATCGACTGTCCAAACTTAAAGCGCAGTAAACAGTCAACGATAAACCACGAAACAGAACAGCCAAGTAAGATGAAAAACAGTATGTTAAAGAGCATAAAGATTCACCTAAAATTAATTCAAAATATAAGTGATGCAATTATTGATGCAACCAATTTTACTTGAGCAGCAACTCGCGAAATAAAAGTATCCAAGAAGCTAGGGCACCAAAAACAAAAAGCAGCACAGCAGCCACTCGCAAGCCACGCGCGAACTTTGAATATGGTATAGCGTTATTAAGACCGAATAAAGCCATACAAATTTTGTTGCGTATAACTCGCTTAGACTCGACTGGACAAGACACGAGATAAATACCTAGAACTATAGGCAAGAAGCTGATGCACACCTTGCATAGTAAAATAGCAAAACTGATATTTAGAAGTTCCATAGATGCTAAAAGGTTTGAGAATAGTAAAACAACTTGCAAACTCTAAAATAACGAAGCCTCAAGACTTCAACTGAGTCTATTTTGATTCCACTGTACGCAGTCTGCGTAACAAACTTGAGAGCCTCCGAAAAGATCCAATGCGCTGCCTATAGTCAGGTCCACGCGGCCATTACTAAGCTGTTCCACTAAATCCAAATCCTCTATTGCGCTTGCTCCCCCAGCATATGTAACAGGTAGTGGCGAATGCTTGCCAAGAAAATGTACTAATGCTTCGTCAATGCCTGAGCACTTACCCTCAATGTCGGCAGCGTGTACAAGAAATTCTGAGCAGTACTCAGCTAGATACTGTAGCAATGATGCTTCAAGGCGCAAGTTGGTCTGTGACTGCCAATGATTCATGGAAACGACCCAATCCTCTCCCATACTCTTACAGCTAAGATCAATAACCAAGCGTTCCTTGCCCGTCTCTTGAACCAAAGCATCCAATCGCTCTTGCAAAAAATTGCCGCTCTTATCAAACAACCACGACGTTACAATTACATGGGTAGCTCCAGCCTCCAGCCAAGCAGAAGAATTGCTAGCGTCAATACCGCCGCCTATTTGCAAGCCCTGCGGGTATGCTTTAAGAGCTGCGCGAGCGCTCGCTTCATTTTTAGTGCCAAGCTGGATAAGGTGACCACCCGTTAAAGCATCATCACGATAACGCCGAGCGAAAAACTCAGCTGGCAAATCACTTTCATAGTTTGTCTGCAAGCTGTTCTCATCTGCAGTTAAGCTACTTCCTATAATTTGCTTTACGCTACCTTCGTGAAGGTCGATACATGGACGAAATTGAGTCATAAAAGTAAACAAAAGTGAAAAAATTATGTCCACCCAACAATCATAGTTTAGTCATATATATGTAAAAACAAAAATACAACCAATATACACTAGTATGAGTGGTAAAAAAGCTTGAAGTAAGCTATAAGGAGTATACTTTAAAAAAACTTAACTTAAAAAAGCGTATAATAACAATGAAAATTTTACCCATTACACTGCTCTTAGTAGCAGGTATAACTTTTAGTGTAGCACAAGCGCAACCTGTAAATAAGGATGGGCCTGGTATGGGTAAGCCTGGTATGGGTAAGCCTAGCATGGGTAAGCCTGAAAAATATAGTGATTACGAGGTAAAAGAAGCATCCAACGGTAGTAAAAGACAACTCCTCGCTCAAATTGCTAAAGGAAATAAGAGAGCGGCTAAAAGAGCAATTTTAGCATCAAAAATCGACACTACCAGCCCAGAGGAAGTTGAAAAAGTTGTTGATATTTTATTTGACCAAATATTGACAATATTCGTTGCCAAAATAGACGATGCACAATTGGCCAATGAAGTCATTGAGAACACGTCTATAGCAATCGGTGGTGCGGTGGCTGAACTAGCCTTACAGAATGGTGCTGCTGAAGAAGATGTTAATACAATTTTGAGCTCGGGTGCATTTGTTGCGGTTGATGTTTCCGTTGAATTTGCAGAAACAATGCAATATGAAGAGCCCCCTGTTGCTGAAGCTGCAGCGATTGGTTTTGTTTACGGAGCTATTGAATCACTGGAAGCATTCGATGCGGATTACGACACTGAGACTGCCGCTGAGACGATTATGGACGGGGCGATAGAAGCTGCACAAGCCAATGATATTGTTATTGTAGAGCCGCCGGTAGCGCCAGAACCAGAGCCTGAGCCAGAGCCAGAGCCTGAACCAGAACCAGAGCCTGAACCAGAGCCTGAACCAGAGCCTGAACCAGAGCCTGAGCCTGAGCCAGAGCCAGAGCCTGAGCCAGAGCCTGAACCAGAGCCAGAGCCAGAGCCTGAACCAGAGCCAGATACTGAAACTC
>JAYYDJ010000049.1:0-34238 GCA_036160955.1 Verrucomicrobiota bacterium | reverse complement strand
AGATGTTTCATTGTTGGAAAATGTTCGCTTTTATGCTGGAGAAACTGATAATGATCCAAAATTTGCGGCAGCTCTCGCTAAGCTAGCAGATGCCTACGTTAATGATGCTTTTGGTACTGCACACCGTGCGCATGCCTCTACGGCAGGCGTGGCGAAGTATTTATCCCCATGCGTGTGTGGTTTTTTAATTGAAAAAGAATTGGCTTACCTGGGCGAAAAAACTGCTCACCCAGAGCGCCCGTTTACTGTAATATTAGGCGGTGCTAAAGTCTCCGATAAGATTAAGGTTATCGATACCTTACTAGATAAGGCAGACACTATTATCATTGGAGGAGCGATGGCATACACATTCGCTTTAGCAGAGGGTAGGCAAGTAGGAGAGTCGCTCAGTGAACCAGATTTTATTGCGACTGCAAAGTCAGCTTTAGAGAAGGCCGCTCAAAAGGGCGTTAAGTTTTTACTGCCTGTCGATAATCTTGCAGTAAAGGATCTCGATTTTGGCGCAGGTACGGTAGGAGCAAGTCAATTATTTGAAGGGCACATTGAAGATGGTTGGGAAGGTGTCGACATAGGACCTAAAAGTATTGAGCTATTTAAGGAGCAAGTTGCAGGCGCGAAGACGGTTCTTTGGAATGGTCCTATGGGTATCTTCGAAATAGATGCCTGCAATAAAGGCACCTTTGCCGTAGCCGAGACGATTGCAAATTCAGATGGAATTTCCATTATTGGCGGCGGTGATTCAGTTAAGGCAATTAAGATGTCTGGCTACAGCGACAAGGTAACCTTTATGAGCACCGGAGGTGGCGCATCCCTTGAATTTCTTGAGGGTAAAGAGTTGCCGGGAGTATCTGCTTTAGATCAAAATTAATCATCATTTCATCTTTATAAAAATTAAAATCAACTACTATGAGTCGTAATTACTTAATCGCTGGTAACTGGAAGATGAATCTGACAGCTACCGAAAGTGCAGCCTTAGCAAAAGAGGTTGTCGAACTAGTCAGCCAAAATTCTTCGGTAGATATTTGTGTGAGCCCTACATTTACAGCTTTGGATGCGGTTTCACGTACGGTGAGCGGTTCGCAGGTTTCGCTAGGTGCACAAAACATGCATCAGGAGGCTGCAGGTGCATATACAGGAGAAATTTCTGCTGAGATGCTACGATCCCTCGAGGTTGAGTACGTCATATTAGGCCACTCGGAGCGACGTGAATATTTCGGTGAAACGGATAACTTGGTCAATCAAAAGACTGTAGCTGCTCTACAAGGTGGATTAAAGCCGATTGTTTGCGTTGGGGAGACTCTGGAACAACGCGAAGCAGACCATACGATAGCGGTGATTCAATCTCAAGTGGAGGGAGGTCTTGCTTCTTTAGGTGCGGATTGCGCTGATTCTTTAGTCATCGCTTATGAGCCTGTTTGGGCAATCGGAACCGGTAAGACTGCTACGCCTGAAATGGCGGAAGCGGTGCATGCAGAAATTCGTGCTATGCTGACCGATTTAATGGGCGAATCAGCAGCTCAAAAAATTCGCATTTTATACGGTGGTTCCATGAAGCCGGAAAATGCTGATGAATTGCTAGCGCAAGCTAATATTGATGGTGGTCTAATTGGTGGCGCCGCATTAAAAGCTAACTCTTTTATTAGTTTAATTGATAGCGCAGCGAAACAATCCAACTAATTTTCCTTAATTAAATATTTCTAAAAAGCCGAAGAGGAGACCTTCGGTTTTTTATTGTTATTATGGATTAATATATCTTCAAATTTATCATCGTTTAGCATTCATTTAACAACGAAATAGCAGTAATCAATAGGGTCTAAATTATATGCTACATATTATTTTATTTAATCCAGAAATTCCACAAAATACCGGAAATATTGGTCGCTTATGCTCTATTACCGCTTGTCGTTTGCCTTTGTTTCATACTCTAGGGTTGTCAATTAGTGATAAGCATTTAAGGCGTAGTGGCATGGATTACTGGCACAGTTTAGACATACATCACCACGACTCTTGGGAGGCTTTTATGGCAACTAAACTCGCTCCTAATCGCCTATGGCTTTTTACTACAAAGGCAAATAATGCTTACTGGGATGTTACTTATGAAGATGAGGATGGACTTGTTTTTGGTAACGAGGGGCACGGAGCGCCAGAGTGGTTGCATGAGCAATTAGCGGGTCATAGAATTACCATTCCGCATATAAATAATGAGTTGCGATCATTAAATTTATCGACTGCTGCTGGAATCGCAACATACGAGGCACTTCGCCAACTTCGTGCGGACAAATAATGAGGGGTAAATACCTTTATTATAATATCTTAGCTATAGAGATATTCACTCCTTACGCACGCTTTTTGACTGCAATTATAACAGCAGTGGTCACAAAAAATCCTCCTGTCAGTAGCCTAAATAAGTCTTCGGGTACAAGTGACTGGCTCTCTTTAAAAATGAATAGAGATACAATTACAGCAAGCGGAACAACTGCATTATTAAATGCAGCTAGTTCGCCAGCATTTGACAGTGTGGCCCCTTTATTCCATAGAAAAAACCCAAGTCCTGAAGCAATACATCCGAGGTATATAATTGCCTGCCACTGAGCAGCACTGACGGCTAGATACTCTGTACGAGAAAAAAATAAACTAAAAGTGCCTGCACAAAGTGCTCCTCCTAAGGTAAGTATAGAAAAAACTGCTAAGTCATCGATCGAAGGGTGGGAGCGTTTCCAGTCTCGGTAGGCAACCTGACCATATGCAAAGGAAATTCCTGCTACTTGCATGAGTGCAAATCCAATCCAGATATCTCCGCTAGGAGTGCCTTGCACTTTTATTATAGCTGCTCCAATTACTGAAAAAGTGGCGGCTAAAAGATACCTAGAAGAAAACTCGTGCTGACGAATACTGTGTATGAAAACAACATACATTGGTGTGAAAATCGAGAAGAGCGCTACAAGGTGTGATGGAAGAAATTGATAGGCTTTCATGTAGCAGGTGTACATGAGGCCAAATTGAATCGATCCGCATATGCATAGAAGGAAACAGTTTTTAACTCCAAGTAATTTTGGGCGAAAAAATGGTAGCAATACTAGGGTAGCAAAACATAGGCGCATAGTAGCAACAAAGAATGTATCCACATTGCTTAGTGTACTACCAATCAGGCCAAAGGAGAATGCCCAAAGAACAGAGACGAAGGCTAAGTAAATCATGCGAGCAGTAAAGTGAAGCCAGCGCTTTTATAAGTACTACCAACGGTAGGTTGCTCCGCAAGAGACTTGATCGCCTCGACCAGGCGTACCTGGCACTTCTTGGTAGTCCTCATCCCATGCGTTATCTAGCGTTACAAAAAGCTCAAGTTTATCGTGCTTAGGTGGGAAGATACTTAAACTAATATTTGTGTAGAGTGCTTGACTACCACTGGTGCGCGCTGGGTTATCCGCTTGCGAGCGCCATTCGTTGTCTAATCTCACTTTTACCATATCATTGGGTGTCCATATAGCCCCCAGGGTTATTCTGTGGTTTGCGAAGTTTAGCGCGTAAAAGCTGCCCTTAATTTCCTCATCACCATAATCTTCTTTCTTGTCCAAAAATGTATAGCTAGCAATTGTTTCTAGCGTGTGCCAGCGCTTTGAAGCGATTAGTTCAATACCAAATGTATCGATGTCTACAGCATTAGCTTCACGGTTATTTTCGTTCGAGCCAAAAGTCCAGTCGACAAGATCTTTATCCCAGCGGTAAAAAACAGCACCTTCAAATCTCCATTCACGTTTATTAACCTGACTGCCAAGCTCTAAATTATTACTCCTTTCACGACTCAAAGCGTTATTACCTGCAAAAAGGTATCCATTAGGGTTGCTATTTAGTGCAGTGTACCCAGTCGATTTACTTGCTTCCGAATAAGAGAGGTAAATGCTTTGCGAGTCACCGTTAGAATCAACTTTCTCCCATATCAGGTCACTAATAATAGAAAGCTCATTTCCCTTACGATTATCGCCGTCGTAGCTCGCACCAGCACGAAGAGTTAAATTATCAATTTTATTTAGGTTAAATGTATATTTAGGAAGAACACTAAGCTTGTAATTTGTGCGTGAATTAAAGTTACCAAAGGTAAGTGAATTTGAATCAATAGTATCACTCATTAATTGTGACGCATAGTGAATTCCTGTGGCTTCATTGATCGAGTGAAATCCAGATAGCGCAATAGAGGTAATCTTGGATTTATGTAAGTATGGCTTATCTGGATCTGGAGCTGATCGATTATATATGTAGTGATCCGAATTAATTCGGTGATAAATAGCTGACTCCCAATAGCTTTTTTCTGCTGCGTATGTGCACTTGTGGTTGATTAGAAAAAGCTGTGTAATTAAATCTTCTGTTTCATTGGAGCCAAATGGAGCCGCATAAAGTTCTGGCCATCCAAAAAACTTATCTTGGTAGCCAGCAAAGAAATCGGTTTGTGAGTTGGGTCCGATTAGTTGGAACCGTCCTGAGGAACGATTAAAAGCGTGGTCTCCATATTTTATAGTACCGTTACTTTCCGAACGTGAATATTCGAATTCAGCTCCCCATGTCCATTCCGGAGATTTGGTAAAATCATGTTTAAAGGCGTGATGGATGCGTTGGAAATTCAAACTGTTATTGCCTCCTCCGATGGTGGTACTTCCAGCATCTACAATTCGGCTCCATTGGTGTGCAATGGTACCTGCTGTACTATTAAAACCGCCAAGTGCATTTTCTGCGCCCGTATAAACCCCTCCCTCGCTAAGCATTTCTGGGGCAATGGGTAATTCTGTAGTGTAATGTCCAGTTTGTGGGTCTATCAGTGTGGCAGCTCCTACTTTAATACCTGTACCCTCAAAGATACCTCCACGAATATTAATATCGCCCTGAGCTTCTGCCATATTTCGCGACTGAAAGTCCATGCGTGGATCAAAATCTAAATTCGATACTACTGACTCAAATGTTGTCGCTGGCCTAATATTGGCAGTTTCTTGGCCTTTTACAGTTAGGGTAGGTAGGGTATATATTGAATCATTTTCACTCCTGTACTGCGCTTTTGGAGATTCGCCATGGCAAAGACATGTAGCGAGTGCAACAATCGCAATAGAGTAAATTAGTGAGCTTGTTTTTGTAAGCATTCTTATAAGATTTATATATACATACATAAATTCAATTGTTAACTATTTAAAGAATTAAGTTAACAATATATGGAGCATTGAAGCGTTATGAACCATTGGTCAAAACCTATAATTTACTTAAAAAGTCATATTATTATTATTCATGCTCAAATTTAGATGATGGCGCAAAATAACAATCAAGAAATATATCTTGCCGGTGGATGTCTTTGGGGGGTACAGGAGTTTTTTCGCTATATTCCTGGCGTTATTTCAACTGAAGCAGGCCGCGCAAACGGAAGTTCGCAGTCGATTGATGGCGCATACGACGGATACGCAGAATGTGTCCGCATCTTATTTGATTCAGATAAGTTATCTGTAAACAATTTAATCAGTCACCTTTTTGAAATCATTGATCCATATAGTATTAATAAGCAAGGACCTTACTCAGGAAGGCAGTACCGAACAGGAGTTTATAGTAGAAGCCAGACTCACCTACATATTGCAAGAGAGTTTATTGAGCATAGAGAGGATAGCCCAAATATAGCGGTTGAAGTGCTGCCCTTAGATAACTATGTAAAAAGTCATAAGAAGCACCAAGATCGCTTGATGCGAATGCCGAATGACCCTTGCCACTTATCAAAAGATCTACTGCATAAATATCGTAAGATCTGACGGATTTTATATCTTTAAGAATTCGTCTTTTTGGGTTTAGTTTTTTTGGCTGCTGATTTTTTAGTCACTTTCTTTTTAGCCACTTTCTTTTTGGCTACTTTCTTTTTGGCTACTTTCTTTTTGGCTGCAGTGTTTACGCTGAGTTTTTCTAGAATATCGTAGTTTCTTTGCACCATAGTGCTTGAGTCTTCAAGTAAACCAGCCGCTAAGCGGGCGTTATCTAGAATTTGTAAGCTAATAATACCAGCAAGTTCGTTATCACTAGTACTTAAATTAAAGAGGTTTTTAACGAGTGGATGTCGTGGATTAATTTGTAGCTTAGCGGGAGGTTCTCCCCCCATCATACCGCCATCTTGTTGCATGGCTTTCATCATCTTGCGCATTTGTGCAGTCATCATTTTATCACCACTAACAATCATTGCAGGACTGCCAACGAGACGCTCACTTGCAGTGACCTCGCTAACTTGATTTCCTAATTTTTCCTTGATGAATGTGCATAAGGAATTACTTTCAGTACTGTCTAGAGCAACTTCTTTGTCAGTGTCCGTTTCAGGGGCGATGGCATCTAAATCAATATCGTCACTATCTGCAGAAACGAAATTTTTCTCCTCAAAACTTCGAGCGTGATTCATGACGAATTCGTCGACGGGTTCAAACATGTACAAGACTTCAATCTTGCGTGCTTTAAAAGCTTCTAAATACGGGCCACTTTCTATTGCTGTGCGACTGGTTCCAGAAAGGTAAAATATTTCTTTTTGCCCTTCTGTTGCGCGGGAGAGATAATCAGCTAGGCTCGTAGTTTTACCTTCTTCGGTGTACGAAGATTCGTAGCGAAGTAACTTTAAGAGTTGATCTCGGTGCGTGAAGTCAGTGGTAACACCTTCTTTTAGAAATAAACCGAATTTCGCCCAGAAATCATCGTATACATCTGGCTCTTTTTTAGCCTTTTCTTCCAGTAATTTTAAGAAGCGTTTGGTAATTACCTTATTTAACTTCTGTATGAGCGTGCTGTCTTGCATCGATTCGCGCGAAATATTGAGCGGTAAATCTGCGCTGTCGACCACTCCACGTACGAACCGCAACCAATCAGGCAGTAAATTCTTAGGGTCACTGTCGATAAGGACCTTACGGCAGTAAAGAGATACTCCTGGTTCCATTCGCCCAAAGCCAAAGCCTTCCATATTTTCAGTAGGGGCATACAATAGTGTATTGATCTCTAAGGGAGCATCCGCTGAAAAATGTAACCAAAAGCGCGGCTCATCATATGCATTTGCCTGAAACTTGTAGAATTCTTTATATTCTTCTTCTGTGATATCACTCTTATTTTTAAGCCAAATAGCTTGTACTGTATTGAGCTCTTCTCCCTCTACCTTAATCGGGAACTGCACGAAGGCAGAGTAGTTTTTAATGATAACTTCTAAGCGATCCTTTTTAGCGAAATCTTTGTACTGGTCTTTCAGATGAATAAGGATACGTGTTCCACGTCGTTCGTTTTCGACAACTGCAATTTCATAAGCACCAGAACCATCACTTGACCAATGGAGACTTTCTCCGTCATTTTGCCAATTGCGCGTGTAGACATCTACTTTGTCTGCCACCATAAAAGCAGAGTAAAACCCAACACCAAATTGACCAATAAGGTTCTCGTTACGCTCTCCAGATTCTTTAAGAGCATTAAGAAATTGCTTGGATCCTGAGTGAGCAATTGTACCCAAATTCTCTATCAATTCACTGCGAGTCATTCCTATACCAGAGTCACTGATAGTGATCGTTCCAGCCTCTGCGTCAGAGGTCACCTGAATCTCGAGATCGAGGTCTGCATCAAATATCTCCTTTTCAGTGATTTGTGTATGGCGTAGTTTTTCTGTAGCATCGGATGCATTGGAGATTAACTCACGCACAAAGATTTCTTTGTCTGTGTATAAAGAATGAACGACGATATCGAGTACCTGTTTTACTTCGGCTTGGAATTCGTGGCGCTCAGGAGCAGCTGTCTTTTGACTCATAGTTTTGTTTCGTTTGTGGAGTAGGGTTATTTAAAAAGTGTACAAGTTAGGGCTATATTATTTAAAATCAAGCATCTGTATTCGATGTTTAAAAGCTTTTAAAAGCTTTTTTAGGGATCCATCCAGTTGCCTGACCCTCAGTTTTGACCTTTATATATTCGTTGTGATAATCAATAATGTTCGCTCTTTCTGCCGAACGAGCACTACCGGTTTGAGGTGCGGCGCTAGCCGGCGCTGATCGCAGCTCGATGGGGGCATCTGCGATTATAATTCCGCTTGCTTGAGCCCTGCTATTAATGATTATTGCGGTAATGCCTACGGGTAGTGTGGCACAACTTAGAATCAGTAGTAATTTAAGAACTGCGCCACTCGAATATCCAGTAAACTTAGGCATTAGAATCACTGCTAATAATATCCAGGCACTAATCGTGCATGTTACGATCCACTGGTTGATTTGTAATAATCGAGCGAATTTTAAATATTTTGGTATCGGTTCTCCATAAATACCCAGGCGTTGTTCTCTAAGAGTACTAAGCTTAAAAGCATATTGATCATTATAGGGATCTAAGCGAAGCGCAGTTTCAATATGCCATATAGCATCTTGGAGCTGGTTAAGCTTTAAGTAAGTAAGACCTAAATTGTGGTACGCTGCTGCAGATGGGCTGTCTTTTATGGCAGCTTCAAATTCAATAAGTGCTAGCTCGTAGTTTTCTGACTCATATGCTGTAATACCTTGTAGAAATGAATCTGCGTATAGCGCCTTACTAAAGAATGTTAGTTTGGCTATAATAAGCACGAAGAAAATGTAAAAGAGCGATTTCATCAGTTTATAAGTTTTTCAAAATTATTTTAAGTTGATCACGGGCGATTTTTAGATCTGCCATAGTAGGGGTTTTAGAAAAATGAATAGCGTCGGCTGTGGAGAAGAATTCATTACTAATCTCTTGTATGGATTTGTCTGTGATTAGTTCCTTTATTTGATTACCTGTTGCGTTGCGAAAACTAATCCCAGTTTTTCGTGTAGCAGCTAAGCGCAATGCTAGTAAAGCTTGCTGGTAAAAATCTTTCATATCTTTGCATTTAAGCGATGCAGAAAATACTTTTTTAAATTCTTTATTTGCTGCGTGTTGTAGAGCGTAGACTGGGTCGCTATTCAGTTTGCAGCATTTTCGTAAGTGCAGTCCGAGTAATAGTAATATAATAAAAGCCAGCACATTTCCCAAATAATAATTCAGTGAGCCCAGTATCGAAGTAGAGTTTGATGGAGGCTGCTTTTGCCTGTATGCCAAAGTAAGCAGCGCTTCTTCTGGGCTTAGCGATCGGGTCAACTGCAAGCTGCCATCATCTTTATTCGTAACTAGCACTTCCACGGGCGCGGAAATTTCACTATTTTGAACTTCTTGATTGGGGCTTACTTCAACTTTTATCGGAGGGCTAATGAGTTCTGTATATTCTCCAGTTTGTGGATCGAGATATGAAAATGCAATTTTAGGTAATTGTAGTTGTCCAGATTCGCGGGCTATGAAGACATAATCAAAGCGCTTCGTTCCTTCTAGTGAGAGCTCGTTCTTTGACTGGAAGGTTACCTCAGGACTGTAGCTTCGCCACTCGGACGTCTTTTCAATGGGTGGTTCTTGAATTCGGTCAAAGTTTCCACGGCCACTGATTTCGACCGAGAGCATGATAGGCTCGTCAACTTTTATAGATTGTAAGTCTGAGTAGACCTGCAAATTAAAATCTCCAATGGCTCCCGAAAAGCTATCTGGTTGTCCTAGCTTTGGTAGTGCTTTTACATCAATCGATAAAGAGTCAGAACTTACATCGAAGACTTCGCTTCTTCCAACCAAATTATCAAAAAGGCTGCCACCAAAGGGACTAAGTATATTAAAAGGGTCTCTACTTTGCGGCGATCGAACAGAGACTGTGAAAGTGAAATCAAGGGGTTGCTGCCCAGTTTTTATTGGTGTTACAACTAGTGGCCATGAAAGCACGCGGTAGCGCCGAGAATCTATCATTTGTATGCTTTCAGTCCTTGCATTTAGATCTAATTCACGTACGGCATAACTGTCTGCTTGCTGTTCATATCCACTTATACCAGTTAAACTAATACTTGACTCAACATAGAGATTGAGGGTCGTTTCATAACTTTGTCCAATGTACATCGATTCTGGTAAATCAGCATCTAGTAAGAGCATCTCCCCTTGTGTGGGAGCAGCATCAGCTCCACGTTCAAGCACGGAAAGTGAAGCACTTTCTACAGTTTGCATTTCTCCTTTGTAGCTGAACTTATATTCTGGAATTGTATAGTTTCCGGTTCGATTAATACGAACCTCATAAATTATACTTTGTGTATTAGAAAACTGCCCTTTGCCATTTATGTAATTTGTTTGCGAGCTATTCGATATGCGCCCATTGACCAGATTGAGCTCCTGAACAATAGGAATAGGTAGCGGCTGAACTGACTCAGGTTGTGGCATCGATTTGTCGCTCGAATCAATTATCTCAACTATATACTGTGCACGGTCACCGAGCGCTATTACTGCTGGATTAAAGCGAGCATTGATAGTGATTTCACCTAATGATGAAACAGCATTAAGTAAACAAAGTAGCGTAAGAAATGTGGCTTTTTTATATCGCATTATAACTACCAGTCGCGACCGTCGCGTTGTTTGGATGGAGAGGTTTCAGTGTATGGGAGAAGGCGCTCTTTGCCGCGTAGGCTATCGAGTAAATCTTGAGCTTCCGATAGATTCATACCTATAATTTTTTCATCTGCATTATTCATTTCTTGTGCTGCACTAGTACTGTCATTTTCAGGAGCAGTAGTCGATGTCTGTTCTTGCTCCTGCGATTCATTAGCTAGCTCATTGTGAGGCATGTCCTCGGAAAAATCTGTACTGGATTCGGGCAAGGTTGGATTATTTTGCTGCTCTAAATCTGCTTGTGCTTGATCCTCCATTGAGGATTGTGTGGATGCATCTTCATTAGAGTTTTGTTGCTGCTGCTGATCTTGCTCTTGACGTTCATTTTCCTGGGTACTTTCTGTACTGTTATCAGCTTCACCCGTAGGAGTTTTGGACTGTTCTGAATTATTAGAATCCTCAGGTGATTGATTATTTTCTTCGTTCTTATCGGATTCTTGGCTCTGCTGTTGCTGCTGTTGCTGTTGCTGTTGCTGCTGTTCTAAATACGCCTCTAATGCTTCTCTACGCAAGCGTACATCTTCGGCATCTTGTTTGGCGGCAAGGTCGGTTGTATCGATCTGGCTAGCTGAATTAAACAGCTCTTCGGAAGCCTTCCAATTTTTAATTGCCTCTTCATAATTTTGTGATTGATAGGCCGTTTCTCCTAACTGAAAAGTGCAATGCCCCATGTTGTACAATGCATCTCGTTGTAGTGGAAGATCGGTAGTTGACCGGACTACGTCAGCTAAACTTTTTTCTGCGATAGCGTAGTTTCCCTCTGTTAACATTTGGTGAGCAGCATTAAAATTTTTGCGAGCATCTAGTGCGCTTGGTTTGCGGTTCAGCGATTCATTCTTATCCTCTAAATGGGCACTTAATGCCATGCTATTTGATAGGTCGTCTAGTACCTCGCCAGCGCCCTTAGATTCTCCAGGCATAAAAATTAGGCTAGATATGAGGACTATAGCCATATTTTTCATTCGCTTACGACGAAGCACTGCCATTTCTAAAAGCAGAAACATAAATGCTATGGCTAGTACCCACTGATAACGTTCGATAGGTAGCTCTTGTAATTCAGACTCACGTTCTTTTCTAGTTAGATTAGCGATCACAGAATCGAAGAGTTGTTCGAGCGCTTGGTCGTTAAGCTGGCAGTAACTAGCTTCTGTTATGTTGGCTATTTCTTTTAAGGTGAGCTCATCGAGCTGGCTACGTACAGGTTGGCCTTGGGTATCTCGGACAAAGCGTTCACTCCCGTCTTCTGTACGATTTTTCAGGTATTCACCTTCTTTCGTACCAATGCCAATTGTATATATTTTTATACCCTCATTAGTGACTTTTTCAGCAGCCTTAAGCGCCTCTCCAGTGAGGTCTTCTCCATCAGTTAACAAGATTACGATCTTAACATTATTATCGGTTGGAAATGCTTTAGCTGCCTCCTTAATCGCGCTGCCTAAATTACTGCCTCCCAGTGTCATAACTTCGGGGTCAATACTGGCTAAACTTTCTCTAAAAGCAGAATAATCAAGTGTTGGAGGAGTTTGTAAAAAAGCACTTCCGGCAAACACAATAAGGCCGACTCGGTCACTTTCTAGTCGCTCGACAAGGTCTAAAATGGCGAGTTTTGCTCGATCTAATCGTGTGGGTCGAAGATCCGTCGCTAACATACTTTTTGAACTATCGAGGGCAAAGACAATATCTAGGCTACGTGCTTTGCGCTCGGTCCACTCTACGCCATATTGAGGGCGTGCTAATGCAATACCAATAAAAGCGACTGCTATTAATATGAATAATGCTCTAAGCAGAAGCCTTTTTTGACTGGTTTGAGTGGTTAATTTAAGTAATAAACGCTCCGCAGCAAAACGGCCTAGTAGCCAATCACGCTTCTTTAGTCCATAGGCAAGAAGTAAGCTAAAAGCGACAATTAATAGCACTGCAATATATAGCCAAATTGGGGATGCAAAGGTCATGGTAATCTTCGATAACGAGTATTCACTAAGCTTTGTTCGAGTAAGAGTAAGAGTAGAGCAATGAAACAAGGCCAAATAAATAGTTCTGTAAAACTAGCGTAACTCCGTAGCTCTACTTCGGTCTTTTCGAGAGCATCAATCTCATCGTAAATCTTTTTTAGTTCACCACCACGCTTAGCGCTGTAAAATTGACCACCAGTTAGGCTCGCAATTTCACTTAATTCAGTTTCGTCGTAATTGGATTTATCTTTGCGTCCCCTGTAAAGAGGTTGGTTTTTATCATCTCGTATAATGCGCCCATCACGGTCCGTTTCAGCGACTGGCACAGTTCCTTTTTGACCTGTCGCAATCGCGTAGATTTTAACCCCATAGGAGGCAGCCGCCTCTGCTGCACCCATTGGAGAAATAGTGCCAGCATTGTTTTCGCCATCGGTCAAAAGAACTATGATTCTGCTTCTAGCTTCATGATCACGGAGGCGATTCACACTTGCACCTAGGGCAGTACCAATTGCAGTGCCTCCTCCATTGATTTCACCTAGTTCTAGGCGCTGTAAATTCTTTTTGAGCCAGTTATGATTTAAGGTTAGTGGACTCACAACATAGGCATCTGCTGCAAATACGACTAAGGCAATACGATCATGTGGTCTTTGATCAATGAATTCGCGAACTACGTTTTTAGCGGCATCTAGACGAGTAACAACATTGTCCTGCGTGGATAGATCCAAAGCTCGCATAGAACCAGAAAGGTCGAGTGTTAATACAATATCGATACCTTCAACATTTGTACTTTCATTCATTTTCCCCAATTGTGGCCTTGCAAGGGCAGCAATAATAAAGGCAAGTATGAATAATCGAATCATAAGTAGCCAGACGCCTGGTCGACTGCGTCGTGAGTGACTGATTCCTTTAAATAAAGCAGTGCTGGAAAATTGGATAGATGCTTCAGGACCTGATTTTCCAAACAAAAACGCGACAAAAGGTAAACTAAGCAGTAACCATAAAAATGCGGGATCTTTGAAATGAAAAAACTCCATTATCTTGATTTCTCCTGTAGTGATGACTGCAGTTCTTCGATAATTTCTTTTGCCATATCGATTAACTCTGTGCGCGCTTTTAAATCCAGTGATACTTGGCTAAATTTTGCATGATTGCATATTTCCCAAAATTTATGTAGTTTCTGAGAGTGGTAATCAGCGACCTTAAGTTGGCGGATAATATTTTCATGACTGCCATCACTAATTGTAATTTTATACGAGCACTTTAAAAATATGTATACCACATCTAATAAATCTGCTGCTAAATCTGAGCTATTAGTGTCTGGATTTATAGCATTTAAAACCTGAAGTGACTCCTCGAAACAATCGGATTCAACGCTCTTTAGTGAATTTTTTCTAAAGCGCCAAGAAAACAAATACAGCAGTAAGCCAAGAATTAGTACAGTAGCTGTTACCAGGAGAGTAATCTGCCATATTCCTAACTGCATAATCTCTATGGGCGCTCGTAATCTTTCCAGTGATGGACCTTCTGGCAACTCAGGTAGAGGATTAGTTGTCGGCAGATTACCAAGTGGACCATTCGAAGCAGAGTGAATATTTTTTAGTGGCATAGTACTAGTGACGTGAAGCGCGCCTTGCCATAAGTTGACGAAGAGGTGCGAGGTAGGGTTGGTCGGTACCGATCTCTACGTAGTCTAGACCTTTCTGGAGCATTTGTTTATTAAATAAGTACCGCCGTTGATTAGCTTGATTTTGGTAGCGCTCACGCACGCTCGAATCAGCTGTATTTACTTCGATAAGTTCACCTGTTTCTGCATCTTCGAGAGTAATCAATCCAACATTAGGTATTTTGTTTTCTCGCGGATCGTTTAAAGCAATACTGATTAGGTCATGCCGCTGGTTTGTGAGAGCAAGTTTAGAGAAAGTATCCGAGTTAGTTTGTAAAAAATCAGAAATTAGAAAGACGACACTTTTACGTTTTTGTACACGATTTAAGTAATCTAAGGCTGCCCTGTGATTGGTTTCACGGCCTTGTGGCTCGTAGAATAATATATCACGAATAAGTCTCAAGATATGACTTCGACCCTTTTTTGGTGGGATGTAGTGCTCAACTTCATTTGTGTAGAGTAAAAGACCAACTTTGTCGTTATTAAGCGTAGCTGAGAATGCAAGAACACTTGCAATTTCTGCGGCATATTCTCGCTTACTTTGTTTAACAGATCCAAAGATTCCAGAAGCACTTAAATCAATTACGAGCATTAGGGTGAGTTCACGCTCCTCGCGAAACACTTTAATGAATGGCTTGCCCATTTTAGCGCTAACGTTCCAGTCGATACTGCGCACATCGTCGCCTAAAGAGTACTCACGTACCTCTTCGAAATCCATTCCTCTTCCTTTAAATGAACTGTGGTAGGCTCCACTAATAGAATCGGTCACCAGACTTCGAGTACGAATTTCTAAGCGACGCACTTTATTAATTATATCGGACGAGTTCACGTTATGAGTACTATGAAGCAATCTCTAGCAATTAGCGAATCGCTGGCATAATAATAAGGTTTTAAGGAACAGGTACTGCTTCAAAAATACTTTGAACTAAGTCTTCGCTAGAGATATCTTCTGCTTCTGCTTCATAGCTTGGTATCACTCTATGGCGTAGCACATCCATACCGATTTCTTTGATGTCTTGTGGTACTACATAAGCTCGCTTTTGTAAGATTGCCCAAGCTTTCGCTGCAAGCGTCAGGCTTATAGTGGCGCGAGGACTGGCTCCAAATTGTAAGTACTTATCAATTTTTAATTTGTATTCGCTTGGGTGGCGAGTTGCTGAAATTAAATTAACGATGTAATCTCTAATCTTCTCATCAATGTAAATATCATTAACTTTCATTCGTGCATCTTGAATTTCTTTTAGCGTCGTGACTGCATTGACCTCCATATTTGGGGTTGTTGACGCCATTCGGTCGAGTATCTCTCGTTCCTCTGACTTTTTCGGATAATCAACTTTAATTTTTAACATAAAGCGATCTACCTGTGCTTCAGGTAGCGGGTAAGTGCCTTCTTGATCAATTGGGTTTTCAGTTGCTAAAACTAAGAATGGCTCTGGAAGTTTATAGGTCTGCTCCCCTAAGGTAACTTGTCGCTCTTGCATCGCTTCGAGTAATGCACTTTGTACTTTGGCAGGCGCACGATTAATTTCATCTGCAAGAATGAGATTCGCAAAAATCGGGCCTTTGCGGGTCTCAAAGCAACTCTCTTTAGGGTTGAAGATAAGTGTACCAATAACATCCGCTGGGAGTAGATCAGGAGTGAATTGGATGCGCTTAAAATCAGCATCTGTTGCCTTTGCTAAAGTTCGTATGCTTAGAGTCTTTGCTAATCCAGGAACGCCTTCCAATAGAACATGCCCACTGGCAAGTAGGCCGACGATCAAGCGGTCGATAAGGTAATTTTGTGCAACAATTACACGACCTATTTCGTTACGTAGTTTTTGGATCCAATCCAGCGAATTAATAGTATCTGGGATACCTTGATTAGACATATTTTGTTGACTCATGTATTATGCTTATAGTTTACGAAAAATTTTTTAATTGCAGGTCAATTGTCAACGACAAGAACGAAAGTAAAAAGTTTCGCAAAAAACCTAGTATTGATTTTTTATTAAGATTGTGTCTATTTGTCTCACATGCCCACAACCTTATTAATCGTTGATGATGAGAAAAATACCCGTGAGGGGCTAGGTTTAGCTCTCGAGGATACTTATGATGTTTATCTGGCATCTGGCGCAGAGGAAGCGTTCAACTTGTTGGAAGCAGAAACTTTTGATGTTGTTTTGACTGACTTACGTATGGCTGGGAAATCAGGACTCAAAGTAATTGATCATGCATTGGTGCTTCCAAATCAGCCTATTTGTATTATGATGACTGCTTATGGTAATGTGGAGACTGCTGTGGAAGCGATGCGCAGGGGCGCTTTCGATTTCTTAACAAAACCGGTAAACCTTGAGAAGCTCGAGATTGTAATTAAGCGAGCTCTAAAAACGCGCTCAATTGAGAGTGAAAATGTTCAATTACAGGAGCGCTTAGAGCAGAAATATAGCTTTACTGGTATAGTCGGAAGTTCGCCTAGATTGGTCGAAGTATTGGATAAAGTTAAGCTAGTTGCACCATCAAAGGCTACAGTCTTATTAGAGGGTGAAACTGGCACTGGTAAGGAATTATTTGCGCAATCAATTCATCAAAATAGCGATCGTTCACGCAAAGCTTTCGTGCCGGTACATTGTGCAGCATTAGCGACAAACCTGTTAGAAAGTGAACTATTTGGTCATGAAAAGGGTGCTTTTACCGGTGCAACAGAGCGCCGGATCGGTCGTTTTGAGGCTGCCGACTCTGGAACTTTGTTCCTTGATGAGATAGGAGAAATTGATGCATCTATACAAGTAAAGCTTTTGCGTTTTCTTGAAACGCGTAGTTTTGAACGTCTTGGTAGTTCCAAACAATTAGAAGTGGATGTACGTTTAGTCTGTGCTACAAATCGTAATCTAGAGGAAATGGTGGAGCGCGGAGAATTCAGGGAAGATCTACTATATCGATTAAATGTGATTCGCATTTCTCTTCCACCGTTACGAGAGAGACCAGAAGACATAGTTACATTGTTGCAGCACTATACTCAGTATTTTAGTGAACAAAATGGATTTAGCGCTGTGAAACTAACGGAAAGCGCTTTGTCAGTGCTCAGTGCTTACTCATGGCCTGGCAACATTCGCCAGTTACGCAACTTTTGTGAAAATATAGTTATTTTAAAGCGTGGATCTGAAATAAATGAGTATGACTTGGACCCTATTTATAAATTAAATCCTTCTACTTTAACTTCTGAAAATCAGGACTTAGGCATATCGGTTCACTCTACTTTGAGTAAATCTGAAAATGAAAAGCGCCTGCTGCGTAACGCACTAATTAAGTCGAATGGTAATCGTACTAAAGCTGCAGATCTTATGGGTATTAGTCGGCGTACCTTACACAGAAAATTAATTCAATGGCCCGAGTTAGATATTACTCGGTAAGAGTCATCGCAAGCGAACTTATATATATTGGTTTGACATGAATACTTAAGCAATCCGTTATTTAATAAATCTTTGATTGGCATGAGCCTATATCTTAAATTACTCTTGTTTTTCAGTCTGTTAGTGTGTTCCACTAATGCTAATGAGGTTCGTATTGCAGTTTCCGATTTAATAGCTGGTACATTAACAGATACATTAATGTTACATGCCGAGGAGAACAATCTACAATACAAGATTGACAGCATCGGTAGTTTGCCAGCGCTTGATAAGCTTAATGCTGGTGAAGTGGATATGGCATTAATAGCGATTCCAAGTTCATCTATCAAACTAAGCAACAATTATCAGTTGTACCCACTTGCTTACAGTACCTCTATAGTAGCGGTAAACGTTAATAATCCACTTGATGAGATAAGTATTAACCGTTTAAGCGGCACTTTTGGTTCACATGAGGAGCTTAGCCTGAGTACATGGAGCGAGATTGGACTTAGTGGATGGGGTAATAGAGGCATTAAACCTATAGTAGGACAATTAGATGGAAGCATATCGCTTGAGTTGTTTAAGCACATAGCTTTTGAAGGTAGTAAACTTAGGTCTACAGTCAATCTGCTCAAAAATAATGCAGCTCTTTCCATCATTTCAAATGATGTTGCTGCGATTGCGATACTTCCTATGAATCCGGAAGATAAATATATAAAAGTTTTATCTGTAGCTAAAGATCAGGATTCCCCAGCCTTTGAACCTTCTGATGATAATATACATTTTGGAGATTACCCATTTCGTCTCTCTTTCTATATTGTTCTCCTAAAATCGGAAGTTCCTAATCTAGCTTATATAGTAGAAGCTCTGTTAAGTGATTCTGTTGCTGAGGTATTGTCTGCTTCACATTTTGTTCCGATTCCATATAATGTGCGACAACAGTTACAGATGGATTTAACTCTAAGTAGTAATAGAGCCATAAAATAAACATAAAAACGCGTTGACATGGATCTTTCGCTTGAGATTCTTGCGGATTCTATAATTTAGCGAGCGTAGCTCAGTTGGTAGAGCACCACCTTGCCAAGGTGGATGTCGAGAGTTCGAACCTCTTCGCTCGCTCCACTTTAGCCTCTGTGGATTTAGTCCCAGAGGCTTTTTTGTTTTTCAATCGAATAAAAGATACTAAATGTTAATTAATTTTTCTTCATATACTGGATTTTGCAGACTACCAATACCTGAAATTTCTACAGCAAATGTTTCATTAGCTTTTAGATACCTTGGGGGGTTCTGCGACATACCGATGCCCGGCGGAGTTCCAGTAAGAATAATTGTGCCAGGCAGCAGTGTCGTGCTGCCGCTTAGAAAAGAAATAATCTCAGCCACTGAAAAAATCATATCTCCAGTCCACGATTCCTGTATAATTTTACCATTCAGAATACCCCGAATTGGAAGAATTTGTGGATCAGGAATTTCGTCTGCTGTAACTAATACAGGTCCAATAGGACAAAATGTATCAAAGCTTTTACTTTTAACCCACTGCCCACCCTTATGAAAGGGTTGCCAGTCACGCGCACAAACATCGTTGGCACAAGTATATCCAAATACGTAATTAAGGGCTTCTTTACTGTCTACATTTTTGCAATGACGGCCAATAATAACTGCTAACTCTGCTTCGTAATCGACCTTATCGCTATTCATGTGGCGGGGAAGTATTATTGGCGCATCTGGATGTTGGATGGCAGCTGGATTTTTCATAAATACAACTGGAAAGTTCGGTCGATCAAGTCCCATTTCGTCAGCGTGCTTCGCATAGTTGAGACCGATTCCAAAAATAGCACTCGGAACTATAGGTGCTAATCGGCGTATTGGGATAATGCGCTCATCGGTTACTTCAAAGTCATCGTATATGTCTCCTTCAATCCTATATAGCAAACTCCCAGATTCTGATGCAAAGTGAATCTGACCTTTCTGGTCTATAATACGCGTAACTTGCATTATTATAATTGTTAGCAAGAATTAATCCACTTTAAATTTTTTCTTGCGCTAAGATGTTTGCATTTCTTTATTCCTCACCTCCTAGGTGCGGGGGCTTAGCTCAGTTGGTTAGAGCGCTACCTTGACATGGTAGAGGTCGTGGGTTCGAATCCCGCAGCTCCCACCATTATTACAGCTAAGTGATATTACTTTTGGTTGTTATTTAGAAATTTTTAGCTGAGATAGTACATCTGAAACACCACTTGCTTTTTTCAATAATACTGTCATAGAAGAAATAATCTAATCATTGTTAATTTTCAAAGCGTGGGTATTTGTTCATACTGAACTTCCATATTTAGTATAGATCGAGTTCAATTAAGAACATCCAGGGCAATGGAGCAGGAATAGATAGATAGAGATAAAGAAATAGAATGAATTCAAAAATGTATGTAGGAAATCTCTCCTTTGATGCCTCATTTGAGGAAATTAAGAGCTTATTTGAAGCTCATGGTGGAGTAGAAGATGTATTCATCGTTAAAGATCGTGAGTCCGGCCGACCCCGTGGCTTCGCTTTTGTAACGATGGAAACTAAAGAAAGTATGGACACAGCTATTGAAGCACTCAATGGAGAAGAGTTCCTAGGTCGTCCTTTAGTTATTAACGAAGCGCGTCCACGTGAAGAGCGCAGCGGTGGCGGTCGCAACTTCGGCGGAGATCGTCGCGGTGGCGGCGGAGGTCGTAACTTCGGCGGAGACCGTCGCGGTGGCGGCGGAGGTCGCGGAGACAGACGTGGAGGCGGTGGTAGTGAATACGGCGGCGGTGAATATTAATTCTAGCCAAACATCTCTTAAATTTTAAAGGAGCTCACTAGTGGGCTCCTTTTTTTATTTCCTATTGTTCATTGGTTATTGTTTACACGCGAGCTGAAGTAAATGTGCTAAGCGATCTATTGTAGTAGCCGATGTTTTTGCAATGAAGCCTCGCGCGTGGGTAAAGTGGACGTCTTCTTGTGAACTAATTTGTGTGAAGTCTAAACTTTGGTCATCATTGAAGCGGCGCATACCATATCCTGTGCCTCGACTGTCGGGGTAGATCATTGCAATAACGTCCTTATCAAGGTTATTTTGTGAAAGATAACGAGCCAGTCCTGCGGATGGCTCTATGGGGAGTGGATCGGTTCGAGGCATAAATAGTGCCTTTTTAGTTTTTAAATTCCAGATTTCAGCGTGCTCTGATATAAAGTCTATTCGACTCCTTAAGCCTTTTATGTGTTCTATCAGATCTTGGCCGATCATTAGCATTACTTCCCAAATGGGTTCTCCTTGATGATGTTCTAGTTGGCTGGCAAAACGGCGTAATAGTGTGATATCAATTGGTGAGTATAGTTTTGCTAGCACATTAGGATCAGTACCCAACCACTTGGCAGTATCAGCAGGACCTCGACAGTCCAACCATTCGGATGTTTCGAGCCAATCGCAGAAATCTCGAGCATCTTCATAAAGGCCTAGATCTTTTAAAACTAAAGAAAGTGCACAAGTTGGTACTTGTTCACAGGGAAGTTGATGATGATCATAGTTATAAATTTCTGACGCGTGTTGCAGGCCAACATCGACAACAACAATCGATGGATCTTTAAGGTCATCCTCGCTAGGGTTTTTACGATATATGGGCACGCTTGCTTGAGTAAGCAGGACGCAGCATGCGAGAAAATCGTCTTTATGTGCACCACCAGGGTGGGTTAATATGGACGTAAACATACTCACTATTGACTGTCGCTGAAATTGGACTTGCGCGAGATTATTAATAGCCAAAAAAGCCCCGCTTCTTTGAGCGGGGCTTTGTAGTAAAATTATAGTCAAAAATTTGACGTACAAATAATGCTCTATTTACGCTTTGCTGCTTCACGTTCTTGTGCTTCTTTTATTACGTCTTCAGCAACATTTTTAGGGCAAGCTGCATAGTGAGAAAATTCCATTGAGAACTGACCACGTCCAGACGTCATTGTCCGTAGTGAACCAATATAACCGAACATTTCTGAAAGCGGTGCATCCGCCTTTATTCGTACGCCAGTATTACTGGGCTCTTGGGACTTAATCATACCCCTACGGCGGTTGAGGTCACCAATTACATCTCCCATATTTTCTTCGCCACAAAAAACATCTAGCTTCATGATAGGTTCAAGAATATCAGGCTTACCTTTGGGCATAGTTTGGCGATAAGCTGCTTTGGCAGCTATTTCGTAGGCTACAGCAGAAGAATCCACTGCATGAAAAGCACCATCTGTTAAAGTCACTTTTACACTCACTGCTGGATAGCCGGCAAGTGGTCCCTTCTCCATGGAGGATTGAAAACCTTTTTCTACCGCTGGCCAGAATTCACGAGGAACATTACCACCAACAACTTTTGATTCAAATTCAAAATTCTTCGTTTCCTTCTCATCGCTGGGCATAATTGGCTCAATGACATAGTCAATTTTAGCGAATTGACCGGATCCACCAGACTGTTTTTTGTGTGTATAACTGTCTTCAACAGGAATAGTGATCGTCTCACGGTAAGCAACTTGCGGTTTACCAATTTCAGCTTCGACGCCGTAGGTACGCTTTAAAATATCGACCTTAATATCGAGGTGTAATTCACCCATTCCTTTAAGGATGGTCTCGCCAGAGTCTTCGTCCGTCTCCACTCGGAAAGAGGGATCCTCCGCCACCATTTTACCGATAGCTACACCTAGTTTTTCAGCTTGACCCTTATCCTTCGGCTTTACAGCGATTGAAATTACTGGATCTGGGAAAACCATAGGTTCAAGTGTCGCTGGATTATTAGGATCGCAAAGAGTGTGACCTGTTTGCGTATTCTTCATCCCAAGAAGAGCTACGATATCTCCAGCTTGAGCTGAATCGACTTCTTCGCGGTCATCTGCGTGCATCTCTACTATACGACCAACGCGCTCTGTTTTTCCAGTATAGGAGTTCAGTACCGACATTCCCTTCGTTAGTTTTCCAGAGTAAATTCTGGTAAAAGTTAAAGCGCCGTATTTGTCATCCATGATTTTGAATGCAAGTGCACGTAGTGGTCGTTCAGAATCTACAATTGCTTTCTCGCCAGTTTCATTTCCTTCAGCATCCACTTCTGGTTGTGGGTTGACTTCAGTCGGGCTGGGCAAGTAGTCCACCACACCATTAAGTACATTTTGAACACCCTTGTTTTTGAAGGATGATCCACAGTAAGTTGGGAAGAAATCTAGATTGATCGTGCCCTTACGAACACACATTTTAAGTGTTGCTTCGTCTGGTTCTGTGCCGTCCAAGTAGGCTTCCATAGCCGCATCATCTTGTTCGATAGCTGTTTCTATTAATGCAGAACGGTACTCTTCAACTTTTTCTACCATATCGGCAGGTACCTCTTGTATTTCGTAATTCATTGGGTCCCCAGAATCATCCCAAACCCATGCTTTTCTAGATATAAGATCGACTACGCCTTTGAGATCACTCTCTGTACCGATAGGCAGTACCATAACTAGGGGAGTTGCCCCTAAAACTTTTTTCACTTGATCGATAACTTTGTAGAAATCAGCACCGATACGATCAAGTTTGTTGACGTAGATTAATCGCGCCACTTTGGACTCATTAGCATACCGCCAGTTCGTTTCCGATTGTGGCTCGACGCCACCAGATCCGCAGAAAACCCCGACCCCACCATCTAAGACCTTTAAGGATCGATATACCTCAACAGTAAAGTCAACGTGACCAGGAGTATCAATAATGTTAAAACGATGATCATCCCAGAAACAAGTAGTGGCTGCGGACTGAATGGTGATACCACGCTCTTGCTCTTGCTCCATGAAGTCGGTAGTTGCTGCGCCGTCATGCACTTCACCTAACTTATGGATTTTACCAGTTAGTTTGAGTATACGCTCGGTAGTGGTTGTTTTGCCGGCATCAACGTGAGCAAAGATGCCGATGTTTCTGTATTTAGATAGGTCGCTCATTATAATGTGGAGATATTAAAATTGTATTTCGTATAGAATATTGGAAGAGTGAAGACTTGTTACTTTGTCACTGAACTTACAAAAAAGAGGCGGAGATTAGGGCTCAATACGAATTCTGCAAGACCGTAAAACAAAGTATTTCAACTTTGATTCTACTGTTAAAATTATATTTTAACCAACAGATTCTTAAATTAATCGGCTATTAACGAACATAAACCTTAAAATATCCCTTATATTAAGGGAATATCCCATTTTTTAGCTTTTAAATGGCGCAGTCAGCGCTTGTGCTGAAAGTTTTTCTTTAACATATTTCTAAGATGTCAAATTCGTCACATAATAGTCGTACAAGGATCGCGGTTGCTGGCGCTAGCGGTTTTGTTGGCACGCATCTGCGCGACTATCTTAGCGAGGAATATGACTTTCGTGCATTAACTCGTAGCACCAGCGTGGTGGAAGCTCAATCTAGCTCGGCTAATACCGAGTGGCGATTATGCGATCTTTATTCACTGCCTAAATTGACTGAAGCGATGCATGGATGTGACTTTGGCATTTACCTTGTGCATTCAATGGCGCCATCTAGCCGCTTAATACAAGCTAGTTTTGAGGACACGGATTTACTACTTGCAGATAACTTTATTCGTGCAGCTGAAGCAGCAGGCCTTCGCCATGTCATCTATTTGAGTGGCCTTTTGCCGGAGACTGAAGAGGAGTTATCGCCCCATTTACGTAGTAGGCGCGAAGTGGAGAAAGTTTTACGTAGCCGCACGGTCAAGGTCACCGTTTTGCGAGCGGGTCTAATATGTGGCCCCGGTGGATCCTCCTTCTCGATGTTGGTCAATTTGGTGCGACGCTTGCCCATTATGTTTTTTCCAAGGTGGGCAAATTCAATGACCCAATCAATTGACATAAAAAACATATGCGAAGCCTTTGCGTATTGTTTTAACGATAGTTCATTAGCTGGCGGAGTGTATGATTTAGGAGGTCATGAGCCGATGAGCTATCGAGAACTTATTGTTCGAACTGCGCGAGTACTTGATCGACCTATATATATAGTTAACTTTACGTGGAATTGCTTTCGCATATCCAAGCATTGGGTCGCTTTTTTTGGTGGCGTACCCACAGCATTAGTAGGACCTCTTCAAGAAAGTTTAAGACATAATTTAAAGGCTCGCCCAAATCCACTTCTAGACAAATTACAAGCAACTATGGTTGATTTCGATCAGTCGATCCTTCGATCTGTTGACGATAAGGGGATGCCTAAGGCGAATCCGCGTAGCGAGACCCAATCAACAGACACTCAGCAAATTCGTAAATTGCGCCTTGTTCGATCTGTACAGCGAATGGCGCTAGTGACTAAGTTAGATGCTCGCGCTGTGGCAGAAGAATATGCATCTTGGCTAACGAAGACTTTCCGCGGCCTGATTCGAGTGGAACAAACTGCGCAAGGAGTGATCACATTTATTGGTTTAAAGCGCTACAAGCTTCTTGAGCTTACACCAACTCCTTACACAGTAGACAACAAGCGTCGATGTGCCTTCTATGTAACGGGTGGCTTACTTTCTCGTTCTGTTGAACCTCCAGGTCGTTTGGAATTTAGGTTATTCCCACAAAGTGAATGTTTAATTGCTTCTATACATGGTTTCGCACCTCGCTTGCCGTGGTGGATTTACGCAAGCACTCAAGCTCGTGTTCACTTAGCAGTGATGCATGCGTTTGGTCGTCATTTAAAGCGTTTGCATAAAGATTAGGCCGTCTCTTTTGGTTTGCCCCACCATCTTCAAAGCGTTGTCTTCACACTTTATGAAAATTTAGTTTCTCCTTATGAGCACAAAAATTAAAATATACGATACTACTTTACGTGATGGCACACAAGGTGAGGGCGTTTCTTTTACTGTAGCTGCAAAGTTAAGAGTGGCGGAGAAACTCGATCAGTTTGGCATTGATTTTATTGAGGGTGGATGGCCTGGCTCAAATCCGCGCGATATGGCATTCTTTGAAGCTGCAGAAAAGCTGGATTTAAAACATTCAAAAATTACCGCCTTTGGTTCAACGTGTCGTGCATTGGTTGCTGCAGAAGAGGACACGCAGCTAAAGTTATTACTGGATGCTAAGACCTCTGTAGTCACTATTTTTGGTAAGACTTGGTTGTTACACGTCACGGAAATTTTGCGCACTACAGAACAAGAGAATCTCCGTATGATTGAAGATTCCGTACGCTTTTTAGTTTCAAATGGACGTGAGGTAATTTATGATGCAGAACATTTCTTTGATGGTTATTGTGATAATGCCAGCTATGCAATTCTGACCTTGGAAGCGGCTAAGCGTGGAGGCGCGTCTAATTTAACTCTTTGTGATACAAACGGTGGTATGCTAGTTTCACAGTTGCAAACCATAGTAGGTGAAGTGAAAGCACGTTTCCCCGACACTGCTATTGGAGTACATTGCCATAATGATTCTGGATTAGGTGTTGCTGTTTCACTAGCCGGAGTAGAAGCAGGAGCGACTCTTATTCAGGGCACAATAAATGGTGTGGGTGAAAGAAATGGAAATGCAAATTTAACGACTCTGATGCCAAATTTATCCCTTAAAATGGGGTACAAATTGCATTGTAGTAAAAACATAGAAAAATTACGCGAGCTTTCTTTATTTGTGGATGAGATGGCAAATCGTGCATCCGACAATACAGCGCCCTTTGTCGGATCCAGTGCCTTTGCTCATAAGGGTGGTGTGCATGCGGATGCTGCAGCCAAGGTGAAGCATAGTTATGAGCACATTGCACCAGAGCTAGTCGGTAATCATTCTCGTGTCTTAGTTTCAGATATGTCGGGGCGAAGTAGTATCATGATGAAGGCAAAGGAAATAGGCGTCGATCTAGATCCTCGTAGCGAAGAGCTTAAAAAGTTTTTAGCTGAATTAAAAAATTTAGAATATAAAGGTTATGAGTATGAAGCTGCTGATGCATCATTTAAGCTACTCTTAGGTCGCTTTCTAAAAGGCAAGCAGCCTGATTTTGATTTAGTTAGCTATCGTGTAGTAGTTAGTAATGAATCCTCCGCAAAGCCATCCTCTGAGGCGACAGTCCGAGTGCGTATTGATGGAGAAACCTACAGTACGGAAGCTTTAGCAACGGGTCCAGTTGCTGCATTAGACCAAGCATTACGTAAAGCGATTGCTCCAGTATTCCCTGAGATTATGCAAGTCGAACTGGTCGACTATAAAGTGCGTATTTTAGAAAGCCAGCATGGTGCAGATGCGATTATTCGTGTGCAGATCGAAAGCAAAGATACTCAAACTGGTGAAACATGGGGCACAGTGGGAGCAAGCGATAATATCATCGAAGCTACTTGGGAAGCTCTTGTAGATTCAGTAGAATATAAAATTCAAACGGATGTTTGTTCTAGTGAAAACTGAAGCGCATATTATTAAAACACATCTACAAGTACAAAGTTCTCACTAATTACCTCCAATTTTTTTATGAAAGTTACAAGTTCAATATTAATTCCAATGATATGCTTCTTTAACATATGTTTAGAGGTATCTGCGCGCATGCCTTCAGCAGATTTGCCGAAGGAAGCTTTAATTGAGAAAATGCAATCAGGCGGCTTAGTTTTATATATCCGTCATGCCTCTACCGAAAATGATTATGCGGATCAAGTAAGTGCTGATGTCAATGATGGCTCAACGCAAAGAGTTCTCAGTGAAAAGGGTTGGCATGAGGCCGTTCAATTGGGAGAAGCTTTTGAATATTACCAAATACCAGTTGGGGATGTACTAACCAGCCAATACTTTAGAGCTTGGCAAACTGCATGGCTTGCTTTTGGTTCTTATGAGAAGCAGGAAGCACTCAACTTTTTACCATGTGAATCGTACTCTGACGAACAGATTCTGCTCATGAAAGGGCGATTGATGCCGTATCTTTTAGAAGTACCAAAAAATAACAAAAATACTGTAATTGTCGCGCATGACGACCCCTTTGAAGCGGTTACAGGAATTTACCCTGAGCCGATGGGAATTTGTTTTATTATAGAGCCTAAACAGAATGGTAATTTTGATATTTTAGGAAGTATAGCTATAGATGATTGGAAATAAGGCACCAGCTGTAGCTGAGCTGTTTTTTACTAATACGACTAATTTACCTTTTGTGTGGCTTATGTTAAAAATTGATATTTTAAGATCTTACTGAATTTTCGTATGATCTACTAATTCTGTGTATAAGTCTACTCATGCTAATAGTCTCGCATTAACTGTATACTTTTCGCTATTTCCTAGAACATGAATCGCATTTCTAAAGCATTTGCAGCAGCCAAAGCAGAAAATCGTGCTTGTTTTATTGGCTACTTATGTGCCGGTGATCCAGATTTTGATACCTCTGTTTCCGCCTGTCGTAGCTTAATTGACAGTGGCGTTGACATTCTTGAGTTAGGAGTACCATTTTCAGATCCTTTGGCTGATGGCATTACCAATCAGCTAGCTGCCCAAAGAGCGTTAGAGAGTGGTATGACTTCTGAGCGTGTACTTGAGCTTGTGCAAGCGGTTCGAGCATTTAGTGAGATACCAATTGTATTTTATACCTATTACAATCTAGTTTTTGCGAAAGGCAGTGAAGCGTACGCTTCTGCTGCCAAGCACGCTGGTGTTGACGGCATATTGACCCTCGACCTGCCACCTGAAGAAGCACAGGCTCATTTAGCCGCATGCGAAGCCCTGTCATTATCTACTATCTTTATAGTAGCTCCAACTACTCCAGATGCTCGCATCCAGACTATTTGCGCAGCCACGACTGGATTTGTTTACTATGTTTCTCGTGAAGGTGTGACGGGTGAGCGAGCATCGATGTCGGAGGACATAGCAGCGCGCGTTGTAAGCATCCAGCAACACGCAGAGTGTCCTGTGGTAGTTGGCTTTGGTGTATCAGCTCCAGAACATGTTAAGATAGTTTCTCAAGCTGCCGACGGAGTTGTAGTAGGTAGCGCTATTGTCAATTGCATTGCAGACAATCTAGCCGATCCAAAAGCGATTAAAGGGGCGCTTCGAGATAAATTAAGCGCCTTATGTTCTGCCGAAGCCTTATCTAAGTAAGTTCTTTAAATTGTAGATAGTAGCAGCTGATAGCTTAACTTCTTTGACCCTTAGCGGCACGCTCGACGCGTGCGGTGTAATCTTCTAAATTTCTATCATTTTTAATCTGCAGCGCGCGTTTGAGAAGTGGTACCGCTTCTCGATATTCATTTTTTCTCACAAGTGCTTGGGCGTGTGCGACTAGAGCCTTACGCTCGCTCGATTCTATCTTAGCAGCTTGCTGGTAACGAGTAACAGCCTCGGCCATAAGATCTTGGTCTGCATAGTAGTTGCCCAGTTCAATGAGTGCTTCTCCATTTAGAGCATCACGCTCGACGATTTTATTTAGGGTAGCAACAGCAGTAGCATCGTCACCGTCATGGCGGGCGATGCGTGCTTCGGAAGTGAGTAAACGTAAATCCTGCTCATCACTCAGCACAGTTGCATTCTTTGCTCGTATTGAAGTAATTAATACTTTTGCTTGTGAAAAATTGCCAGTTTGTGTGAGCACGTCTGCAGCACGGACCAGTGGTTTACTTTGATTTGGATCTGCCATTTCAACTGCGGCAAGATAGGCATTAAGGGCTAAGTCAGAATAGTCATTATTCATGTAGATATCACCTAGTAGCATTAGGGTTGTTAGGTCCGTAGCACCCATACGGTGAACAATTTCAATATTTTGTGCAGCCTTAAGTACTTCATCTTTTCCTATGTATGCATTGCCCTGTAGTAACCAATAGTCAGGGTTATTTGGTTCATCTTTTAGTAGAGTATCAAATAATGCGACAGCCTCGGTGTAGCGCTCGGTTTCTAGTAGACAACGGGCAAGACCGATTTTCCAGTCCTTCACATTTGGCTGAATCAAAATAGCCTGTCGATAAGCTGCTTCCGCGGGATAGTACTTCTCTTCACTTAAGTAACCATATGCCAATAATCCGTAAGCACGACCATCGACAACGCCAAGCTCTAAAGCTTTAGAAATTGTCGGGATTGCCTTTTCGAAATTTCCGTCCTGCACGTATACAAGCCCTAGGTTTTTGTACGCACGACGAAATTCTGGATGCTTCTTTGTGGCACTAGTATAATATTTTTGCGCTTTAGCTAAGTTGCCTTCTTGAAAATATAAATTCGCAAGAATAAAGTCAAAGGCAGCACTACTCGATGGTTTAATTTGAGGTTCTAATTGTTTGATAGCAGCCTTAGGACTCGCTTTGATCAAATTAATTAACGTACGTAGCACAGTCTTCTCGGTGTCGGATATCTTCGGCTCATATTCGCCCAAGAATCCATAACTACCTAAAAAGGATTTAACGAAGCTTTCGTCTTTCCACATTTGCGAACTAGAATACTTATTCGCTGTTTTGCCATTTAGTGATAAGTTTGTTAGTGAAGCGACCAAGGCTGTACTTAGAAGTAATATTTTGAATGAATGCATAATCTTGAGGGAGAAATGATTAGTGTAAGAAAATAAAATTAGTTTTCGATAATAGTATTACTCTAGGGTGTAAGGTATTTTGATGCGAGTACGGGTTTTGACTTTTCGACCATCTTTTTCACCAGCAGTAAATTTCCATCTGCGTATGGCATCTATTGTGGGTGCCTCAAAAACTGGATCACTTGACTTTTTGACGGTAACATTGACTACATTTCCAAATTCATCGATTATAAATTCTACAATGACGAAGCCCTCTTGACCGCGGCGTTTTGCTGTACTGGGATAGTTAGGTTGACCTTGCTTTCTAGCTTTTGGTCTTTCATCTACATCACCAATATCAAATATGTCTAGCGTGCCCAGATCTTCTTTTTTTGCATCAAAACTAGGCATTGCAAAGTCTCCGGAAAGTGATCCCCCTGTGCCTGGGTTAAGTGCCATATCCAGCTGCTCCAGCGTTATTGGAGGTGGAGGCGCATCTAATTCTGGTGGTGGTTCGTCTTCTTCAGGTTCTGGTGGAGGAGGCGGTTCCTCAGGAGGAGGCGGCGGGGGCGGGGGAGCGATCTCAAGAGTATCGATAGACTCAGGAGCCTTTTCATATTGAGTAAAAATTTGCGTCAGTGGTATCGCTAAAAAAAGTAATATGCAGACACAGGTGCCTATAATTATGCTGCGAGTCTGATTACTATCTCCTGAAGGAGGTTGGTAAACCGGTGCCATTGAGTGCTAGATAAAAATAAGTATTTAGAGTGGGGCGCACTCAGCGCTTCGTAGAAAAGTTGATGGACTTTGCTCCCGCTAGTTTAGCCTCACCGTAAACACGAGAGAAAACACCGTGACTGGCACCTTCGTCTGCTTGAATAATAACTGGAATATCTTCATTTAGGGTAAGGCGTTTAACGAGGGCAGAAACGCCACTGATGCCGATATCGCGGCCTCCATAAATAACCTTATTATTTTTTGTAACTGCAATAAGAATACTATTTTTTTCTAGCTGAATAGCAGCAGCAGCTTCTGGTTTGTTGACTTCTACACCTGTCTCTTCGACGAAAACGGTCGTCACAATAAAAAAGATAAGGAGAATAAATACCATATCGATCATCGGAGAGAGATTGATCTCTACATCATCACGGTCGTCAGAGGCTAGATTTCGTCGCATAATAGCTTAGGATTAATTTGGAAATTATAAGATGGCTTAGTCGAGCTTGAGTTTTGTTAAGCTCATCGCTTCTATCCGAGCAAGTGCCGCTTCAATTGCATGCTTACGGCGTCGTACAATTAGAATAAGAAATATACCAGGAAGAGCAATAAATAGCCCGGTTTGCGTGGTAATGAGGGCTTCTGAAATTCCTTCAGCGACTTTAGCTGCAGTTTCCGAACCACCACCACTAGAAATGGCCGCAAAGGTGCCGAGCATACCAATGACCGTGCCGAGTAGGCCCATGAGCGGTGCCGCAGCAACCAGTGTGTTGAGAAAAACGAGTCGCCGCTCGATATTGTGAATCATAGACTGACGAATTTCCTCAAAACGTCGGCGCACGTGCTTGGCTTGACTGACATTTTCTTGGGTATAGCGGATGATAGCTCCGGCTCGACCAGTGGCACTTTTAGGATTATAAATCCATTGCGTCCACTCACTTTCTTGGCCCATTTCAGAAGCTTGAGTTTTAAGTGTTAGAAGTAACTGTACACCGTTTGTATATATGAGCGCTGCTAACAATGCTAGTGGTATCATAACCCAACCACCACTCATCCATATTCCCCAGCATTTGTACAATATTTCTAGCACGGAATCGATTTCTCTCTAATTGTTTACGATATAAAAGTTAGAATCTTTTATCCAGAATTGTTACTTTTTGTAGCCGCGACACCATTCATAAAGCCAACAGCAGTTTGCTCCAAATCACCGATTTTTTGCTTTGCCATACGAGATAATAATCCATGCAAGATGAGTGATGGAATGGCTACAATGAGTCCAAGCTCAGTGGTGACCAGCGCTTCAGAAATACCAGAAGATAAACTTTTTGCATCACCAGTGCCGAATATAGTTATCAAGTTAAAGGTTTTGATCATACCAGTGACGGTACCTAAAAGTCCTAATAGCGGAGCAGCCGCAGCAGTTAGTGCCATGAAGGATAGAAAGCGCTCAAGCTTTGGACGAACAGCTAATATTTTTTCGTAGAGTATCTCTTCCAAAGTACCACGTTTTTCATCGGCATGTTCGATTCCAGTGAGAAGTAATTCTCCACCCATTCCTTCAATCCCTTGTGCTGCTTTTTGAGCGCCTACTGTGTTTCCGCTTTCCATACTGCTAAGGACTACTAGTACTTTTTCTGGGTCTGGTGTTTTGAAGGTGGTAATTTCTTTTACTTTAAAGATACCAAGTAGTAAGCAGACTAGGCCTAGTGCTATAATTACTGTACCCACACTGCCACCTTTAGCAAGGTGTTCACCTATGCTGTCATTACCTTCGACGATCTTCAGCGCCTTGCCTAGTGTTGCATCTGCTGGAATGCTGCCTTCGCCTGACTCGACAAATTGTCGAATACCATCGCTGAATGCTTCGCCAGGCAGTGCGATAGACGCCTCTGCTGCATTTAGCTTGGTGACCGCTAGGCCGGCGACCTCAGTTTGTGCAGATGCATAATAGACAGTGGGGCCAAAGGCCGCAAAGCGTCCTTGTTCTATATTGCCTTCGGGCGTGAGCGCGACACCTGCGAAACTGTAGCCGCCTACTAGTTTACCAAGACGGTCAATTGCTACATCAATGACATCAATTTGTTTGTTGAAGCGATCCGCTTGGCTCATGTCGGAGTCTTCCAGTGCCAGCTTCGCTTCTTCTGCGGCAGCGGTGTAGAGCTGACGCTCGCTGTAATCGATACGAGTCTCGAATGAGCGCACAAATTCGTCGAGCAGGCCAGCGGCATATTCGTTTTGTGCTTGGATCGCATCGACTTGGTCGCGCAAGCGGTTGAGACCAAGATCGCTATTATCTCGTAAGCGACGGAGACGATCGAGCTCCGATTGTTTCTCACGAACCTCACTCTCAAGTGTGGAGACACTGCGTATGAGAGGAATCTTATCGGTCGCGATTGTCGCTCGCGTCATTTTTAGTTCCTCGAGCGCACTGTCTAGATCTTGTTTCGCTTGAGTACTAGCAGAGTCGAAGCTTTGTGCATTAGCAGTAACAAACAATGTGAGAGTCGCAACAGTAGCCAGAAATAGTTTTTTAGGTAGAGTGTACATATTAGAGGAAAATTTAATTTACGCGGGCAGGGACGGAAACAAATTTGATTTCTTGTGAGCCCTCATAGATGTCGAGAAGTTGTTTTATTTTTGGTCCTGCATCTGCCATTTCCTGCCACTCCCATCCATCTGAATTTGGAGTACCGATGCCAGCATAAGTACCAGAATTATCGACGAAATAAGCCATTGCTAATCCCCAGTATAGGGTAGTGACTTGTATCACCTTGCCGTCGGAGATTTCGCGAGACTCATTGCTGAGGGTGATCGTTGTGTTGAATTTGTCTGCTTGGCTTAATATGCCGACGATATTTTGCACGCGCTCTCCAAGGGAAAGCTTAGTGTTGTTAGGATCATCGGGCAAGCGCCGCATCAGAGGCTTAATTTTGTCAACTAGTGGCTGCGGCAGGCTGCTAACAAGTGCTTTCATTTTGGTTTCGAGGCCGCCAATATTAGCTTCGACTACAGATGAAGCGGCCTTTAACAGCTCTTTTTCCGCAGCTAGTTGCGTGCGATCTTCGTCTGCGGCGGTTGCGGATGCTTCAAGGTCTGTAAGTGCCTGGGTGAGTCGGGCTAGTTCGTTGTCAAGCAAACGTTGGCTATCTTCTAGAATAGATTGCTCTAGACGCCAATCAGCGCGTTCTTCTGAAATGATTTGTTTTGTTTCTACCCACTGGTCGAGGACATCGCGCGTGTCCTGTAGTTTATTCACCGCATGTAGTGGTAGGGAGTAAATCGCAGTAGTAATAAGTATTTTGGATATAATTCGACTTATCATGATTTTAAAAATAGAATCAAGTAGTGCTTGTTAGGGACGATTAATTATTACATATTGTAAGATTGAATTTTGCCTATCAATCAAGAGTTGATTTGGAAATTACTGAAAAGATAAGTATTTGTAATATTTTATTACAGTAGTGTAGTGCTTTTTATTGTGATAGGCAATTGTTTCTCCTGCAAGCTTGCTCTAGTTTTAGGCAATGTCAGCATAGCTCTATGGCAGTCATTTGGAGTCAAGTTATTGAAGGCAATCATTATGAAGTACGCATTGCTGGCGAGACGATGCGCTTGTATC